>NZ_SMKR01000178.1 GCF_004348725.1 Kribbella turkmenica
GTGATCCTGGTCGCCCCCGACGGGAAGAAGCCCAAGAATCTGCAGGCCGACCGCGTCGTCCGCACCCTGGACGCGGCGCAGGCTCTCGTCCGGGCGAAGAACTCGCAGTCCGACCTCCGTGTCCTCCTGACCGGCGGAACCCACGAGCTCCGCGAACCGCTGCGCTTCGACGCGCGGGACGGCGGCCGCAACGGTCACACCGTCACCTGGCAGAGCGTTCCCGGCCAGCGCGCCGTTCTCTCCGGCGGCTCGCAGGTCACCGGCTGGACGCTTCACGACCCCGCCAAGAACATCTGGGTCGCCGACGTGCCGACCGGCATCAGGTCACGGCAGCTCTACGTCGACGGCAAGCTCGCCCAACGCACTCAGCTGTTGATCGCCGAGTCCAAGAAGACCCGAGGCCACCTCGCCTTCAGCCGGCGCGGCCTCACCGTGAACGACGCGGCCCTCGCCGAACGGATCGCCGGGCTCTCGAACCCCAGTGAACTCGAGATCGAGGAGATGGGGTCGTTCACCGACCGCTACTCCCCGGTCCGGACGGTCGACGGCAACACCCTGGTGATGGAGCAGCCGGCCTGGGACAACAACAACTTCGGGTACGACACCCTCAAGTCGCCGTACAACCGGGGCGCGGTCTACCTCAACAACGCCTACGAGCTGATCTCTGGCCCGAACCAGTGGTACCTCGACTCCGCCAACGGCAAGGTCTTCTACCAGCCGGCCGACGGACGGTCGATGACGGCGGCCGACGTACGCCTGCCCCGCCTGGAGTCGCTCGTCCAGGTCGGCGGCAGCTACCGCGAGCCCGTCAAGAACCTTGCCTTCAGAAACTTGACCTTCGCGCACACCACCTGGAACTTCCCCAGCGGCCCGAACGGGTACGTCGACCAGCAGAGCGGCGCGCACATCGTCGGCGAGTACGCCAAACCCGCCGACTTCCTGACCAGCTGCCAGGACGGCTGTCCGGAGTTCGAGAAGAGCCGGAACGAGTGGCACCAGATCCCCGCCGCGGTCCAGGTGTCGGCCGCCGAGCGGGTGAGCTTCGACGGCAACCGGTTCGAGCAACTCGGGTCCGTCGCGCTCGGCCTCGGCATGGACCCGAACGCGTATGCGTCCGGCGTCGGCTACGGTGCGGCCCACATCGCCGTACGCCGCAACACCTTCACCAACTCGGCCGGTTCGGGCATCGTCGTCGGCGGCGTCCAGCCGGACGCGCATCACCCGCGCGACCGGCGGATGGTCAACCACGACGTGACGATCACCGACAACACCATCTCGACGGTCGGCCAGGAGTACCGCGACAACGCCGGCATCCTGTCGACGTACGTGACCCGGGCAACGATCACCCACAACACCCTCACCGACCTGCCGTACGACGGCATCGACATCGGCTGGGGCTGGGGGATCAACGACCCCGGCGGCAACCTGTACTACCTCGAGGCCGGGCTCTACAACCACCAGCCGATCTACCGCACGCCGACCACGTTCCGCGAGAACTACGTGGCCTACAACCTGATCCACGACACCAAGCAGGCGATGCACGACGGCGGCAGCATCTACACCCTGTCCGCCAGTCCCGGCACCGTGATCGAACGCAACTACGTCTACGACAGCCGGGTCACGTTCGGCGCGTTGATCGACCAGGGCACCCGGTACGTCGTGATGCGCGAGAACGTGTTCCTCGGCAGCAGCCGCTGGGTCTACGTCAACTCCGACGACGGCAACCCGGACACGTTCAACACCAAGGACAACCTGATCACCAAGAACTGGTGGGACGTCGGCCCGGCCCGGAACCCGGAAGGTCCGGGCTACAACAACCGGCTCGTCGACAACGTCCAGATCACCGACGGGGTCTTCCCACCCGAAGCCCAGGAGGTGATGACCGGAGCCGGCGCCCGGCCCTGACCGCCGGCCGGCACCCGGCACTACCCCCAGCCGGGGGCCTAGCCGGCACCCGGCACTACCCCAGCCGGGGGCCCACACCGGGCCCCCGGCCCCCGTCGGCTCGCACGGAGCTACGGACAGTCGCTCGAACCGGGCTGCCGCCTCGGGCCGGAGGCGCTTCGGTCCCGGCGCTCAGACGAGGCCTCGGCTCGGGGGGCCTGGAGGAATGCTTACGGCCTCCACTCCAGGTCGTCTCCCTCGAACCGGAGGGCGGCCGAGCCTACCGGGCGGCATAGGCGGGAGTGATCGCGCTGCTTCAGCGCACGCCGTTCCACCTCGGACAGCCCACCCCAGACTCCGGCGTCCTGACCGGTGTACAGCGCCCAGTCCAAACAGTCCTCGATGACCTCGCACCGCCGGCAGACCCTCTTCGCCTCTTCGATCTGCAGCAACCCCGGCCCCGCCGTCCCGATCGGAAAGAACAGCTCGGGATCCTCGCCCGCACACGCACCTCTCAGTTGCCAACTCACGACAGCGCGTCCCCTGCACGCACTCTCGTGCCTCGGCCGCGGCCTCTCATGCTGCTCTCCTCGGTCGACAATCCTGTCCTGAAGCCAAGACAGCACTGACGCCCCCATTTGTGACATCTGGTTGCCCAGCACAAGCACCAACCAGGCCATCTCCATACTGCCGATGGTGCGGACGCCGCCCTCCACCAGATCACGCCGGCGAGCCATCCAGCGGGACTCGCCGCGAGATCGGGATGCGCCGCCTGCGCCCGAGCCACCGCCGTCAGGATCATGTGCTTCGACACTGCTCGCGTGCGCCGTGATCCGCCATCCAAGTCGGTGCGCTGCCGGCACGTACGCATCCAGCCCGCGATCACCGTGCCGAGGTGAGCCACCGAACCGGATAGCCTCAGTGAATCGGACTCGGACCGGAGCGCGACGTACGCCCGTGCAGGAGGCAAGTGTGGAAATCCCGGCCAGGTTTCACGACCTGCTGTCCTCGAAGGCCATCGCGTTCGTCGGCACCCTCGGCAAGCGTGGAGAGCCTCACGTGACCCCGTTGTGGTTCTACTGGGACGGCGTCCGGGTCCGCATCAGCCTGGTGGAGAACCGGCAGAAACTCCGGAACCTCCGCCGCGATCCGCGCATCACGCTCGCGATCGTGGATCCGGCCCAACCGACGTACTACCTCGAGCTCCGCGGCCGGATCGACGATCTCACCCCGGATCCGGACTTCGCGCTGGAACAGACGATCGCGCGGAAGTACACCGGCGCGTGGACCGACGTGGAACCACCAGGCACTCCGCGCTACGCGACCAGCATCCTCGTCGAACGCACCACCAGCCAACTCGGCCACCCCTGACCACCAGCGGTCATCCGACACGAACCGTGAGGTCGGATGTCGGTAACTCGTACTTGCTAGTGCGGGGTGCGATCTGGACTGTCCAGTCGCCGGGGGCGGGATGCCGACCCGGCCTTCGTACTGGCCTGGGCCGACCTTGGTGAGCGGGACCGCGACCGGGCCGATGGTCTCGCTGGACTGGCTCCAGCGCACCGTCGGTAGAGCGAGCGGCTCCAGGGGCCGGCCATCCTTGGTCCGCAGGTAGAGCTGCACCGAGTTCTGGTCTACGACGGCTCGCTCCGGAACACAGGCGGCTGCGTGGGCGCGTGACAACCACCCGGAGCCGGTCAGCACCAGTCACCAGGCAATCGGCAACGCCCCGATCGCAACCGGGCGGTCCCCGCGGAGACTCCGCACCGCGCACACCGATCCGGCGCGGCCGCGGCCCGGCGTCGAACTCGCACAACCGAACGAGACAGATCCTTCAACACAGTGAACCCACGCTGCAGAAACCCGAGCCGGCACTACGGCAAGACATCAGGTCGTGGTGGGACGACGCCGATCCCGCAACGGATCAGTGTTCGACGGGGAGGCCGGCCATCGACCACTCGGGGAAGCCGTCCTCGAGGCGGTACGCCGTGCGTCCGTTCTCGGTCAGCAGCCGGACCGCGTCGTCGGCGTACACGCAGTACGGTCCGCGGCAGTAGGCAACGATCTCGGCCCCGCTGCGTACGTCGTCGAGCCGGTCCCGCAGTTGCGCGACAGGCAGCGAGATCGCGCCGGGCAGGTGGCCCGCGTCGTACTCCGCGGCCGGCCGGACATCCAGTACGACGACGTCGCCCGCCCGCAGGCGCATCGCCAACTCGTCGCGGGTGATGGTTTCGAGTGAGCCGCGGTCGCCGAGGTAGTCCCGGGCGAGTCGCTCCAGACCGGTGGCATGTTCTTCGGCGGCGGCGCGCAGGGCGTGCCACAGGTTCGCCACGGACGAGCTGGCGAGGGTGTAGTACACATGCGTCCCGGAACGTCGGGTCCGGACGAGGCCGGCGCGCAGCAGCCGCTGCAGGTGGTGGGACGTGTTCGCCACGGACTGGTCGATCTCGCCGGCGAGTTCCTCGACCGATCGCTCGCCCTGCGCGAGCACGTCGACCAGCTCGGCCCGGCGCCCGTTCGCGAATGCTTTCGCCGCCTCGGTGAGCGCGTCGAACAAGGCCGCCTTCGCCGCGTGCTCACCCATCGACCAGCTCCTGACCTGGCTATTCAAAACTTCTCTTGACAATAGCGCAGGACCCGGCGTGTTATGCAAGGAGTTCCTTGAACCGTGGGGAGGGGCTCGCGTGACCGTAGTACCGGTCGTGGACGAAGGCCTGGGCAACTCGGCGTACCTCGTCGATCTGGGCGACGGCCGGGCGCTCGTGGTGGACGTCAGTGTCGACCTCCGCGCCACGTCGGCGGCGGCCGGGCGGCGTGGGCTGACAGTGGCCTTCGCCGCCGACACGCACCTGCACGCCGACTTCGTTTCCGGTGCCCGGCAGCTCTCGGCCGGCCATGGTGCTCAGGTGCTTGCCTCCGCTGACGGTCAGCGGGAGTTCGAGCACCGCGGTCTTCACGACGGCGACGAGGTCGACCTTGGTGGACTACGGCTCCGCGCACTCGGTACGCCGGGCCATACGCACGAGCACCTGTCATTCCTGCTGCTCGACGACGACCGTCCGCTCGGGGTGTTCACCGGCGGCTCGTTGATCGTTGACTCCGCGGCCCGGACCGATCTGGTGTCACCCGACCAGACCGAGGCGCTGGCGCGTGCGCAGTACGCGTCTCTGCAACGGCTGATCGAGCTGCCCGACGCGGTCGCGGTCTGGCCAACGCATGGCGCCGGGTCGTTCTGCTCGGGACCGCCGGGCGTTGACCGGGTCAGCACGATCGGCCGGGAGAAGGCGGCGAATCCCCTGCTCCAGGTCGAGAGCGAGGACGCGTTCGTGAAGGAGCTGCTCGGATCGCTCGGCAGCTTCCCGGCGTACTTCCACCGACTGGCCGAAGTCAATCGGCGTGGACCGGCGTTGCGGGACCGGGCTCCGTCGCTGCCGCCACTCGACGTCGAGGCGCTCCGGTCGATGGAGGCCGAGCTCATCGACGTGCGGCCGGCCGCCCACTTCGCCGCCCACCACGTGCCGGGGGCGCTGTCGATTCCGTTGCGGGCGGCGTTCGCTTCCTGGCTCGGCTGGCTCGCCCCGAACGACAGGCCGTTGGTCGTCATCCGCGACCCCGATCAGGACCCGGACGAGATCGCCTGGCAGGCCGCGAAGATCGACTACCGCTTCACCGGCGAGCTCACCGGCGGCACGGAAGCCTGGGCCGCGGCCGGACAGCCGGTCGAGGGCCTGCCCATGATCCGGCCGGGCGAGGTCGCAGGCGCGGTGCTCGATGTCCGGCAGGAGTCGGAGTTCGAAGGCGGCCACCTGCCGGATGCGCAGCACATCGAGCTGGGTTCGCTTCCCGATCGACTGGCCGAGATACCGCGTGGGCCGCTGGTCGTGATGTGTGGCCACGGAGAACGTGCGATGACCGCGGCAAGCCTGTTGCAGCGCGCCGGGCGTCGCGACCTCGCCGTACTGAGCGGCGGTGCGGCGGACTGGTCCGCGGCTACCGCTCGCGCCCTCGAGGCCGGCTGATGCGTCTGGGGATCCGGGCGAACCTTGCCCAGTTCAGCCTGCTGGTAGGGGTGAACGCACTCGTGGGCGGCATGCTCGGGCAGGAACGCACGGTTCTGCCCTTGCTGGCCGACGAGACCTTTCACCTGACCGGGTACACGTTCCTGCTGACCTACGTACTCGCGTTCGGCGTCACGAAGGCGGCGACCAACTACTTCGCCGGCACGTGGTCCGATCGCTTCGGCCGCAAGCCCGTACTGCTCGCGGGCTGGCTGATCGCGCTTCCCGTGCCGCTGCTGCTGATCTGGGCCCCGTCCTGGGCGTGGGTGATCGCTGCCAACGTGTTGCTCGGCGTCAACCAGGGCCTCACCTGGTCGACCACGGTGATCATGAAGATCGACCTCGCCGGACCACATCGGCGCGGACTGGCGATGGGCCTCAACGAGGCCGCCGGGTATCTGGCTGTCGCCGTCACCGCGCTCGCCACCGGGTACCTCGCCGCCCACCACGGTCTGCGTCCCGCGCCGTTCCTGCTCGGCCTGTCGTACGCCGCGCTCGGCCTGGGGCTCACCGTGTTCGCCGTACGGGAGACCCGGGACCACGCGAAACTGGAGGCCGCCGGCCACCAGTCGACCGGTGAGCTCACGAACCGGGAGGTCTTCGCCCGGACCAGCCTGCGCGAACCCGCGCTGTCGTCGGCCAGCCAGGCCGGGATGGTCAACAATCTCAACGACGGACTGGCCTGGGGCCTGTTCCCGCTCCTGTTCGCCACCGCCGGGCTGTCGGTGTCGCGCATCGGAATCCTGGCCGCGCTCTATCCGGCCGTTTGGGGCCTGGGGCAATTCGTCACCGGACCGCTGTCGGACCGCTGGGGACGCAAGCGGCTGATCACGACGGGCATGCTCGTGCAGGCGGTCGCGCTGGCCATGGTTGCTGCGGTCGAAACCTTTCCGGCGTGGGTGGTGGCCGCGATCCTGCTGGGCGTCGGCACCGCGATGGTCTACCCGACGCTGCTCGCCAGCATCGGCGATGTGGCCCATCCGGCCTGGCGCGCCCGGGCGGTCGGCGTCTACCGGTTGTGGCGCGACGGCGGCTTCGCGGTCGGCGCGGTGCTCGCCGGCGTGGTCGCCGACGTCTGGGGCCTGCGTGCCGCGGTCTGGGTCGTCGCGGTCGTGACCGCGGTGTCGGGCCTGGTCGTCGCGGTCCGCATGTACGAGACGCATCCCCGTCGTACCGTTGAGGTTCAGGGGGAGGCGCGATGATCTATCTCGACCACAATGCGACCACGCCGATCGATCCGGCCGTCACGGCCGCCATGCTCCCGTACCTGAGCCACGCCTTCGGCAACCCGTCGAGCGAACATCAGTACGGCGTCGAGCCGCGAGCCGCGCTCGCTACCGCGCGACGGGAGATCGCCGGGCTGATCGGGGCGGGTGACGGGCGGATCGTGTTCACCGGCTCGGGGTCGGAGGCCGACAACCTGGCCATCCGCGGTGTCGTCCTGGCGGCGACGTCGGAGAGTCCCCACGTGATCACCCAGGTCACCGAACACCCCGCCGTACTGCAGGCATGCCGTGCGCTCGAGCGCTGGCACGGCGTGGACGTCACCTACCTGCCCGTCGACGGTTCCGGCCTGGTCGACCCCGGCGACCTGGACGCGGCGATGACCCCGCAGACCGTGCTGGTGTCGATCATGGCGGCGAACAACGAGACCGGCGCACTGCAGCCGGTCGCCGATCTGGCCCGGATCGCCCGTGACTACGACGTACTGTTCCACTGCGACGCCGCCCAGCACATCGGCAAGCTGCCGTTCGACGTCGATGCCCAGGGCATCGATCTGGTGACGGTCGTCGGTCACAAGATGTACGCCCCCAAGGGAGTCGGCGCGCTGTGGGTGCGGTCCGGCGTACCCCTCGAACCGCTCGTGTACGGCGGCGGACAGGAGTACGGCGTTCGGGCCGGCACCGAGAGCGTCGCGCTGGCGGTCGGACTCGGCGCCGCCGCCCGGTTGGCATCCGGGCACGTCGGCGATCCGTACCGGATCCAGAAACTCCGCGATGCCCTTCAGGACCGCCTGTCCGAGGCTTTGCCCGGCCGGGTCGTGCTCAACGGACCGTCCGGGCGCCGACTGCCGAACACCCTGAACCTCAGCATCGAGGGCACGATCGCTTCTGACGTACTCCGCAACGCGCCGGAGCTCGCGGCGTCCACCGGCTCGGCCTGCCACAGCGGTGATCCGGCCCCGTCCCCCGTCCTCACGGCAATGGGCGTCGACCGCGACCGCGCTCTGGCCGCGATCCGGCTGTCGCTCGGTCGCTGGACGACCGTTGAGGACGTGGACACCGCCGTGCAACAGTTGGCCGCGGCAACCCTGACCGGTGGCGACTGATGGCGATCGACGAGTGGCTCCTGAACATCCGGGCCGAGCTGCAGCGACTCACGCCGGCGGAAGCCTTCGACGTCGTACGCCGAGGCGAGGCGCTGATCGTGGACACGCGGCCGGAGTACCAGCGACGCGCGGGCGGCGAGATTCCGGGGGCGATCGTCATCGAGCGGAACCATCTCGAATGGCGGCTCGACCCCGGAAGCGCGGCACGGATCCCGGAGGCGGTGTCCTTCGACGTCCGGTGGATCGTTTTGTGCGAAGGCGGGTACTCCTCCAGCCTGGCCGCTCACTCGCTGAAGCAACTCGGCCTGCACCGCAGTACGGACGTCATCGGCGGCTTCCGAGCCTGGCAGACAGCCGGTCTACCGGTCGACCACCCCGCCACTCCAACGCCGCCACGCACCCCTGAGCCCGCGAGCTGACCGCCACACCAGCGGACCGGCAGCGCGACCAGTCCCGGATCCGCGGCGGGTGTCGTGCAGCGCCTGCCGCCGATCGTCTTCTCAGTGAAGAGACCTCACCGAGAAGGGAAACGACCATGCCAGCGACCGTGAACGCGATCGACATCGCAGTGACCGACCTGACCGCCGCCATCGAGTTCTACCGGCGACTCGGCCTCGAGTTCGTCCGGGACGAGCACTGGCCGGACGACCACGCGGGCTGCGACCTGCCCAACGGACTGCACCTGATGCTCGACAGCGACGACCTCCGCGGCAAGATGACCGCCGGCTGGACCCCACCCGCGACCGGACGCACCTTCCTGACATTCGAACTGGAGTCACCCGCCGCGGTGGACGCCAAGTACGCCGACCTCGTCGCCAACGGCGTCACCGGCATGCAGGAACCGTTCGACGCTCCCTGGGGAATGCGCTACGCCACCGTCACCGACCCGTCCGGCAACGGCGTCGACCTGTTCGCCGGCCTCCCCAGGGACTCGTGAACGCCCGGCCGGGGAGAATCACCGTGTGAAGAAGCCCGAGACCGACCCCGTGATCGCCCGCAACCGGAGGGCTGCCCACGACTACCAGCTGGGCGAGTCCTGGGAGGCGGGGATCGTGCTGCAGGGTCCGGAGGTGAAGGCGCTCCGTGCCGGGCGGGCGTCGCTGATCGGCGGCTTCGCGATCGTCGAGGACCGGGAGATCTGGCTGCACGGCGTTCACATCCCGCAGTACTCCCAGGCCCGCTGGTTCAACGACGGTTCACGCCGCAAACGGAAACTGCTCCTGCACCGCGCCCAGATCGACAAGATCGAACGCAAGGTCAACGAGAGCGGACGGACGATCGTCCCGGTGACGCTCTACTTCAAGGACGGCCGCGTGAAGGTCGAGATCGCCCTGGCCCGCGGCAAGAAGACCTGGGACAAGCGCCACGCTCTCGCCGAGCGGGAGGCCACCCGCGAGGCCGAGCGCGCGCTCAGCCGCCACCTGAAGGGCCACCCTGCCTGAGCACGTCACTGTGGCGGGCAATCACGTCGACGCAGCGTCGGAACTGCGCAGGCGTAGCCGGGTTCTTCCAGCCCAGCTTCTCGAGTGCCCAGCCGACGGCGAAGCCCGGCGTCCATCCGGCATCGGCCGACTCCGGATCGGCGACCCGCGCGTACCCGCGACGGACCAGGTCCGACCGGTCGTGCACGGGGTCGCCGGCATCCACCTCCCACTGGGCGAAGTCGTACGCCGGGGCCGAGAGGCCGGCGAACTCCCAGTCGATCAGGCCCACGACCGCCCCTTCGTGGATCAGGATGTTCTTCGGGCAGAAATCGCCATGGACGAGCGACGGCAGAGGCGCCGTACGGGTCGTCAGCTCGCGGCGCAGAAAGTCAGCGCCGCGCTCCACGGTCACAGCTGCTTCTGGGCCGAGCGCCTCCGCCACGATGCGTTCGACTCGCGCGACCTCGCGCTCATCGGGCGACCGCAGCTGATGCCGGAGGTACTGGTCATCTCCGGGAGCCACACTGTGCACCCGCGCCAGCGCCTCACCGGCATCGATGACCAACCGTTCGAGTTCAGCGGCAGGTACCGCACCGACGCACTCGGCGAGGGAGATGCCCGGCAGAAATTCCTGGACCGAAAAGGACAACAGCTCCTCGTTGTGCACCTGGTGCTCGAGGCCCAGCACCTCCGCGGTCGGCACGCCGACCTCCCGCACCTTCGTCATGAGCCGCGCCTCGTCGACGAACCACGGCGTAGGCTGCCGCGCGATCCGGACGACGACCGCGACATCGCGACCGAGCTCGGCGCGGTACGTCTCGTTCATCCCGCCACCGGCCAGCGGAACGAGACGCTCGACGCCGCGCCCACAGACCGCCCGCACCACAGAATCGATCGTCGCCACCGGCGTCGCCATCCCCCAAGTCTCAACCAGCGCTCCCCGGGCACGCACCAACATTTCGAGCCGACGAACGTCCTGAGGCCTGAACAGAAGACTGCCGGCGAAATGGGTCGCGCCACTCCAGCCTGACGAGTCACCACTCTGCGGCGTCCGCGCCGAACGGTTCCTCACACCGCTGATGCGGCGTTCTTGCGGCGGTTGGCGTTGAAGCGCGCCTTCTTCTGGCGGTTCCCGCAGGTGTTCATGTCACACCATTTGCGGGTGCGGCTCTGACTGGTGTCGAAGAAGGCGGCCCGGCAGGTCGGCGATGCGCACAGCGCCAGCTTTCCGTCTCGCTCACCCGAGATGATGCCGATCGCGTCGGCAGCGATCACGCCGAGGGCATCCTCCACGCGGGACGGCGAACTGAGCCGCCATCGCCGCTCCCCCTCGGGCGTCAGGACGGCCGCGGCCCGACCGTTGGCGCTGCAGTCATTGATGACCTGGACTGCAGATGCAGGAAGATCATCGTGGACCGCGGCCGCTGTCGCGGCGGCGTGGATCGACTCCCGCAGTTCCCGGGCGAGCTCGAGCTGGGCGCTGGTGCAGGAGTCCACCGCGAGCCCGCTCACTGCCAGCCAGTCGACCAGTCGGCGCGGCGTGGGAATGCGCTCCACAGCGTCACCGTGACGCTCCGACAGAGTCGCCGTGAAGCTGGTCGCCAGCACGCGACCGAGGCGAAAGTCGGGGAACTCCGCAGGCATGGAACCACCTTAGCAGGTTCACATCTCCCGGCTACCGTGATAGAACCGTCTTAGCCGGTTCGCGTGAGGCTGCAGCCGGTTCCGCGATGGCAGGAGGACTCATGTCCCGTCCGACCAGCGATGTGCAGGCATTCGAAGCCCGCGCAACTGACGCCGACCTCGACGAGCTGCGCGCCCGACTGGCGGCGGCGCGCCTACCCGAGCCCGAGACGGTCTCCGGCGCCGCACCCGGCCCTCGGCGATGGGAACAGGGCGTTCCTCTCGCCGACCTCGTCGATGTCGTGAACTACTGGCGCACCGGATACGACTGGCGACCGTTCGAGGAGCGCCTGAACCGCATCGGCCAGTTCCGTACGACCATCGACGACCTGGGCATTCATTTCCTGCACCGCCGCTCCGCGCGCGCGGCTGCCACTGCGGTGATCCTGACGCACGGGTGGCCAGGAAGCGTTGCCGAGTTCGTCGATGTCGTGGACGAACTGGCCGAT
The DNA here is from genome assembly GCF_004348725.1 of Kribbella turkmenica. GTDB lineage: Bacteria > Actinomycetota > Actinomycetes > Propionibacteriales > Kribbellaceae > Kribbella > Kribbella turkmenica. The sequence goes on from NZ_SMKR01000178.1 coordinate 11,828, forward strand.
CCGAAGGATGCGGACGCCCCGGCGTTCCACGTCGTCGTTCCGTCACTTCCAGGCTTCGGTTACAGCGACAAGCCCGCCACCACCGGCTGGGGAACCGAGAAGATCGCCGCCGCCTGGGTGGAACTGATGGGGAGGCTCGGGTACAGCAAGTTCGCAGCCCACGGCGGCGACTGGGGCGGCAAACATCACCACGGTTCTCGCCGGCAGGTTTCCGGAGCATGTTCTCGGCATCCACTCGACGTTCGCGGAGGGACCGCCCGGGTTGACCACGGACGGTCTGACGGCGGTCGAGCGCCGGTGGACCGAGGAGACCCGCGATTTCTGGCACAACCGCGCGGCGTACGCGAAGCAGCAGGCGACCCGACCGCAGACCATCGGCTACTCGCTCGTCGACTCACCGGTCGGACTGCTCGCCTGGATCCTCGACAAGTTCGCCGACTGGACGGACACCGAGGACAGCCCGTTCGAGACGATCTCCAGAGACCGCATTCTCGACGACGTCACGCTGTACTGGCTGACGCGGACCGGAGCATCGGCGGCCCGCATCTACTACGAGAGCCACAACTCGCTCGATCCCGGGCTCCGGGTCGACGTCCCGTCGGCGATCACCATGTATCCCCGCGACATCGAGAAGTGCCCGCGCCCGTGGGCACAGGAGCGGTACCGGCAGATCGTCCGCTGGAGGTCACCCGAACGCGGCGGCCATTTCCCTTCGCTGGAGGTCCCCGACCACTTCGTCCAAGACCTCCAGGAGGGCCTCGCGGCAGTGCTGGCCGCCAACCGCTGAAACGCGACCGGGTGTCGGCAGGTGACAGCCCGCTGGGTATGCGCTTGCCCAGCCGTCCCGAATCAGCAGTCGGGATGTGGGTACGTCGATTGAATGAGCACTGCCACCCAGCAACTTGCGCCTGCTCTCGAGATCGACGCCCGCCTGACCGAGATCGAACGCGGCGTGGACCTGCTGCTCAACCTCACGCCGACCAACGCGGCGGAGGCCTGGGCAGACTTCGAGCGCTGCGACTTCGCCACGGCGCCCACGCTTCACCTCAGACCGCTGACCTTCGAACCGGACCTGGTACGACGAGATCTCTACAGCCTCGAAGTCGAGAATGTCACCGACCCTGCCCTGCACACTCTCTTCCGGGTCAAGCGCGACGAGATCTCACGACAGCTCACAGCTCTCGAAGATCGCGACTCCTCACGGTTCGTCTACGGTTCGCTGCAACTGTACGGCGCGATCGGCCGGCCTCTCGCGGCCGTCGCGAAGGAGTTGCTCGAGGCCATCCCGCCCCAACCCCCCAGCGGCCGAAGCGTCACAGCCGGCGCGTTCGCGGAAGCGGCGCGCGCGGAGTTCGACCGCTACCGCGCCACGCACCCGGACTTCCCAGCGCAGGTCTGCGTGCGCGACGACGTCTCCGAACTGATGGTGTCGTTCGGCCGGCTGCTGATCCCCGAGACCGCGGCGATCAGGGCGGACCGCGTCGAGCCATTGCTGCATCACGAGATCGGCACCCACGTCGTCACCTACCAGAACGGCGCCCGCCAACCACTGACGCTGCTGACCATCGGACTCCCCGGGTACGACGAGACCCAGGAGGGCCTCGCCGTGCTCGCCGAGTACCTGACCGGCGGCCTGGACCCGCGGCGTCTGCGCGTCCTCGCCGCAAGGGTTGTTGCCATCGGCCTCATGCTCGACGGCGCCGACTTCCTGGAGATCTTCGAATCGCTGCGGGCAGAACATCGGATACCGACAAAGACCGCCTGGTCCATCGCCGTCCGGGTCGTCGTCGGCGGCGGGTCGGTCAAGGACGCGATCTACCTGCGCGGGATCACGCGCCTGCTCGAAGCGCTGGCAGAGGGCACCAGTCTCGACGTCCTGTTCGTCGGCAAGCTCGCGTTGGACCACATCCCGTTGATCCAGGACCTCCTCGACCGCGAGGTGCTCCAACCGCCATGGGTTCGGCCCCGCTGGCTCGACGTGCCCGGCGCTCAGGAGCGCCTCGACCGGCTGCGCGCCGGCGCGTCGGTCACGGACCTGTACGAAGGAGACGTGCCGGCATGAGACTTGCCTTCTTGGTCAACGACGTCGCCACCGAGATCGACGAGTACACCACGACACGCCTCGCGAGGGCCGCGGCCCGGGCCGGGAACGAGGTGTGGTACGTCGGGGTCTGCGACCTCGCGTTCGGGGAGAGCGACGGGCACCTCATGGCCCGGGCCCACGCCGCGGAGTTCGAGAACGGCGACACCCTCGAGACCTTCATGGAACGCGTCAAGGAGCGCGACGCCGATCGGATCGTCATGGACGACCTCGACGCCTTGTTCCTGCGCAACGAATCCATCGAAGACCTGCAGGAGCGGCCGTGGGCGAGTCCGCTCGGGGTGGTGTTCGGCCAGATGCTCAAGGATCGCGGCGTGACCGTGGTCAACGACCCGTCGTCGCTGCCCCGCGCGACCAGCAAGCTCTACCTGGAGGAGTTCCCGGACACGATCCGGCCCCGATCGCTGGTCACGCGTGACCCGCAGGCGATCGAACGATTCGCCGGCGAGATCGGCCACTGCGTCGTCAAGCCCCTGTACGGAGCCCGGGGGCGGAAGGTGTTCATGATCGACGACGACGGCGACGCGAACCTCGCCCAGATGACCGAGACGGTGCTCCAGGACGGTTACGCGATCGTTCAGGAGTTCGTCGAGGGCGGCGAGAACGGGGACGCCCGGATCTTCCTGCTCGACGGACAGATCCTCGAGCGCGACGGCCAGCCGGCCGCCTTCCGCCGAATCCCCAGGGGCAACGACCCTCGCGCCAACATCAGCGCCGGCGGACGCTCCGTCGCCCTCGAGATCGAGGACACCCAACGCGCGATCGCCGAAGCGATGAGCAAGAAGCTCGCCGCCGACGGCATGTACTTCGTCGGCATCGACGTGATCGGCGACAAGGTCGTGGAGATCAACGCGGAAAGCCCCGGCGGCATGCAGAGCGTCGAAAGGCTCTACGACATCGACATCTGCCCAACCGTCATCGAAAACCTGGAACGCCGCGCCACGTCGAAACGCTGAACTTCGCGGAGTCGTCGGACCGACCGTGCCCGGCGGCGAGGTCTACGTCGAGGCATCCAGTGGGCTGTGGTCGCCGACGAACCAGAGATGACCGAACGGATCCGTGAACGTGCCTTGCC
>NZ_SMKR01000179.1 GCF_004348725.1 Kribbella turkmenica
CTGGTCCACAGCGGGGGTGTCGGTGCCCGGGTAGACCCGGCTGGCTCCCTTGAACGAGACAGTTGCCATGTCGCGCTTCCTTCCTTCGCCGGCAGGAACGTGCCGGACGGTCCGTAGCAAAGGCCCCCAGGAGTGTGGGTGTCTACTTTGGTGACGCATCACCGAAGCACTCAGTCGGGTTCTCGAGGATCACGGGGTGTCGCCTTGGGCAAACACCAGTGTGGCCGCGGACCTAGGGCATCGCTGTGTCGTCGCCGTGTTCGTGACTCTGTGCGGTGACGTCCTTTCGGACCTCGTCCATGTCGAGATCCTTGACAGCGTCAACGACCTGTGCAAGAGCCGCGGCGGGCAGGGCTCCCGCCTGGTTGAAGACGAGGACACCTTCACGGAAGACCATCAGAGTCGGAATCGCCGTGATGCCCACGGCGCCGGGGATGCGCTGCTGGGCCCCGATATCGAGTTTGGCATGAACGATCTCCGGGTTGTCCTCGGCAGATCGTTCGAAGACTGGGGCGAACTGGTGGCAGGGGCCGCACCAGGAGGCCCAGAAGTCGACCAGGACAATGTCGTTGTCGTTGATGGTGCTCTCGAAGTTGTCGTCGGTGAGCTCGACCGTGGCCATGACGTTCCTCTCGTCGGTGCAGTGGGGAATGCGAGCGACCTTCCCCCCGCCGCCGGGGGACGGCATGAACCTGCTCGTCAGTCGTGCGTGCGGACGCGACGTCGTGTCGTCAATGCCCACGACCGTGCCCAGGCGCGGCTGTCTGTGGGCGATGGTCGCTGTTGTCGGTGATGGTCAGGCCTCCTCTGCCGGGCCGCAGCTCCGACATGTTCGGCGCCATCTGAGTCTCGGTCGCCGGCGGTCAGTGTGATCCTGACGGCGGCGTTGCTGGTCACATCGGCTCATGCGCCTGGCCTCGGTGACTGATCTGGGCAGAATCGGCAACCGCGCTCGCGCGCTCGCAAGGCTGGAGCAGGAGGCGGCCGTCACCAAGCCTCACGGCGCGAGCGAGCCTCTGGCTGGTGCTGGTCCACGTGGCCGGACCGCTGTCCTCGTCGCCTTTCGCCTGAACGGTGGCCTCACGGCCGAACGCGGATGATGGTCTTTCCCTTGGTCCGCTCCACCGGGTTGAAGGCTGCGACCGCATCGTCGAGGGTCGCCACGTTGCCGATCTTCGAGCGCAGCCGTCCGTCCCGCACGCGCTGGACGACCTCACCCAATTGGGCACGATCGGCCTCGACGACGAAGTCGACTGCCAGGCCATCCGCGGGTCGTGCGTCGGGCGGACCTGCGATCGTGACCAGCGTTCCACCAGCTCGAACCAGGCCTGCGGACCGCTTCTGGATGTCGCCGCCGATGACGTCGAAGACCAGGTCGACGCCGCCGACGTCTTCCAGGGAGTCGTTGTCGAGGTCGACGAACTCTTGCGCTCCGAAGTCGAGCGCCGTCTCTCGATCGGCGGCGCGTCCGGTACCGATGACATAGGCACCGGCCTCTCGGGCGAGCTGCGTCACCATCGTTCCGACTCCACCGGCCGCGCCGTGAACGAGGAGGCTCTGCCCCATCTGGAAGTGGCCGTGCACGAACAGGCCCTGCCACGCGGTCAGGCCTGAGATCGGCAGACTGGCGCCGACTGTGAAGTCGACGTCGCCGGGCAGCGGGGCGAGGTTACGGGCCTCGACGGCTGCGTACTCCGCGAGGGTGCCGTCGCGAGTCCAGTCCGTGAGCCCGAACACTCGCTGGCCCACGGACAGTCCCCTCGTGCCATAGCCGAGCGCGCTGACCACACCCGCCAATTCGTGACCGGGGATCGACGGGGCCCGGTTCCGGCCGAGGCGATCAGTCCAGGTTCCAGGCCATGTCAGCTCATCGCGGGTGAATCCCGACGCATGAACCTCGACGAGGACGTCGTTGCCCGCTGCCTCCGGCTCCGGCCGTTCCGCCAGCGTCATCCCGGCCGTTCCCGCGGCCTCGTCCGTCACCACGATCGCTCTCATCAGGCAGCTCCTCGTATCCGGTCCTCGCCTACACAGCAATATCTGCTCACAAGCATTAGCTGCACCAGACCTCGGCGTCTTACCACGCAGTGGACAGGAGTTGGGCCTGGGGCGCCTCCGAGCGACGCGTCGACGTGCCTCGGTGGACGCGATGATGTCTGGCTACGAATCGAATCAGGTGCCAGGCACACTTGTTCGATACGCACCGTAAGATCCGCGGCTGTCCGACCACCAACGGATATCTGTAAGTGTGAATCGACGAGCTGCCGAGCTTGCTGACCAACAGGTTGAGGTGAAATGTAATGACCGAGTGGCGGGACGGGATCGAGCGATTCCTGGCCACCGATCCGCGTGACGTCGGTTGTGATGAGGCAATGGCTGTTCTTCACGTCTACGCCGAGTTACTCGCGGCCGGTGTCGATGCTGCCGAGAACTATCCCGGATTAGCGGCGCACCTCGCTGCCTGTGGGCCGTGCGCGGAGGATGTGGACGGACTGCTGGCGGCTGTGCAGGCCGGTGATCGGCAGGTCTGAGGCCTGAGTCAGCACGGCTGCCGTGACACGTCCGTTGAAGTGGTCCCGGCCGGTCAGCGAGTCGAGCACTGGAACCGAGACAAAGCAAGTCTGTGAACTTCCCCATCGACGTCGCAGCTAGCGGCATCAGAAGAGGAGAAAACGTGCCAGGCGACTACAGCAAGACTCCGGAGGCGCTCAGCCGCCTCAACGACACCCAGTTCCATGTCACTCAGAAGGGCGGAACCGAGCCAGCATTTCACAATGAGTACTGGAACAACCACGAGCCTGGGATCTACGTGGATGTGGTCTCCGGTCAGCCCCTGTTCTCGTCGACCGATAAGTACGACAGTGGCACGGGATGGCCGAGCTTCACCAGGCCGATCACGGAGGATGCTGTTCGCACGGAGACGGACAGGTCGTTCGGGATGATCCGCACGGAGGCGCGGTCCACCGGGGCTGACAGCCACCTAGGTCACGTTTTCGGTGACGGGCCGGCCGACGCCGGCGGTCAGCGGTACTGCATGAATTCCGCGGCGCTGCGCTTCATCCCGGTCTCTGAACTGGAGGCGCAGCGGTACGGCGAGTATCGGTCGCTGTTCGAGACGGACGACACCACCAGCACGAAGGAGCACACATCATGACCAGCGGACTTCACGACACCGGGCAGGTCACCCGCAAACCGGGCACCGAGACTGCTGTCCTCGCCGGGGGCTGTTTCTGGGGTATGGAGGACCTTGTCCGCCGGCAGCCCGGCGTGCTCGAGACGCGCGTCGGCTATACCGGTGGGCGGAACGATCACGCGACGTACCGCAACCACCCTGGACATGCCGAAGCAGTAGAGATCGTCTTCGACCCGGCGAAGACGACGTACCGTGACATCTTGTCGTTCTTCTTCCAGATCCACGACCCGTCGACCCTGAACCGTCAGGGCAATGATGTCGGCACGAGCTACCGCTCGGCGATCTTTCCGCTCACGCCCGAGCAGGAAGAGATCGCTCGCGACACGATCGCTGACGTCGACGCGTCGGGCCTGTGGCCGGGCAAGGCCGTGACGACTGTCGAGCCCGCGGGTCCGTTCTGGGAGGCCGAACCCGAGCACCAGGACTACCTGATCAAATACCCGGCCGGTTACACGTGCCACTTCGTGCGCCCGGACTGGGTACTTCCGCGGCGTACAACCAAGGCCTGATTGCTGATCCTGAGACATACTCATCGCTGGGGCGACGGTCACGTCCTCGTCACTCCGTCGCCAACGGAAGGTGAACGCTGGGACGCGCGAGCTGCTCGCCGGGCGGCGCGATTCAGCGATGGGATCGGTCGTGCGGTCGCGGGGGCTCATCGGTCAGGCTCCTCGCCACCTGCCGTAGCGCCATCTCGACGGCGATCTCGAGCGGGCCGGTGTGGCGGGCTATCGCTGACAAGAGATAGCCGCCTTGGAGTGCAGCCATGAAGGCAGTGGCCAGAACAGCCGGATCAGCGCCGTCAACGAGCAGGTTCTTGTGCTGCAGACTGACGAATCCTGCCGATAGATCGTCCCAGGTGCGATGCAACGAGGCGGATGATGAGTCGTCGATGCCGGCAGGGCGGGGTGATGGTGCAGGCGAAGCCAGTTGACGCTTGTGATGGGCGACGAGAGTTTGGGCCCAGTCAGCGAGCTGGCGGGGTGAGTCCAGGTTCCGCACGGCGTTCTGGTCGGTTGGATGGTCCGGGGTCATGGAATTCCTTCAGAGGACATCGGAGGTCGCAGGGCGTGCGCCGTCGCTGAACCCGGCAGCCGCAGGTGCGGCCCAGCGACGGCGCCACGGATCGGAGCAAATCTCGTGCACAGTTGCGTGCGGACGACGACAGGGATGTCCCGTTCGCAAGTTCGCCGGGGAAAGCGTTACGTACCAGTTGTACGGGTGTTGTTGGTGACCTCTCGGTAGGTCTCCGTCTCCTCGGTCAGCTCGTGGATCTCGTCGGCGTCGTGCGCCTGCTCGTGTGCCGCTTCGATCTCGTGTGCCGTCGGCTTCTGGACGGCGTCGGCGTAGTAGAAGCGGGAGAGTGCGGCGCGGGCCTTGTAGAGCGCGCGACGCGGGGCGCGGACGCCGTTGAGGTCGGTCTCCGGGCCGAGTTCGTGCGGCAGGACGCGGTCCCGCGCGGTGAGCGAGTAGGCCTCGTACGTCGAGATCGGCTGGTGCTTCTCGGTGTACTTGCCGTCCGGCGAGCGCATGATGACGCCGGTCTCGAGGCCGTGCAGCTGCCGCTCCTGGTCGGCCCACTGGAGCGAGATCGCCCAGCGCCGCGCGATCCAGAAGCCCAGGATCGGGCCGAGGATGACTGCGAAGCGGAGGAACCAGGTCACGCTGTTCAGCGAGAGTCCGAAGTAGGTGGCGATCAGGTCGTTACCACCACCGACCCACAGCAGGCCGTAGAAGGTGATGAACGCGACGCCGATGCCGGTGCGGGTCGGCACGTCGCGCGGCCGGTCGAGCAGGTGGTGCTCGCGCTTGTCACCGGTGATCCAGCCTTCGAGGAACGGGTAGAGCGCGACGAGCGTGACGAACGCCGGTGGAACGATCAGTGCGGGGATGATCAGGTTCCAGCTGAGTGTGATGCCCCAGAAGCTCGATTCGAAGCCGGGGAAGATGCGCACCGAGCCTTCCAGCCAGCCCATGTACCAGTCAGGCTGCGAGCCCGCGGTCACCTCGGCCGAATTGTACGGGCCGTACAGCCAGACCGGGTTGATCTGCATCAGCGCGCCCATCAGCGCCGTGATGCCGAAGTTGACGAAGAAGAAGCCGCCGGCCTTCGCTACGTAGTCGGGGAAGAATGGGTACCCCACGACGTTGCGCTCCGTACGACCGGGACCGGCGAACTGAGTGTGCTTGTGGTACACGACCAGGAAGAGATGGGCGGCCGTCAGAGCGAGCAGCAGACCGGGAAGAAGCAGCACGTGAACGGTGAAGAACCGGGGGACGAAGTCGTCGCCGGGGAACTCGCCACCGAAGATGAAGAAGTTCAGGTACGTGCCGACCACCGGTGACGCCTGGATCATGCCGTTGGTGATCCGTAGACCGGTACCGGACAGCAGGTCGTCGGGGAGGCCGTAGCCGATGAAGCCCTCGACGATGCCGAGGAACAACGTCCCGATGCCGATCAGCCAGTTCAGTTCACGCGGCTTGCGGAACGCGCCGGTGAAGAAGACGCGCAGTAGGTGGATCATCATGGAGGCGATGAACAGCACCGCCGCCCAGTGGTGGATCTGCCGGACCAGCAGACCGCCACGGACGTCGAAGGAGATGTCCAGCGTGGAGGCATACGCCTCCGACATGTGCAGACCCTTGAGCAGGCTGTACGAGCCCTGGTACTCGACCTCGGCCATCGACGGCCTGAACCAGAAGGTCAGGAAGACGCCGGTGAGGATCAGGATGACGAAGCTGTAGAGCGCGATCTCGCCGAGCAAGTAGGACCAGTGCTCCGGGTAGACCTTCCGAAGCCCTCCCGATCCGTCCTTCTTCGCGCCTGATCTGAGGAAACCCAAACGCGAGTCGAGCCACTCGACCGCCGTGGGGAGTTGCTGGTCAGCCATCGCGTTCACCTCTGGGTCGCAACCATGAGTCCGGAGAAAAAGAACTATATCGTCCTCTCATGTTTTGATAGCTGTCGAGTACCGACGCGCATCGGCGTTCTGTCGTGGCCGGCCATCAGATAGGCGGACAGGTGAGATCAGGCCGCGGGCGAGTTCCGAATGTGCCCTGCTCCTTGGCTCCTCGCGCCGACGACCCATCGCGGCCCGGCGGTGAGTGTCCGCCTGGTCATGGTGAACGGCCGCTCCTCGGAGGAGAGCCGACTCTGCCAGGCCAGCTTGCCATGCCTGATCTGAGGACGATACCGTCCAGTTATTGCCCACGACAATCTCCCGGGAGATGCAGTGACGACAAGCGAGCGGGCTGCCCTCACCGATGCGGAGACATCGTCGGTCGGGGCGTACCCCGGGACGAGATTGGCCGTCTGGCTGACTACCACCGATCACAAGCGGATCGGCCACCTGTACCTGATCACGTCGTTCAGCTTCTTCTTGCTGGCAGGTGTACTGGCACTGATCATCCGGGCCGAGCTGGCCGGACCAGGACTGCAGATCGTGAACGAGGAGGTCTACAACCAGCTCTTCACCGTGCATGGCACGATCATGCTGCTGCTGTTCGCGACACCGCTGTTCGTCGGCTTCGCGAACGTGATCATGCCGATCCAGATCGGCGCCCCCGACGTCGCGTTTCCGCGGCTCAACATGTTCAGCTACTGGCTGTTCCTGTTCGGCGGGCTGATCACCATCGGCGGCCTCGCGACTCCAGGTGGTGCTGCGGACTGGGGATGGACCGGCTACGCGCCGCTGTCCAGCGCGGTCCGCTCGCCGGGCGTGGGCGGCGATCTGTGGATCATGGGCCTGTGGATGTCAGGTCTGGGCACGATCCTGGGTGCGGTCAACCTCATCACGACCATCATCGCCCTGCGAGCACCCGGTATGACGATGTTCCGGATGCCGATCTTCACCTGGAACGTGCTGGTGACCTCGCTGCTGGTGCTGATCGCGTTCCCGATCCTGGGTGGCGCGCTGCTGATGCTCGAGGCGGATCGGGCCCTCGGAGCTCACATATACGATGCAGCGAACGGGGGGCCGCTGCTGTGGCAGCACCTGTTCTGGTTCTTCGGCCATCCCGAGGTGTACATCATCGCGCTGCCGTTCTTCGGCATCGTGACCGAGATCCTGCCGGTGTTCAGCCGCAAGCCGGTCTTCGGTTATGTCGGCCTTGTTGCGGCCACACTTGGCATCGGTGCGTTGTCCGCAACGGTGTGGGCGCACCACATGTTCGTGACCGGGGCGGTGAACCTGCCGTTCTTCTCGTTCATGACGTTCCTGATCGCAGTGCCCACCGGGGTGAAGTTCTTCAACTGGATCGGAACGATGTGGGGCGGCTCGATGTCGTTCGACACCCCGATGCTGTGGTCGGTGGGCTTCCTGACCACCTTCCTGTTCGGCGGTCTGACCGGCATCATCCTGGCGTCGCCGGCGCTGGACTACCAGCTGTCCGACTCGTACTTCGTGGTCGCGCACTTCCACTACGTGGTGTTCGGGACCGTGGTGTTCGCGATGTTCGCCGGGTTCTACTTCTGGTGGCCGAAGATGACCGGCCGGATGCTCGACGAGCGGCTCGGGAAGCTGCACTTCTGGCTGCTGTTCATCGGCTTCCACACCACGTTCCTGGTGCAGCACTGGCTCGGCGTCGAGGGCATGCCCCGGCGCTACGCGTCGTACGGCGCGAACGAGGGTTTCACCACGCTGAACGAGGTGTCCTCGGTCGGTGCGTTCGTACTCGGCGTGTCGATGCTGCCGTTCTTCTACAACGTCTACAAGTCGCGCAAGGCGCCGCTGGTCGGGGTCGACGACCCGTGGGGCTGGGGCCGCTCGCTCGAGTGGGCGACCAGTTCGCCGCCGCCGCGGCACAACTTCGAGCGGCTGCCCCGGATCCGCTCCGAGAGCCCTGCGTTCGACCTGCACCACGCCGACCTCGCGCTGGCGGAGTACCCGGACAACCGGGCGCCGAAGGACAACCTGCTGGACGCCGGTGAGGACCAGGGCCGGGTCGAGAACCTGCGCGAGAACGCCGGCCTCGACGGCGCTAGCGAGACCGAGGGGAAGGACAAGGCGTGAAGGTCGAAGCCTGGGTCTTCGGGATCCTGAGTGTGTTCGTGCTGGTGGTCACGCCGATCTACTGGCTGATGTCGGAGGACCCGACCGGCACCACCGCGCTGGTGATGACGTTCTTCCTCGCCCTGCTGGTGGCGTTCTACCTGAGCGTCACCGCGCGCCGGATGGACGCCCGGCCGGAGGACCGCAAGGAGGCCGAGATCGTCGAGGGGGCCGGTGAGCTCGGCTTCTTCCCGCCGCACTCGTGGTGGCCGCTGTGGTGCGCACTGACCCTGTCGGTGGTCGTGCTCGGACTGGTCTTCGGCTGGTGGTTGTTCATCGCCGGCTGCGCGCTCGGCATCATCACGCTGTCCGGGTTCATCTTCGAGTACTACCGGGGTGACCACGCTCACTAGCTGAACAACTCGTACGGGCGCCATCCGGGCCAACCGGATGGCGCCTTCGCGCGTCTTACGGAGTGCTGCCGGGAACCGGGCCATGGTGGTCCGGACCGCTGTGCGGCGGGTGTGCTGCCGGGTTCTGTCGGTCCGGCCGGATACTCTTGCGGCGGTTCGGTATGAACAGGGGAGAGCTGGGGAATGGTGCGCGGTTCGGTGAGGAAGCACGGGCTGGCCGTGGTGGGGATCTGCGTGATGCTGGTGGCCGGCGCCGCATGCAGTGACACCGAGGCGGGCGGTTCGCCCTCGTCTCCCGGGACCACACAGACCAGCGGTACGCCGGGTGTGTCGACGACTCCCGGGGCGTCCACCACCCCGTCGCAGGAGCCGGCCCCGGCCAGCGTCACGGTCGTCCCGGCCAAGGGCGCGACCTCGGTCAAGCCGGACACCCCGGTGACCGTGAGGACCTCGGTCGGCACACTGAAGGACGTCACCCTCGAGGACGACGACGGCGACAAGGTCGCCGGCCGCTTCAACGCCGACAAGAACCAGTGGACCTCCGCGCCGCAGCTCGAGCCGGGTGCGACGTACACGCTGACCGGCTCCGCGGAGGGCACCGACGGCGCCACCGTGCCGATCAACTCGACGTTCAGGACGCTGAAGGCGGCCAGGAACCTGAAGGCGTCGGTCGCCCCACTGAACGGTGAGACCGTCGGCGTCGCGATGCCGATCCAGATCTACTGGAACAACCCGGTCAAGGATCGGGCCGCGGTCGAGAAGCGGCTCAACGTGACTACGTCGGTCCCGGTCGACGGCAGCTGGCACTGGATGAACAGCAAGCAGGTCAACTACCGGCCGAAGAACTACTGGCCGGCCGGCATCAAGGTGACGGTCAACATCGACACCCAGGGCGTCAACGCCGGCAACAGCGTCTGGGGCTCGGCCAGCCGGGAGATCTCGTTCTCCATCGGCAAGTCGGTGATCACCAGGGTCGACGTCAAGAAGCACAAGATGTACGTGACCATCAGCGGCAAGCTCGCCCGCACCATCCCGATCACCGCCGGCAAGGACGGGTTCACCACCCGCAGCGGCACGAAGGTGATCATGGAGAAGTACGCCACCAAGCGGATGGACGCCCGCACCGTCGGCATCCAGCCCGGCGACCCGGAGTACTACGACATCCACGACGTGAAGTGGGCCCAGCGGGTCACCAGCTCCGGGGAGTTCATGCACGGCGCGCCGTGGTCGTCCGGCAGCCAGGGCACCGAGAACGTCAGCCACGGGTGCGTCGGCATGAGCCTGGCGAACGGCCAGTGGTACTTCCGGCAGACCCTGCGCGGCGACCCGGTCATCGTCACCGGCACTACCCGCACGATGGAGCCCGGCAACGGCTGGACCGACTGGAACCTGACCTGGCCCGCCTACAAGGCCGGCTCAGCTCTGTCCTGAGCCGCGCCGTAGTGCCAGGTGAGGGCTGCGAGGAGTAGGCCTCAGGCGGTTGGGGCGTAGGCGATCACTTGGATCGTGGTTGCGGCGCCGGTGGTGACTTCCGGGTCGAGCGTTGATCTGGTGAGGGCTGCGGCGGGGCCGACGGTCGAACCACAGTCAGGGCACGACTGCGGTGGTTGGTACGACGGCCAGCGCGGACGCGATTCTGGCGCCGAGGTTGCGCTGGATGGCCGTGAGGTGGTTCTTGACCGTGCCGGAGAGGCGGGCCAGGCGGTCGGCGTCGGTGTTCGTGCTGCCGTCGGCGACGAGCTCGGCGACCTCGTGTTGGCGGGCGGTCGGCGTCGACCACGCGGGTCGGCCGGACGTACGCGCACTGATCCGCCTCCTGGATGCCGAGCGGCCCGGCATGGAGGCAATCCGGGAAAGCTCGCCGGACAGCTCGGAATGGCCTCTCAGACGACCGCGACGGTGATCCACCGGTTGAAGGCCGCCGGACACGTCGAACGCCTCAAAAGCCGCTCAGACGGCCGGAGCACCCGGCTCCAGGTCTCGGCAGCGCCGACCTCGGTCGGCAGTTCTTCGGGCCGCCGCTGAGGCGGCTGATCGCCGTCGAGCTCCCGCCGGCGGACCGGGAGGACGTCGGTCGACTACCTGACGGCGGTCTCCGGAGCCGTCGGACAACGCGAAGAAGCCCCGGGCAGTTGCCCGGGGCTCCTTCGGTGGTGCCGTTCAGGACCTGTCGCTGGTGACCTCGCGATAGGTCTCGGTCTCACCCAGCTCGTGGATCTCGTCGGCGTCGTGGCTGTGCTCGTGCGCCTCCTGGACCTCCTCGCGGGTCGGCTTCTGCACCGCGTCGGCGTAGTAGAACTGCGACAGCTTGGAGCGGAGCTTCTTCAGGGCCCGGCGCGGGGCGCGGACACCGTTGTCGTCGGTCTCCGGACCGGTCTCCAGCGGAAGGATCCGGTCCCGGGCGGTGAGCTCGTAGGCCTCGTAGTCCGAGATCGGGGTGTGCTTCTCGGAGTACGCGCCGTCGGGGGAGCGGACGATGATGCCGGTCTCCAGGCCGTGCAGAATCCGCTCGTTGTCGGCACGCTGCAGTGAGATCGCGATCCGCCGGGTGATCCAGAACGCCAGGATCGGGCCGAGGAAGACCGCGAACCGGAGGAACCAGGTCACGCTGTTCAGCGAGAGTCCGAAGTGGGTGGCGATCAGGTCGTTGCCGCCACCGACCCACAGCAGGCCGTAGAAGGTGATGAAGGCGGCGCCGATGCCGGTCCGGGTCGGCATGTTCCGCGGCCGGTCCAGCAGGTGGTGTTCGCGCTTGTCGCCGGTGATCCAGGCCTCGATGAACGGATAGAGCGCGACCAGGGTGACGAAGGCGGGTGGTACCAGCAGGGCCGGGATGATCAGGTTCCAGCTGAGCGTGATGCCCCAGAAACTGGACTCGATGCCGGGCATGATGCGGACAGAGCCTTCGAGCCAGCCCATGTACCAGTCGGGCTGGGATCCGGCGGTCACCTCCGCCGGGTTGTACGGGCCGTACAGCCAGACCGGGTTGATCTGCATCAGGGCGCCCATCAGCGCGGTGATGCCGAAGACGACGAAGAAGAAGCCGCCGGCCTTGGCCGTGTACACCGGCCACAGCGGATAGCCGACCACGTTGTTGTTGGTCCGGCCGGGGCCGGCGTACTGCGTGTGCTTGTGGTACACCACCAGGAACAGGTGGACCGTGACCAGGGCCAGGATCAACCCGGGTATCAGCAGCACGTGGACGGTGAAGAACCTGGAGACGAACTCGTCACCCGGGAACTCGCCGCCGAAGATGAAGAAGCTCATGTACGTGCCGATCACCGGCGACGCCTGGATCATGCCCTGGGTGATTCTCAACCCGGTGCCGGAGAGCAGGTCGTCCGGCAGGCCGTAGCCGATGAAGCCCTCGATGATGCCGAGGAACAGCATCGTGAAGCCGATCACCCAGTTCAGCTCACGCGGCTTGCGGAAGGCGCCGGTGAAGAAGATCCGGAGCAGGTGCACCATCATCGCGGCGATGAACAGCACGGCCGCCCAGTGGTGGATCTGCCGCATCAGCAGACCGCCGCGGATGTCGAACGAGATGTCCAGCGTCGAGGCGTACGCCTCCGACATGTGCAGGCCCTTGAGCAGGCTGTACGAGCCCTGGTACTCGACCTCGGCCATCGACGGCTTGAACCAGAAGGTCAGGAAGACGCCGGTGAGGATCAGGATGATGAAGCTGTAGAGCGCGATCTCGCCGAGCATGAAGGACCAGTGGTCCGGGAAGACCTTGCGCAGGTTCTTGCGGCCGATCTTGCCGATCCCGAGACGGTCGTCCAGGTACTTGACCGGTGGTGGGAAATCCTTGTCAGACACGTGCGGTCACCCTCGTTCGAAGAAGCTCGGACCGACTGGCTCGGTGAAGTCGCTCTGCGCGATCAGGTAGCCCTCCGAATCCACTGCCAAGGGTAGCTGAGGCAGTGGACGGGCAGCAGGGCCGAAGACGACCTTGGCGCCGTCCGCGAGGTCGAAGGTCGACTGGTGGCACGGGCAGAGCACATGGTGCGTGGTCTGCTCGTACAGCGAGATCGGGCAACCGACGTGCGTGCAGATCTTCGAGTAGCAGAGGATGCCGTCGATACCCCAGTTCTCCCGGCCGGCCGGCGTACGGATCTCGCTCGGCTTGATCCGGACCACGATCACCGCGGCCTTCGCCTTGGCGTTCTGGTACTCGACGCCGCTCTCCTCCTGGAGCGGGGCCAGGTTGGCGGGGGCGGCGTTCACCAGCTGCCCGACGACCAGGTCGGACGGCTTGATCGGCCGCAGGGTGACG
Organism: Kribbella turkmenica; assembly: GCF_004348725.1. Lineage (GTDB taxonomy): Bacteria > Actinomycetota > Actinomycetes > Propionibacteriales > Kribbellaceae > Kribbella > Kribbella turkmenica. The sequence continues at coordinate 12,874 of NZ_SMKR01000179.1, forward strand.
TCGTTCACGACCCGGATGCCCTGGGCCCAGATGGTGCTGTAGAGCTTGCGGCCGGGGAGCGGGCCGAGGTCGCGCAGCAGCACGATGGCGGGCAGGCCGAGCAGACCCATGGCGCCCAGCAGTGAGCGGCGGATCAGCTTGCGCCGGGTGAACCCGGACTCCTCGACGCCCTGGTTGAAGGCCTCGGTGATCTCGGCCTTCTGTGCCGTCGTCGAGTGCGCGTCGTGCCGCTCCTCGGAGATCTCCTCGTCGACCATCAGCTTCTTGGCCCACTGGATCGCGCCGGCACCGATCAGGAACAGCGCCAGGCCGAGGCACAGGCCGAGCACGAGGTTGTTCGCGTTGCCGGTCAGCGGGCCGAAGGCCAGCTCGGCGTAGCGCGGAATGGCGAAGTAGGCCACGCAGGAGCCGAGGGCGAGCAGCCCGGCCAGGCCGAACATCGCGGCCACCTGGCGCTCGACCCGGTCGGCCGCCTTCGGGTCGATGTCGGTGATCCGGTACTCGTGCGGCTCGATCCCCGGGTCGGCGATCGGCTCGGCGACCTCTACCGCCCCGTGGCCCTCTTCTGCCTTGACCGGCAGCTTGTCGTCGTTCATTCGGCCTTCGCTCCCTTGGCCTTGACGCCCTTGGCGCCGATCCAGACCGCCACGCCGACCAGCAGGCCGATACCGACCAGCCAGCCCCACAGGCCCTCGGACACCGGACCGAGCCGGCCCAGGCCGAAGCCACCCGGGTCCTTCTGGGTCTCCAGCGCCTTCAGGTAGGCGATGATGTCGCGCTTGTCCTGCGGCTGCAGAACCTGGTCGGAGAAGACCGGCATCTGCTGCGGGCCGGTCAGCATCGCCTCGTAGATGTGCCTCTCGGTCACGCCCATCAACGACGGTGCGTAGCGGCCGTTCGGCAGTGCGCCGCCACGGCCGGCGAAGTTGTGGCATGCCGTGCAGTTGGTGCGGAACAGCTCACCACCACGGGTGACCTGCTCGTCGGTGGCCTTGCTGATGTCGTACGACTCCTGCGCCGGAACCGCGGGACCGGGTGCGAGCGAGGCGACGTACGCGGCGAGCGCCTCGATCTCGGCCTGCGTGTAGGTCGGGGGCTTCTCCGGGATTTGCGCACCCGGCTGCACCGCCGGCATCCGGCCGGTGCCGACCTGGAAGTCGACCGCGGCCGCGCCGACGCCGATCAGCGACGGGCCGGCCAGTCTGCCCTCGCCGTTGGTGGCGCCCTCGGCGTTCAGACCGTGGCAGCTGGAGCAGCCGACCGCGAAGAGCTTCTTGCCCTCCTCGATCTGCTGGGACTGGGCCGAGTTGTCCGCGACCGCGTTGTCAGGGGCGAAGGCGGCGTACGCCGAACCCACTGCCAACAGGCCGAACAGGAGCACGACGAGGCCGGCTGACCGGTGCCGTCGTCGCGCGGAGAGAAAGCGCGCCGGTGACAAGGAAAGTCTCTTCTCACTCATTTGAGCAGGTAGATGGTCGCGAACAGGGCGATCCAGACCACGTCGACGAAGTGCCAGTAGTACGACACGACGATCGCCGAGACGGCCTGTTCGTGGGTGAACTTACGAGCCATGTACGTCCTGGCCAGGACGTACACGAAAGCGATGAGACCGCCGGTCACGTGCAGACCGTGGAACCCGGTGGTCAGGTAGAACACCGACCCGTACGGCGACGACGAGATCGACAGGCCCTCGTGGATCAGGGCGGCGTACTCGGTCACCTGGCCGGCGATGAAGACCGCGCCCATCAGGTAGGTGAGGATGAACCACTCGCGCATGCCCCACGCGCGGATGTTCGCCAGCGAGCCGGTCCGGCCCACCTTGCCGTGCTCGGCGGCGAAGACACCCGCCTGGCAGGTGAACGACGACGCGACCAGGATGAACGTGTTCACCGAGGCGAACGGGACGTTCAGCATCTCGGTGGACGCCTGCCACAGGGTCTCCGTGCCCGGAGCAGCGGCGGCGGTCGTCACCGACCGGATCGTGAAGTAGGCCGCGAACAGGGCGGCGAAGAACATCAGTTCGCTCGAGAGCCAGACGATCGTGCCGACACTGACCATGCT
>NZ_SMKR01000017.1 GCF_004348725.1 Kribbella turkmenica
CTGGTGGACCGGGACGGTGAGCTCGCCGGTCGGGCCGCTGAGGACGACGGTTGCGTCGCCGTCCGGAGGACCGCCGGCGCGGACGCGGATCAGCGGGCCGTCCTGTTCGAGCTTGAGCCACTCGGCAGTGGACGACGCCACGGCGGTCAGAGCGAGTGGCGGTCCCTCCAACCGTAGTTCGGCCGCGCCCGCCGGACCAAGGTCCAGCTCGGCCGGTGTCGCCCGCGGCACGCCTTGCTCGAGTGCCTCCGCGGCCGCCAGCGCGACCCGTCGGCTGTCGTCGTCCACCATCGGGCCCAGCGCCTGCCACGCGGCGTACGCCTGACTCAGATCGCTGCCGACGAGTCGCTCACGCAGGTAGTCGACCACGCCGAACCTTGCGGCCGGCAACGGACTGGCCATCGCCTCCAACAGCTCTGGCGCCAGCGGTGCCGGGGTGATCCGCCGGATCCGGCTGCGGGCGATCAGCAGCTCGCCCTGCGAGCCGAACGTCCACATCTGCGGATTCTGGTTGGGCGTCACCCGGCGGACCCGGTCGGAGACGTACCCGACCAGCTCGGTCAGGCCCACCCAGCCGTCACCGTCGCGGTCGGCCTCACCGGTCGACAGCCCGTCCACGACCGCACTGGTGAACACCGACGGTGCCGACGCGTCCGACGCCAGCTGTCCGCCCTCGAAGGCGTACTCCATCGCGCTCGACGCCGTCACCACCACTCGCCCGCGTCCACCGCCGACTTCCTCCTGCCCCGCGAAGACGTCCCGCACCTGCGCCTCACCGGCCGCGCGCACGACCATCCCGCGCGGAAAAGCACCTCCGTAGCAACAATCCAGGAACAGCGCGATCCGCTGCGCTCGGCTGTCGGCCATCTGCCGGTTGACGAAGTCGGCCGCCACCGCGGTCGAGGCCAGCCGCGTCGGCTTGGTGTCCGCGACGGCCAGGAACAGTTCGCCCGCCGCGTTCTTCAGGCCGTGGCAGGAGAAGTGCAGCATCAGCAGGTCCTCGGGTGCCCGGTCGGCGAAGAAGTCCTCCACGGCGAGCCTGATCTCCTGCGCGGCGGCGTTGCGCATGACCTGCACCTCGAACCCGCCGACCGACGGGTCCGCGAGCACCTCGGCCAAGGCGGCCGCGTCCTGCGCCGGCGCGACCAGGCTGCGCAGGCCGGCGTCGTCGTACTGGTCGTTCGCTATCACTAGCGCGACGCGAGAGCCGTCCATTTCATGCATCCGCCCCGGTCTGGTGCTTGCGGACCCAGGCATCGACCAGTTGCTGCTGGACCGCGTCACTGGCTCCGCTCAGCTCGATGGTGTCGCCGTCGATCGTGACCTTGACCGTCCGGCCGCTGCCCGACCGCCGCAGCCAGTCGCGCACCACCGCGACGACCGAGCCGAGCACCTGCAGACCAGGCTGGAGCGACACACTCAGTACGCCGGCGAGCGCGGCCAGCCCCGGCCCGCGCGTGCCCTCCGGCACGTCGCCCTCCCGGTAGGGCTCGACCGCGCGAACGTCGAGTGCCAGCAACTCCTGCCGCAGCAGCAGGGCCAGTTCCTCGAGCCGCGCGTCGTTCGACCCCTCCTCGACGACCCCGACCCGGACTTCAGCTCCCATCAGCGCTCCCCAACGTCCCCAGGCCGATCTTCTCCAACGATGCGCCTGTACCGTCGCGGCCACAAGCCGTCATGGGACTAGGCTTCGGGAACTGAAGTCGGCCGGGCTACGTCGGAGGGGCGTCATGGTGGGGAAGCGGGGACGCGTGATCGGCCGGATCGCGCCGGGGATCGTCGGCGAGGTGATGCTGCCGGTGCGCGGTGCCACCGAGGCCTTCTACGCTTACCCGGCAACCGACGAGGTGATCGAGGTGGGCACGCCGGTGGTGGTGGTCGAGTTCGACCCGCCGCGCACGGTCTACGTCGCTCGCGCCTTCTGAAACAACCCTCGCTCTCGATAGCCGCAGTCCCTTGGAGGGGAAATGCTCTGGACGTACCTGATCATCGGCGCGATCGCGCTGGTGGTCCTGCTCATCCTGTTCCGGATGGTCTGGCGGGTGGCCGAACCGAACGAGGCCCTGATCATCTCCGGTCTCGGCGCGCACTCCAGCCAGGACCAGGTGAACGAGACCCTCGGTTTCAAGATCGTCGTCGGCCGCGGCACCGCGGTGCTGCCCGGCTTCCAGACCGTACGGCGGCTGCCGCTGGACATCCGGGCGACGCCGCTGACGGTGACGTGCGTGTCCAGCCAGGGCATCCCGCTGCACATCAAGGGCGTCACGGCGTACAAGGTCGGTGACGACTACGGCTCGATCGCGAACGCCGCCCGGCGGTTCCTGGAGCAGAGCGACGAGCAGGTGATGAGCACGATCCACGAACTGTTCGCCGGTCACCTGCGGGCGATCGTCGGTTCGACCACGGTCGAGGAGATGCTGCACGACCGGGAGACGCTGACCACGAACATCCGCGGCTCGCTGGCCGGCGACATGGAGAAGCTCGGCCTGGTGGTCGACTCGCTGCAGATCCAGGAGATCGACGACGAGTCCGGCTACATCAAGAACCTCGGCCGCCCGCAGGCCGCGGCGGTCGAGGCGGCCGCCCGGATCGCGCAGGCCGAGCGGGACCGGGAGGCGACCGAGCGCGAGCAGGCCGCGGCCGCGAAGAAGGCCGCCGCCGTCCGGGAGAGCTCGATCGCCCAGGCCGGCTACCAGGCCGAGGTCGACCAGGCGAAGTCGAAGGCCTCGCAGGCCGGTCCGCTGGCCGAGGCGCTGGCCCGGCAGGAGGTCGTCGTCGCCGAGACCGAGACCGCGAAGCTGAATGCCTCGCTGGCCGAGAAGCAGCTGGAGTCGACGGTGCTGAAGCCGGCCGACGCCGAGGCCTACAAGCAGCGGACGCTCGCCCAGGCGGCCCGGGACGCGCAGATCGCGGCCGCCGAGGCGCAGGCCCGCGAGGTCGCGCTGCGCGGTGAGGCCGAGGCGAAGGCGACCGAGCTGACCGGTAAGGCCGAGGCCGCCGCCGTCCAGGCGAAGGCGATGGCCGAGGCGGCCGGTATCAAGGCCCGGGCCGAGGCGCTGGCGACCAACACCGACGCCGTCGTCGCCCAGCAGCTGGCCGAGGCGTACCCGCAGATCGTCTCCGCGGCGGCGAGCTCGTTCGAGAAGGTCGGCAACATGGTCGTGCTGAACGGTGCCCAGGGCATCGAGGACACCCTGGTGAAGACCATCACCATGGGCGGGTCCGGGTTCGCGCTGGCCAAGCAGCTGATCGACTCGCTCGCGACCAAGAAGGACGAGGACGAGAAGCCGACGCTCGAGCCGGTGCCGAACGAGGCCTGAGACCGCACCGCGGCTCCCCTTGTGCGCAAGGGGAGCCGTGGCGTTTCTCAGGCGGTGTGCAAGGTGAGCCCGTACGCCGACAGGATCTCGTTGACCGGCTGGAACCAGGTCTCGCCGCCGCTGCTGCAGTTGCCCCAGCCACCCGAGGTGACGCCCTGGGCCTGGTCACCGGTGATGAACGACCCACCGGAGTCGCCGCCCTCGGCGCACACGCTGGTCTTGGTCGCGCCGTGGAACAGTTGGCCGTTGCCGTAGTTCACGGTCTCGTTCTTCGCCAGGATCGTGCCGCAGTGCCAGTGGGTGGTCGACCCGCTCCGGCAGACCGAGGAACCGATCGGCGCCTCCCACGAGCCGCGAACCAGCCGGTCGCTCGTCTGGCCCCAGCCGTACACGACCGGCACGGTCCACCAGCCGTTGCCGACCGAGACCCAGCCGTAGTCGTTGTCGGGGAACGACCAGCCGCGGAAGCTGCCGATGTCCGTGCCGTCCCAGCCGCGGACGGTGCCGCCGCGACCACAGTGGCCGGCGGTGACGAAGCCGCCGTGCACGGAGAACCCGATCGAGCAGCGGATGTTGCTGACGTAGTACGGGTCGCCGCCGACCGTGCCGGCCGCGAACGTCCGCGGCGCCTGGGCGGCCACCTCCCGGACCGTGACCGCGCCGGCCTTCGCCACCCTGGCCACGAACGCGTCGACGGCCTTGGACCGCTTGCCTGCCTGCACGTTGATGACCACGGTGCCGGTACGCGGATCGGCCGCCCAGCCGCTGACGGCGTCGGGCACCGCCTTGCCGGCCAGTTCGTCGACCGCGGCCTTGCGCCGGTCGAGCTCCGCCGCGGTCACGGGTACGGCGGTGGTCTCGGCACCGGTCGCGCGGACGGCGGCCGCGTGGCCGGGCCGGGCGAGTCCGACCACGAGCTTCTGCTGGGCGGCGTCGTACCAGGCGCCGCCGAAGTCGGCGCCGGCGGCCTTCTGGGCGGCGGGCAGCAACTTCGCGGCCGACGTCTCGGCCTCGAGGCGTTGCCGCACTTGCGACTCGGTCAGGCCGAAGTCTCGTTGCATGGCCGCGGCCTGTCCCGGCACGGCCAGAGGCTGGGCCGCGACGGCCTGGCTGGGGACGGTCACCGCGCTCACCGCGAGCACGGCGGCTAGAAGGACTTTCATCGGACTCTCCTCACCTAGGGGCGGTTCGGTGTGTGAGAGCGCTCTCGCACTTGAGGGTGGCCTACCGCGGACGACTCGTCAAGGGCTGGTGGCCGACGTTGTCAGAGCCCGAGATGGGCGAGTACGGCGAGCACCCGGCGGTGACCGGAGTCGGTCGGGGGGAGATCGAGCTTGAGGAAGACGTTGCCGACGTGCTTGTGGACGGCACCTTCGGAGATCACCAGCTTCTCCGCGATCGCCGTGTTGCCGAGCCCTTCCGCCATGCCCGAGCACGTCGCGTTCGCGGGGCGTCAGCCGGTCCAGCGGGCTGCTCCGCCTCACCATCAACTGGCCGACCACCTCCGGGTCGAGCACGGTCCCGCCGGCGGCCACGCGCCGTACCGCCTCGAGGAACTCGTCCACCCGGGAGACCCGGTCCTTGAGCAGGTAACCGACGCCTTCGCTCCCGGCGGCCAGGAGCTCGGCGGCGTACACCTCCTCGACGTACTGCGAGAAGACGAGCACCGGCAGGCCGGGGCGGATCCGGCGGGCCTCGATCGCGGCCCGGAGACCCTCGTCGGTGAAGGTCGGCGGCAGGCGGACGTCGACCATCGCGATCTCCGGCTCCTGCTCGGCGACGATCCCGGCGAACTCGTCCGCGCCACCGGCGACCGCGACCACCTCGAAGCCGGAGTTGCCGAGCAGCAGACCGAGTCCCCCGGCCCAGCAGGTCGGACTGCTCGCTGATCCGCGCACCACCGATCCCGTCGTCGGTGATCGCCAGGTAGAGCTCCGGCCCACGCCGTTCCATCATGACGTCGACATGCCCGGCGGCGCTGTGTTTGGTGATGTTGGTGAGCGACTCGGCGACGACGAAGTACGCCGCGGCCTCCACCGGGGCCGGGACCTGGCCCAGCTCACCCAGCCGCAGCTCCACCGGCAGCGGACAGCGGGCGCACAGTGCGGGGCCGCACCGGCCAGACCGCGGTCGGCCAGGATCGGCGGGTACATGGTCCGCAGTACGCCGCGTAACTCGTTCATGGCCTGCTCCGCGCCGTCACGGGCGTCGTCGAGCAGCTTGGCGGCCCTGTCCGGGTCGTCGGCCATCATCTGCTTGGCGATCCCGATGCGCATGGCCAGCGGAACCAGCTGTGCCTGCGTGCCGTCGTGCAGATCCCGCTCGATCCGGCGCAGTTCGGCTCCGTGCGAGTCGACCGCGCCTGCCCGGCTCCTGGTGAGTTCTTCGACCCGCGCCGACAGGAGCTCGGCTTCACTCGGCGCCAGCACGTCGCGGACCGCTTGTGCGTGCCGACGGGCCACCGCGGGCGCAGCCCAGCCCAGTACGCCCAAACTGACCAGGATCTGCAGTGGACCGAGAACGAGCGCTTCCGGCCAGCTGTCGACGCCGACCCCGAGGAGCGTGAAGTTGCCTGGGTCAAGCTTCCAGAGCACCATCCTCCGCCAGACGACCCGGCCAGGTCGGTACAGCAGGCTCTACTCTTTCCTCACCCGCCGGCTAGCACTCCGGTACTCCTGGGAGCTTCGGGTCGGGGTGGTCGATGTAGATGTTGGTCATGTAGCCGCCCTGGTCGCGCAGCTTGGACCACCAGTTGTTGGTTGTGCCTTCGGCGGTGACCGGGTCACCCTGCACCTGGCACTCGACCCACACCTGGGTCGGGCCTGGCAGCGATGTGACGACGGAGGCGGACAGGCTGGGCGCCGAGCGGACCCGGACGCCGGTGCCGTAGGTGGTGAAGTTGTACTCCGGCGGGTTCGGGTTCCCGCCGTTCACCAACTCCATGTAGTAGTTCCAGTTCCAGTGCGGACCCGGGTCGGTGTGGTCGTTGCCGGGGATCTCGTTGTGACCCTTGATGTGGGCCCGGTCCTTCGGGATGCCGCGGCGGTCGGCGATGTTGCGGGTCAGCGCGGCCGACGAGCGGTACATCGCGTCGGTGAACCAGGACGGCTGGTCGACCCAGCCCTCGTGCTCGATGCCGATCGTGTACGGGTTCGCGCTGCGGACGTGCCAGGCGGTGTCCTTCTCGGCGACCATCTGGGTGACCTGGCCGTCGCTGGAGCGGACGACGTAGTGCGCGCTCACCTGCGACGACGGGTTCTTGAACCAGCTGATCGTGCCGGCGTACGACCCCTGGGTCACGTGGACGACGATCGTGGAGATCGCCTCGGTCCGGCCGACCCGGTAGTTGCTGCCGCTGGCCGCGTTCCAGATCGCGCCCGGGTAGTCCACGGCCGCCACCGAGGCCGGCGTCCGGGTGCCGAGCGGAGCCACGGTCGCGTACGCGCCACGGTCCGGGGTGACCTTCTTCGGCTCGGTGGTGACGCCGGCGGCGTTCACGCCCTGACCGATGATCTTGTAGACCTCGTCGGTGTAGAGCCGGCCGGTCGGCGCGTCCGCGGAGTGCGAGTACTTCGCGATCACCTCGTACCACTGGCCGAGGTCCGACCGGTCGGTCAGCTTCGCGGCGTCGGCGTACGCGTCCAGGACGGCGGCCGCGCCGAGGATGTTCGACGCGGTGTCCTTGGCCAGCTTCTCCACCGGCAGCCCGGTGAGTTTCGTTGCCTCGGACATCGTCGGGTTGACGTCGTTGCTGACCAGGTGCATCACGCCGTACCCGTTCGCCTGGCTGGGCAGGCCGTTGTGGCCGTCGAGGTGCGACTCGGTATAGCCGACACCGACGAGCACTTCCCTGGGTACGTCGTACGTGGCTGCCGCGGCGTCGAACGCGGCGGCGAGCCCAGTGGTTGCGGTCGACTCGACCGGCTCGGCCGCGTTGCTGGGCAGGGCACTCAGTGCGAGGGCGCCGGCGGCCGCGGTGGCGAGCAGCGCGGTGAGTCTGGACATGGGTACTCGGGCGGTTTTCCCCATTGGGCGGTTCCTTCCCTGATCCGGTCCGCCGAGGGGCGTCGGCGGTCCCGAGGTCACGCTAGGCCAAATTCTTCCGCCACGGCCAGCGTTTGAGTGAACTTCTTCCGATCACGGCCTGAACTCACACCGTCACGCGCTGAAGACAACCTTGCCACGCAACAGGATCACCCGGGGGTGGGTGAGGACGGCCGGGTTCGTTCGCGGATCCTCGTCGTACACCACCAGATCGGCCGGGTCGCCCGGCTGCAACGTGCTGGGGACCCCCAGCCAGTCGCGCGCCGCCCACGATCCGGCGGCCAGTGCCTGCTCCCCCGACATGCCGATCGACGTCAGCGCCTGGATCTCCTGGGCCACCAGTCCGTGCCCGAGCACGCCACCCGCATCGGTCCCGGCGTACACCGGTACGCCGGCCTCGTAGGCGTCGCGGAGTCGCTCGAGGCGGCGGTCGTACAGGTCGCGCATGTGCGCCGAGTACACCGGGAACTTCGCGGCGGCCTGGTCGGCGTACTCCGGGAAGTTCTCCAACTGGATCAGCGTCGGGACCACGGCGACGCCGCGCCCGGCCAGCTGGCCGAGCATGTCCGGAAGCACCCCGGTGCCGTGCTCGATGCAGTCGATGCCGGCGGCCAGCAGGTCGGGAAGGGCGTGCTCACCGAACACGTGCGCGGTGACCCGGGCACCGAGGTCGTGAGCCCGCGCGATCGCCGCATCCAAAGCCTCCGCGGGCCAGCAGGCGGTCAGGTCCCCGGCGTCCCGGTCGATCCAGTCGCCGACCAGCTTCACCCAGCCGTCACCGCGGCGGGCCTCCTGCTCGACGTACGCGACCAGTTCGTCCGGCTCGATCTCCCAGCCGTAGTTGCGGATGTAGCGCTTGGAGCGGGCGATGTGCCGGCCGGCCCGGATGATCTTCGGCAGGTCCTCGCGGTCGTCGATCCACCGGGTGTCCGCGGCCGAGCCCGCATCCCGGACCAGCAGCGCGCCGGCCTCCCGGTCGGCGATCGCCTGCTGCTCCTGGGTCTCCCGGTCGACGGCACCGTGCTGGTCCAGGCCGATGTGGCAGTGCGCGTCGACCAGGCCGGGCACGATCCAGCCGCCGGTGTGCACGGTGCTGACATCGGCAGCGGTGGGCCGGTCGACGACCAGCCCACCGCTGAGGTGGAGTTCCTGCCGCTCGCCGGCCGGCAACACCGTGCCGACGAGCCTGAGTACGCCCCTGTCTGTCAGTGCACTGTCCGTCATACCGCGACGTTAACCGGCTGTGTGTCAGCCGTGCGAGCCGCCGCCCGGCGTGCAGGTCGGCGTGGTCGGGTCGGTGCTTGCGCACGGCGAACTGGTCGGCGTGTCCGACGGGGTCGGAGTCGGCGTCGGGGTCGGCGTCGGCGTGGGGGTCGGCGTCGGCGTCGGCGTGGGAGTCGGCTTCGGGGTCGGCGTCGGACGCGTCGTCGGCCGGGTCGGCTTGTGCGTCGGCTCCTTGGTCGGCGTGTCCGCCGGGTCCGGCACGGTCGGCTCGTGCGTCGTCGTCGCCGGCGCGGTCGGCTTCGGCGTCGCCGACGTCGACGTCGCCGTCGCCGGCTTGTCGTCCGCGACGTCCGGCACCTCGCGCGGGTCCACCTTGCGCTCGGCGTTGCCGCTCGACCTGGCGACCGACAGGCTGCCCTTCTCGTTCGGGATGAGCACCGCGTTCTTGCTGTAGACCCGCATCCACTTCAGCACGGTGGCGACGAAGTCCTTGGAGTGCTGGTACCGCAGCAGGGACGCGACCAGGTCCCGCGGGCTCTTCAGGTCGCCGCCCTCGGAGCACAGGTACACCGCGACCGTGGTGACCGCGTCGTACACGTTGTTCGGGTTGCGGAAGCCGTCACCGTTGCCGTCGGCGCCGAACTCGGTCCACACCTGCGGGATGATCTGCATCGGCCCGACGGCCCGGTCCCAGGTGAGGTCGCCGTCGTACCGGCCCTTGTCGGAGTCGGTGATCCGGCCGTTGCCGCCGCGGCCGTTCAGCACCGGGCCGAGGATCTTCCCCCGGGTGGTGCCGGCCACGTCGACCCGGCCGCCGCTGGCGTGGTCGGACTCGACCTTGCCGATCCCGGCCAGCAACGGCCAGGTGAGACCACAGTTCGGCCGGACCACGGCGAGATTCGCGGTGGCGCGGCGGTAGGCGGGGAAAACCCCGCGCGGGATGCCGTTGACGGCACCTGGTCGTCCCGGCCGGACCACGGACCGGCCGTCGGTCGCACCCTGCACGGGCACGTCGGCACGGGCAGGCTTGTCCGAACCGAGCCGGCCGTCCACTCCGGGACGCTGCGGAACGATCATCGTCAGTTCGTCGAACTCACCGCTGTTGAGCCCGGCTCCAGGCGACGGAGCGACCGGACTGTCCGCCGCGAGCCGGCCGGAGGCACCGGCCCCGCCCGAGGCGACTGTCACGATGGCCCCGACCAGGAGCGGGGCCGTGCACAGTGAAGCGATGATGATTTTGACCCGACGGTTACCACTACGGGTTAGGCGCATAGTCCCCTCAACGATCCATACGCCAGAAAGTTACATCAAGACGACGCAAAGTTACCTGAGCCGCCAACACACCTGACAACGGGCGCCGTTCCCGCCTGGATCCGGCCGTTCCGGGCGCGCGGACCGGGGTAACCTGCCCGGTTACCCCGGGCTGAAACCTACCGGCTCAGCTACCGGGCTTCGGTGCCTGGTGTCGACTCCCCCGCCGGGGTCGCGCACGGGTCCGGCGTCGGGGTGGCCGTCGGCGTCGCGGTGGGCGCCGGCGTCTCACATCCCGGGGTGTTGGTGGGCGTCGGCGTAGGCGTCTCCGAGGGCGTCTCGGACGGGGTCCCGGAGGGAGTCTCCGACGGCGTCTCGGAGGGCGTCTCCGACGGCGTCTCGGAGGGCGTCTCGGTCGGCGTCTCGGACGGGGTGCCCGGGGTCTTCGTCGGCGTGGACGTCGGGCTGTCCGACGGCGTCGGCCTGGTCGTCGGCTTCGTCGTCATCGGCGGTTTCTGCGTCGTCGGCGGCTTCGACGTCGTGGCCGGCTTCGAGGTGCTCGGCGGCGGGGCGGTCGTCGTCCGCGACACCGTCGGCGCCGGCGTGGGCGTCGAGGTCGTCGCCGGGGTGTTCGTGTCGCTGTCGGAACGGGTGGGGTCGTTCGAGTGGTCCACGTTGCCGTTGTCGTCGACCGGCGGGTCGATCGTGCCGTCGGTGTCCGGGATCGTCACCGTCTGGTTCGCGTACGACTGCATCCACCGGAGCACGGTGGACACGTAGTCCATCGAGTGGTTGTAGCGCAGCACCGCCTGGACCAGGCCCTGCGGGTCGGCCAGGTTCGCCCCGCCCGAGCACAGGTAGTCGCCGGCCGCCCGGGCCGCGTCGTAGATGTTGTGCGGGTTCTTCACGCCGTCACCGTTGCCGTCCGCCCCGAACGCCTTCCACGTCCCCGGGATGAACTGCATAGGGCCGACCGCGCGGTCCCAGGAGGTGTTGCCGTCGTACAGGCCCTGGTCGGTGTCGGTGATCGCGGCGATCCCCGGGCCGCCGTCGAGGACCGGGCCGAGGATCTTGCCGCGGGTGTTGCCGCTGGCGTCCAGCCTGCCGCCGCTGGCGTGCGCGGACTCGACCTTGCCGATCCCGGCCAGCAGCGGCCAGGTGATGTGACAGCCCGGCTTCGCCAGGGCCAGGTCGTTGGCAGCCTTCTGGTACGCCGCCAGCACCGTGCCCGGAATGCCCGACGGGTTCCCGGTGATCCCCGGGATCGGCTGCACCGGACCGTCGACCGCACCGGTCACCGGCACCTGGATCTGCGACTTCTCCTGGGTCGGCAAGCTGCCGTCGGCACCCGGCCGGCTCGGGAGGTTGTCGGCCAACTCGTCGAACTGGGCGTCCTGGCGCGGCTGGGCCAGCGCGTGGGCGTCCACGATGAACGTGTTCGAGGTGACGCCCCCGGCGACGAAGACGGCGACCATGGCGGTGGGCGGAGCCAAGATGACCCAGGTGGCGGTCAGCTTCCCCCGCCACGTGTCCAGGTTCCTGAACTGCTGCCTCATCCGAGCCGTCCTTCGACGTTCGCAGTACACGGTGCTTCGGGCGTAGGCACGATCTTAGCCGTCCAGGGTCTACGGACAACCGGTCACGGTGCGCCGTATTCGATTGCCGCGCCCGCGGCACGGCGCGGCGGTGGGGCCGTTGGTTCCCGGCCCTCCCTCGTCCCTACCGGCCGCCGCCGAGCATCTTCTTCAGGTCGTCCGGGAGCTCGAAGTCGCCGCCGTTCTGGCCGCCGCCGAACGCGGCCGGCAGCTGGCCCGGCTGCGGCTCCGACGGCTGCCGGCTGCCCTGGTTCGCCCGCTTGGCGGGGTTGCCCGAGCCGCGCTTCTTGCCCTTCTTCGCCTGCTGCTTCGCCTTCCGGGCGCCGCCGCCACCGGCCATGCCCGGCATCCCGGGCATCCCGGGCATGTTCGGCAGGCCCTTGCCGGTCGCCATCGCGTTCATCATCTTGCGGGCCTCGAAGAACCGCTCGACCAGGCCGCTGACGGTGGCGACCTCGGTGCCGGAACCCTTCGCGATCCGGGCCCGGCGGGAGCCGTTGATGATGTTCGGGTCGGCCCGCTCGGCCGGGGTCATCGAGTGGATGACCGCCTCGATCCGGTCGATCTCACGCTCGTCGAAGTTCTCCAGCTGGTCCTTGAACTGGTTCGCGCCCGGCAGCATGCCGAAGATCTTCGTCAGCGGACCCATCTTGCGGACCGACTGCATCTGGGCGAGGAAGTCGTCCAGGGTGAAGTCCTTGCCGCCCTTCTTCTGCAGCTTGGCCGCGGTCTTGGCGGCCTGCTCCGCGTCGAAGGTGCGCTCGGCCTGCTCGATCAGGCTCATCACGTCACCCATGCCGAGGATGCGCGAGGCCATCCGGTCGGGGTGGAAGACGTCGAAGTCCTCGAGCTTCTCGCCGTTGCTGGCGAACATCACCTGGCGGCCGGTGACCTGCGCGATCGACAGCGCGGCACCACCGCGAGCGTCACCGTCCAGCTTGGACAGGACGACGCCGTCGAAGCCGACCCCGTCCAGGAACGCCTGGGCCGTGGTGACCGCGTCCTGACCGATCATCGCGTCGACCACGAACAGGATCTCGTCCGGGGTGACCGCGTCCCGGATGTCCGCGGCCTGCTTCATCAGCTCCTCGTCGACACCCAGCCGGCCGGCCGTGTCGACGATCACCACGCTGTGCTGCTTGGTCCGGGCCTCGTCCATCGCCCTCCGGGCGACGTCCACCGGGTCGCCCACGCCGTTGCCCGGCTCGGGCGCGAACACCGGTACGCCGGCCCGCTCGCCGACCACCTGCAGCTGGGTCACCGCGTTCGGCCGCTGGAGGTCGGCCGCGACCAGCATCGGCGTCTGGTGGCGGGTCTCCTTCAGCCACTTGGCCAGCTTCCCGGCCAGGGTCGTCTTACCGGCACCCTGCAGACCGGCCAGCATGATCACCGTCGGCGGCCGCTTCGCCATCCGCAGCTCACGGGTCTCGCCACCGAGGATCGTCACCAGTTCCTCGTTGACGATCTTGATGACCTGCTGCGCCGGGTTCAGCCCGCCGCGGACCTCGGACCCGCTCGCCCGCTCACGGACGGCGCCGATGAACTCCTTCACCACCGGCAGCGCGACATCCGCCTCCAGCAGCGCGATCCGGATCTCCCGCGTCGTCGCCTCGATGTCGGCATCGGTCAGCTTGCCCTTACCACGCAGGTTCTTGAAGGTCGCCGACAACCGATCAGAAAGCGTATCGAACACGAAACAGTCCGTTCTCCAGAGAAGACTCAGTACAACCCCACCGAGTCTACCCGGACGAAGATCGTTGACAGCCGGGTCGGCGGCCAGCAGGATCTAACCACTTATAGTCCTCATAGTGGTTAGGGGTTGGCTGTGGCGCAGCGGCGGGTCGTGGTGGACGGGCCTTCGAACCTGGGGTTGCGGCCGCCGGTGGCGGAAAGCGTACCGGGGTGTTACAAGCTGGCGGGGGCGGTGCGGGACCAGGGGTTCCTGCGGCGGATCGGGGCCGAGGACGCGGGGTGTGTGACGCCACCGCGGTACGACCGGGCGGGGTGGAAGCCCGGCGACGGCGTGTTCAACGCCGCCGCGATGGCGGCGTACACGGTGAAGCTGGCCGATCGGTTGACGAGACTGCTCGACGACGGGCGGTTCGTGGTGCTGCTCGGGGGTGAGTGCAGCAATGTGCTCGGGCCGGCGCTGGCGTTGAAGCGTCGTGGACGGTACGGCGTGGTCTACCTCGACGGGCACTCGGACTTCCGGACGGCCGACAACTCGCCGCACGTCGGGGCCGCCGGCGGCGAGGCGCTCGCGTTGATCACCGGGCGCGGACAGGCGGACCTCACCGACCTCGAGCAGCGGGGCCCGTACGTCGAGAACGCGGCCCTGCTCGGCATCCGGGAGGACGACGAGTACGTCGACGACGTGAAGGCCGCCGGGATCCCGGTCTGGCCGGCGCTCCGGATCGCCGAGGACCCGGGGGAGGCCGCGAGCGGCGTCCTCGAGCACCTGACGGACCTCGACGGGTTCTGGGTGCACCTGGACGTCGACATCCTGGACGCGGCGATCATGCCGGCGGTCGACAGCCCGGACCCGGGCGGCATCAGCCACACCCACCTGGCCGAACTGCTGCGACCGTTGCTCGCGGCACCCACCTGCGTGGGCCTCGACGTCGGCATCTTCGACCCCGACCTGGACCCCGACGGCCGGTACGCCGCCGAGCTCACCGACACCCTGGTCGCGGCGCTGAGCTAGGCCGAGGGCTCCCAGACGAGATCCTGCCCGTGGGGTTCGGCACGTCCGAGGATGCGGCGCCGGCCGGTCGGCCAGACCTGGAGCTCGACCAGGAAGTCGGAGGGACCGTCGGGCGTCCGGCGCAGCGGTTCGAGTCGCAGCCGGGCCAGTGGGGAGCTGTCGTCCGCCCGGGCGCCGAGCTCGGCCAGGCGTTCGTCCACCGCGGCCCGGTCGTCGCGGGTGAGGTACTGCCACATGATCGAGTGCCAGACGACGGTCACGTGCCCGGCCGAGAGCTCCAGCCCACGCACGAACGAGACCGCGTCCTCCCGTCGTACGTCGGCCGGCACCTGACGCGCGACGTCGAGCGCCCCGCGCAACCGGGCCAGCCGCGCCGGCATGTCCGGCCACACGTACGACGTCAGGGTCCGCGCGCCTTCCTCGGACAACGGGTCCACCGGCGCGATGTCGCTGCCCACCCGCTCGGCGATCCGCAGCGACACCGGCTTCAGCGCCTGCCCGGACCACGCGTCGTCGAACACCACCGGGCTGTCTGCCCGGCCGAACACGGTCCCGTCAGCAGCCTTGTAGCGGAAGTGGTCCGGCCGGAGGTTCAGCCCACCGCTCGCCCCGATCTCGAACAGCCGCACGGGCAGCGGCATTGCGGCGACCAGTTGGAGCATGCCGCCGTACAGCGCGGCTGCCCGGCCGACTTCGTTCGTCTGCGGCGGCTGCGTCAGCAACGACCTCAGCTCGGCCTGCCGGGACTGCAGCACCTGCTCGAACGCCTCCCACCCGAGCACCGGGTCCCACGACCCACCCACGCTCGGGTAGAACGCGGCCAGCTCCGGTGCCTGTCCTGCCAGCACCAACCGGTGCACAGAGCCCAACAACCGCAGAGCGATCGCATCACCGAACGAACGGTCCTCGTAGCCGGCCAGTACGCCGGTGGACACGCCGCCGACCTCGTAGTCGTCCACGAGAAGCCGGCACAGCTCGGCGTACATCGCCGACCCGAGGTCCTCGCAGGCGACCGCCTGACGCTGGAGAGTCTCTACGACATGCACGGTGCCGAGACTAGGCCGACACTAGAAGGTCAAGCGATCCAGGACCGTCTTTGCCGTCGTGCGCGCGTCCTCGTCGTCCAGCGGTGAACCGTGGCTGTCAGTCAGGTAGAACACGTCCACACACTCCGCTCCCAGCGTGCTGACGTGGGCTGACCGGATGTCGGCGCCGGTCGACGCGATGGCCGACGTGACGTCGTACAGCAGGCCTGGACGGTCGTGCGCTCGCACCTGCAGCACCGTGGCGGTCTCTGATGCGCCAAGCAACAGATCCACCCGGCTCGCGAACCGTGCCTTCGCTGCTGACGAGTCACGAGCAGTCAAGCGCCGTACCAGATCGGTGTCGTCGCGCAGGGCAACCGCCAGCCGGTCCCGCAACCGCACTGGGTCCGGAGCCGATCCGGCCACGGTCCACTGCGAGATGCCCAGCCCCTCGACCGACGTGATCACGGCGGACCGTACGGCGAGCCGCTCAACGGCCAGCACGGCCGCAACCGTGGACAGCGTGCCCACCTGATCGGGTACGGCGACGTTGACGCGCACGTCACCGTGATGCTCGGACACGGTCACGCCCAACCGCCCGACCCCGACGACCTGGTGCAGCGCCGGAACGGGAATCGGCGGAGCCTCGCTCCACATGCTCTCCCCTCCCCCGGCCAGCTCACTGCGCACACGGCGGCACAACTCCCCGACCAGCCGCATCCGCCACGGCGAGGAGGCCGCGGGCCCGGCCGCACGCGCGTCGGCATAGGTCAGGGCCTCCAGCAGGTCCAGCGTCTCGGTGTCGTGGACGATCCCGGCCACCAGTTCGACCGTCATCGGGTCGTCCAGGTCCCGCCGGGTGGCGACCTGCGCGAGCATCAGATGCTGCCGCACCAGCAAGGCGATCGTGTCGGCATCCGCCGAAGCGAAGCCGAGCCGGTGAGCCACTCTCGCCGCGATCACCGCTCCGGTGACGCTGTGGTCGCCGTCGACCGCCTTGCCGAGATCGTGCAGCAGTGCGGAGACCAGCAGCAGATCGGGCCGCCGGACGTCGCGGACCATCGTGGACGCCTCGACACAGGTCTCCAGCAAATGCCGATCGACGGTGAACCGGTGGATCGCCGACTGCGGCGGCCGGAACCGCACCGTGTCCCACTCCGGCAGGATCCGCGAGATGTAGCCGGCCTGGTCCAGCGCCTCCCACACCTCGAGCAGACCGTTGCCCGCGCCAAGCAGCGCGCACAGCAGCCGCCGGGCCTCACCCGGCCAGGGTTCCGGCAACTCCAGGGCACGCTTGGCCAGCCGTCCGCAGACAGCAGGGGACAACACGAGCTCCCGGTCCGCAGCAACCGCAGCAGCACGCAATCCCAGTACTGCGTCCCGTTCGGGTCGCGCGTCCGGCATCAGCACGACCTCGCCCTCGTGCTGACCGACACCCTCATCGAGTGCCAACAGCAGCGGTCCCCCGCTCCGGTGGCGACGCCTGGAACGCGGTGGCCGGGTCATCAGGCTCTCGATCCGCCGCCAGGAAACGTCGCAGACGTGCGCGAGCGTCCGTCCGGTCGAGTAGACGTGCCGCAGCAGTTCGTCCCGGCCGTCCAGACCGAGGCCCGCGGCGACTTCTCCGGCCACGTCCGCCACCAACCGGTCGGTGGCCCGCCCAGAAACTGTGTGCAGCTCGTCCCGGATGTCCAGCAGGTCCAGTCGAGCCCGCTCGACCACCGGATGCGGTACGTCGATCAACCAGGACGCCACCAAGGCACGCAGTACGACGGCGTCGCGCAGGCCGCCGTACGCCTCCTTGAGGTCAGGTTCCGCGAGGTGTGCGAGCTCTCCGACCGATGCGGCCCGGTCTTTGCAGGCCTGCGCGAGTCCAGGCAGCCGCGCACGGGCCGTACGACGCCAGTCCGCCATCAGTACCGACCGGAGCTGCAGGGTGAGGTGGGAGTCGCCGGCGACGTGCCGTGCGTCCAGCAGGCCGAGGGCGACCCGGAGGTCGCCGGCAGCCGCCTTCTGCGCCTCCGCGACGGTGCGGACGCTGTGGTCCAGCTTCGTCCGGGAGTCCCACAGCGGGTACCAGATCTGCGCGGCCAGCTCGTCCACCCGTGGGTACCCCTCGGCGTGCACGAGCATCACGTCGAGGTCGCTGTACGGCGACAGCTCCTCCCGGCCGTAGCCGCCGACGGCGACCAGCGCGACGCCCTCGGTGGGCACACCGAGGGCGTCACAGGCTTTCGAGAGGAGCAGGTACAGCAGCGCGTCGGCCTCCTCGGCACGAACGCGCCGCTGCTCTGCCCGGTCCACCATCTAGAGGGCGTCTCCGTCCAGTTCCCCGGTGCGGACGCGGACGATCGTCTCGACCGGGGTGACCCAGACCTTGCCGTCGCCGATCTTGCCGGTCTGCGCGGCCTTGACGATCACGTCGGTCACGTCGGCGCTGTCGCCGTCCTCCACGACCACCTCGACCCGGACCTTCGGTACCAGGTCCACCTCGTACTCGGCGCCGCGGTAGACCTCGGTGTGGCCCTTCTGCCGGCCGTAGCCGCTCGCCTCGGTCACCGTCATGCCGGTGACGCCGAACGTCTCCAGCGCGGCCCGGACGTCCTCCAGCTTGTGCGGCTTGACCACCGCGGTGATCAGCTTCATGCGTTGGCACCTTCCTTCGAAGCCTCGGTGGTCTCATTGTCGACCTCGGCCGCGGCCTGCGGCCGGGCGAGGGGGCTGTGGCCCCGCAGGCCGGAAGCGCCGAGGAAGTCGTACGCCGTCTCCGCATGCTCGACCTGGTCGACACCGGTGACCTCGTCGTCCTCCTTCAGCCGGAAGCCGATGGTCTTGTCGATGACCTTGCCCAGCAGGAAGGCGACCGCGAAGGAGTACAGCGCGACCACGACGTTGGCCAGGGCCTGCTTGCCCAGCTGCGACGCGCCACCACCGTAGAACAGGCCGTCCACGGCCGACGGGGCGGCCGCCGTACCGAGGAAGCCGATGGCCAGCGAGCCGACCAGACCGCCGACCAGGTGGACGCCGACCACGTCGAGCGAGTCGTCGAAGCCGAGCTTGTACTTCAGCGAGACCGCGAAGGCGCAGATCCCACCGGCGACGACACCCAGGATCAGCGAGCCGACCGGGGTGAGGGCGCCACAGGCCGGGGTGATCGCGACCAGACCGGCGACCGCACCGGACGCCATGCCCAGCGTGGTGGCCTTGCCGTGCCGGATCCGCTCCACGATCAGCCAGCCGATGACGGCGGCGGCGGTCGCGACCTGGGTGTTGACGAAGGTGACCGCGGCGGTGGTGCCGGCGCTCAGCGCGGAGCCCGCGTTGAAGCCGAACCAGCCGAACCACAGCAGCGCGGCGCCGAGGACGACCAGCGGCAGGCTGTGCGGCCGCATCGGGTCCTTGCGCCAGCCGATCCGCTTGCCCAGCACGATCGCCAGCGCGAGCGCGGCGGCACCGGCGTTCACATGCACCGCCGTACCACCGGCGAAGTCGATCGCGCCCAGCTTGTCGCCGATCCAGCCGCCGTTGCCGTCGTCGAGGAACCAGACCGAGTGCGCGACCGGGAAGTACACCAGCAGGGTCCAGCCGACCACGAACGCGATCCAGCCGCGGAACGTCGCCCGGTCGGCGATCGCGCCCGAGATCAGCGCCGGCGTGATGATCGCGAACATCAGCTGGAAGGCGACGAAGGCGAGCGTCGGGATCGTCCCGCTGACCGCCTCGGGCGCGATCAGGCCGGACAGGCCGACCTCGGAGAAGTTGCCGATCACGTGCCCGCTGTCACCGCCGAACGTCAGCGAGTAACCGACCAGCACCCACAACACAGTGACGACGGCGATGGTGATGGCGCTCATCATCATCATGTTCAGCACGCTCTTGACGCGCACCATGCCGCCGTAGAAGAAAGCCAGGCCCGGTGTCATCAGCATCACCAGGGCGGCGCTTACCAAGACCCAGGCGGTATCGCCGGCGTTGATCTCCATCAACGTCATCCCTTCCATCGATCCGGTGGTGGCCGGCGCCCTTTCGGCGGGGTGAGCTCCACAACGGCGGAGAGCCCGCGCCTGGCCACACCGCACACGGTGTCGGCGCGGGGTTTCAGCCGATCGGTCCGTTTGTTTCAGGCATGTGACAAAGAGGGCGTTCAGGTGACATCGAGGTGACATCGGCGAAGTTGTGGCACTCTGGCCTGGACCACACGGGTTCGCAGCCGCGCCACTGCACCCGTCCGAGCTGGGGAAACACCACATGGGGACCAATCACGGGGTGAGGCCGCGCCGCGGCAGGCCACGGGACCCGGACGCGGAACCGAGGATCCGCCGGTACGCCGTGCAGCTGCTGCTGGAGCGCGGGTTCGACGGAATGACGGTGGACGACGTCGCCGAGGCCGCCGGGGTCGGCAAGGCGACGATCTACCGCCGCTGGGCGAGCAAGGAGCAACTGGCCAACGACGCCCTGGCCGACCTGTTCGACATCGAGATCCCCGATGCCGACACCGGCTCGATCGCGGGCGACCTGCGCCAGGTCTACTACGACGCCCTGAAGTTCGTGAACAGCAAGGAAGGGCTGGCCCTGATCCGGCTGGCAGTGTCCGAGGCGACCCGCGACGAGCGGTCGGCCACGATCTACCGGGCCTTCCTGGAACGGCGGATCCAGCTGACCGAGGCCGCGCTGGCCCGGGCGCGGGCCCGGGGGGAACCGGTCCGGAGCAACGTGGACACGACGCTGGTGGTGCAGTGGCTGGCCGGGGTGTTCGTCATCCGGGCGCTCACCGGTGAGGACATGCCGACTCCTGAGGACGCCGACCGGCTGCTCATGTTCACGATGCGCTGCGTCATGGACGACGGCTCAGGGCCGGATCCCGGGGCCGAGAGCAACTCCGTCCACGGCTAGCTCGGTGACGCGTTGCACCCGGCCGGACCGGACGTCCCAGGCGAGCAGCCAGCCCCGAACCTGAATCACCGGCTTGTAGTCGTCGTACCAGCCCAGTACGGCGCAGCAGCCGGGCTGACGGACGTCCTGCGGGTCCATGGCCGGAGTGCTCCGATCGGCCTCCCCCAGGACCAGCAGACTGCTGGGAAGTGCGCGCAGGGTGGAGATGGCCGCGACCACCTGGGGCTGCGAGGCCTTGGTGGGCACCTGCTGGAGGTCGTCCGAGACGAACAGACGGGCCGTCATCGTGTACGTCGAGAAGGTCTGGCCCACCCAGGTCCGCACCGGCAGGTCCAGTTCGCTGTCCACCGCCCACTCACCGTTGCCGCGGTACCGGAGTACGGCGTCGCGCTCGATCCGGAACGGCGCCGTGATCGAGGCGGGGTTCGCGGACGGCGGGATGGCGACCACGGACTGTTCGCCGTCGCCTCCGCGCACGTGCACGCGGTAGGCCTTACCCGGCCCGCTCACCAGCACCTGCTGCGCATCCGGCGTCCAGGCCACGCTGCGGAGGTCGCGCGTCGGCAACGGGTAGCGGGAGACCTCGGCGGTCACCACGTCGAGCGTGACCAGCTCGCCCGGTTGCGGGAACGCCGCGGTGCGCCCGTCAGGCGAGACGGCGCCCGAGCTCAGGGGCGACCCGCTGCTGATCGGCGCCAGTTGCAGGTCCGCACGCGCCCAGGTCGAGTCGCCGCCGAGCAGGAGCGCGTCGTACCGGCCGTTGCGTTCCTCCAGCATCAGGGCAGCCGGGTTCTCGATCGGGTGCTCGGTCAACGAATCAACGTCGTCCGGCGCGCCCAGGCGATCGCCGAGTGGCGTGTAGACCCGGTCGAGGAACCGCTCGCTGCCGGCCGGCGGGGCGAGCCAGTAGTCGATCCCGGCGATCTGGCCCTCGGGCGGGACGTGGCCCGGCGGGAGACTCGGGGTGGTCGGCGGCGGCACCAGTTCGGCGTTCCTGCTGCCACTCACCCCCGCGCCGATCGCCAGCACCACAGCGAGGGCCAGCGCGGCCAGCAAGCCGATCACCACGTTGCGGCGCTGGCGGCGCCGGGTCTCCAGCCCGCCGGCCCAGGCGGTGTCGGCCAGGTCGGGTTCGGGGAGCCGGTCGGCCGCCTGGTAGAGCAGCGGCCGGATGTCCTCGCGCCTCATCGCGGATCGCCGGCGTCACGCCAGTCGCCGGCGCCGAGCGCCGCACGGAAGCGGCTGAAGGCGGCGAGGCCGTGTCCGTGCACGGTGGTGTGGGACATATTGAGTACATCGGCCACCTCGAACTCGGTCAGCTCCTCGAGGTGCAGCAGCACGAACACCGCTCGCTGGGCCCCGGTCAGCTCGGCCAGTGCGAGCTTGACCGGGTCGTCCTCGTCCGGAAACGCCCTCACCCGGTTCCACCGCACCAGGGCCGGCTGGTAGAGCACCCGCTGGACGAACGCATCCGGGTCGTCCACCTTGGTCCAGTGCAGCGACAGCCGGGTGAAGGCGTGCAGCAGTGCTTCCTCAGCCCGCTCCAGGTCGCCGTACACGAGGTACGCCGTACGGAGCCATCTGCCCTGCCGCGCGTCGACATACGAGGCGAAGTCCGGGTCGACCGATTTCTCCATCCACCCTCCCGCCTCTATTCAACTCCTCAACGACTGCGCGCGGCCACCGCCAGTCGCGTCTCTTCCGCGATCAGGTCCGCGTTGACACCGCCGGCCGCCATCAGTCCACCGGCCGCGGCGGGCATCACGGTCGCGCGGGCGTCGGTCACGTTGCCGGCGACGAAGACTCCCGGGACGGCGGTCGCCCCCTGCGCATCGGCCGCGACGATCGCGCCCACCACCATGCCGTTGTTCTCCTGCTCGACGATCTCGAGGCCCAGGTCGGCCAGGAAGGCGGCCCGCGCGCGCAGGCTGGTCTGCACCGCCAGAGCCTGGCTCGGGATGATCCGGCCACCCTCCAACCGGACACCGGTCAGCTGGTCGCCCTCCACCTCGAGCTGCTCGACTTTCCCCTGCACGACAGCGATTCCGCGGGCGGCGAGCTGCTCCCACTGCTCGTCGGTCGGCTCCGGCGCAGTGTGCAGGAAGAGGGTGACGTCGTCACTCAACTGCCGGAACAGCAGCGCCTGGAACGTCGCCATCCCAGTGGTGGCCAGGACGCCGATCGCCTGGTCACGCACCTCCCACCCGTGGCAGTACGGGCAGTGCACGACGTCCCGACCCCACCGCTCCGCCAGCCCCTGGACGTCGGGCAGCACGTCCGTCAGCCCGGTCGTCACCAGCAGCCGCCGGCCCTGGTACGCCGTACCGTCGGCAAGCTCGACGGTGAACAGCTCGTCCCGGCGGGCCGTGGTCACGGTGCCGGTGACGAACTCACCGCCATACCCGGCGACCTCCTCGCGGCCGATCGCGTACAGCTCGGCCGGTGGGATGCCGTCGCGGGTGAGGACGTTGTGCACTCCCTCGGCCGGGGCGTTGCGCGGCGTGCCGTCGTCGACGACCAGCACCGACCGGCGCGACCGCACCAGCGCCAGTGCACCACTCAGCCCGGCGGCTCCTCCGCCGATCACTATCACGTCATAGGTCTTCATCTCTCGGACTCCTCTCTCGGTGACTCGATGATCCGCGATGTTTTTCGTTTTCGACAACATTGTTTGCCATAATGGCAAGATGGAGACCTTCGACGACGTTCTCGAGGCGGTCGGGCCGCGGCTGCGGAAGCTGCGGGCCGAGCGGCGGACGACACTGGCCCAGCTGTCCGAGTCCACCGGAATATCGGTGAGCACTCTGTCCC
The DNA here is from genome assembly GCF_004348725.1 of Kribbella turkmenica. Taxonomy (GTDB): domain Bacteria; phylum Actinomycetota; class Actinomycetes; order Propionibacteriales; family Kribbellaceae; genus Kribbella; species Kribbella turkmenica. Next base: position 22,868 of record NZ_SMKR01000017.1, read on the forward strand.
GCCTGGAGTCCGGGCAGCGCCGGCCGACCCTGGAGCTGCTGCTGCCGCTCGCCCGTGCGCACCAGGTGCAGCTGGACGAACTGGTGGACGCTCCCCCGACCGGCGATCCGCGGATCCACGCCAAACCGATCAAGCACCACGGCGTGGTGCACATCCCGCTGTCCCGGCGGCCGGGCGGGCTGCAGGCGTTCAAGCAGGTCGTGCCGGCGGGCTGGCCGGGCGGCGACGTGGAGCAGAAGACCCACGAGGGCTACGACTGGTTCTACGTGCTGTCCGGACGGATCCGGCTGGTGCTCGGCGACAAGGACTTCGTGCTGGCCGAAGGCGAGGCGGCGGAGTTCGACACCCGGGTCCCGCACTGGTTCGGCAACCCGGGGCCCGGTCCGGCCGAGATGTTGTGCCTGTACGGGCCGCAGGGCGAACGGATGCATGTACGCGCCCGCACCCGGTAGCCTTCGCGGGCTCGGTTTTCGGCGGGTGCGGAAGCTGCTGTCAGCGGCGCGTTGTTCACCCGCGGTCGTTGGCATCGCCGGCCGACCTGACCGCGGCCGCCTTCGCGGACAGGTAGTCGCGTTCCGGCTTGGACGTCGTCCGGCGGGCCGCCTCACGGAAGTGGTGCGCGGCGGTCCCGAAGTCGCCGCGCATCTCGTACAGGTGTCCGCGAACTGCGTCCAGGCGGTAGTGGCCGGCGAGCTCCTCGTCCAACGGCTCCAGCAGCTCGAGTCCGGCGCCAGGGCCCCGAACCATGGCGGCCGCGATGGCTCGGTTGAGTTTCACCATCGGGTTGCCGGAGAGGGTCTCCAGCAGTCCGTACAGGGCGAGGATCTGCGGCCAGTCCGTGTCTTCCGGGCGGTCGACCTCGTCGTGCAGCGCGGCGATCGCGGCCTGCAGCTGGTACTCGCCCAGCGGCGGCGTAGCGAACGCTTCGACCGCCAGCGCGACGCCCTCAGTGATGTAGTCCTTGTTCCACAGTGAGCGGTCCTGCTCCGCCAGTGGGATCAGCTCACCGGCGCTTCCGGTGCGTGCGGCCCGACGCGCGTCACTGAGCAGCATCAACGCGAGCAGTCCGGCCACCTGGCCGTTCTCGGGCAGCAGGGCACGGACGGCGCGGGTCAGCCGGATCGCCTCGCCGGACAGGTCGCTGCGCTGCAGTTCCGGACCGCTGCTGGTCGTGTAGCCCTCGTTGAACATCAGGTAGAGCACGTGCAGGACGTTGCGCAACCGCTCCTCGCCGGCGTCCAGTTCGAAGGCCGCGCCCTTGAGTTTCTGCTTCGCCCGGCTGATCCGTTGCGCCATCGTTGCCTCAGGCACCAAGTAGGCGCGCCCGATCTCGGCGGTGGTCAGGCCGCCGACGGCGCGCAGCGTCAACGCGATCGCGGACGCCGGCGTCAACGTGGGGTGGCAGCACAGGAACAGCAGCCGCAGGGTGTCGTCATGCTCCTCGACGTCCTCCGGCGGGACGTCGCGCAGGGCGGCCCGCTCCTCGCGCCGGCGCCGGGCCTGCTCCTGCCGGACCTCGTCGATCAGCCGCCGCGAGGCGGTCTGGATCAGCCACGCCTTCGGCTTGTCCGGTGTACCGTCGCGCGGCCACGTGGTGGCCGCCGCCAGCAGCGCCTCCTGGACGGCGTCCTCGGCCGCGGCGAAGTCACCGGACCACCGGACCACCGCACCGAGGACCTGCGGCGTGAGCTCACGCAGCAGGTCCTCGATCGACTGGCTGGTCACATCGCCGGGTCGCCGCGCCGGAGGTCCCCGACGTCGTAGAGATCGGCGTCGGAGTCCATCACGCGGCGGACCTCGATCGGCTGCTCGACCGGCACGCCGCCCGGGCCGGGCGCCGCGGACAGCTCCGCCGCGATCTCCAGCGCCCGCTCCTCCGACTCGACGTCGACCATCTGGTAGCCGGCCAGGATCTCCTTGGACTCGGCGTACGGACCGTCGGTCACCACCGGCGCGTTCACCCCGGCCGCACGGACCACCTTGGCGTGCGACGGCCACGTCAGCGCCTGGGCCTCGACGAGCTCGCCGCTCGCGCGCAGCCGGTCCAGGTGGTCGGTCAGGTACTGCATGTGCGCCTTCATGTCCGGCTCGTCCCACTCCAGCATCGGGGTGTCGACGTTTCCGCCGTCCATGTTCACCAGCAGCAAGAACCTCGTCATGTCATCTCCTCCTCGCTGCCCATCCTCGGGCTCGTGTCACCCACGGGACGAGACCGGCACGCGGTTTTCGACATTCCGCTCAGTGTTTCCTGGTCCGCTCCGGGCTGGCGGTCTCCAGCGGCACGTCGGCGGCCGGGATGACCCCGAGCTGAGTGGTCTGGCGTCGCAGTACGGCGTCGTACAGCCAGTCCGTCGCGGTCCGGATCCGGTTGCCCGGCATCGAGAGCAGATGGTAGCCGCGCGTCACCGCCTTCGCGGGCAGCCCGGCGAGCGGGATGTGCAGCGGGTTGGCGGCCGCCTGGGTGCCGCCGAGGTCCACCACGAACCCGAGGTCGTGGTGCACGTACGGCTGCCGTTCACCGGTCCCGAAGCCGGCCGCGACGTTCTTGGCGGCTCGCTTGCCCTGACGCTCGGCATGCTGGGCGGTCATCGGGGTGACCTCGCCCGGCGTGGTCAGGTCCGGCACCGCGGCCGCGTCGCCGCAGGCGAACACCTCCGGGTGGTCGGGCACGTTCAGGTACTCGTCGACGAGCAGACGACCCTTCTCCGTCTTGAGTCCCAGTCCGTCGACCATAGGGTCCGGCCGGACGCCGACGCACCAGACCAGCGAGTGTGTCGGCACGAACGACTTGTCGGTGAGCCGTACGCCGTCGTGCATGGCCTCCTCGACCGACGTACCCATCAGCACCTCGACACCGCGCTCACGCAGGACCTTGTCCGCCGTCCGCGACAGCCGCTCGTCCAGCTCGGGCAGCACCCGGTCGGCGACGTCCAGCAGCAGCCAGCGCATCCGCTGATGCCGCAGCCGCGGCCGGCGCTTCCTCAGCAGTTCGGTGTAGAGCACCCCGTGGGCGGCCACCTCCGTCCCGGTGTAGCCCGCTCCGACGACCACGAACGTGCAGAGCGCGTTCCGTTCGGCCGGGTTGTCGCTGGCGTCGGCCAGCTCGATCTGCTGGGTCAGGTGGTCGCGGAGGAACACGGCCTCGGGGATGCCCCGGAAGCCGTGCGCGTACTCCGTGACGCCGGGGATCGGCAGCAGCTTGTTCACACTGCCAGCAGCGATGATGAGCCGGTCGTACCGGATCTCCTCGCGCCGGTCGACGGGGTCGGCGTACCGGACCTTGCGGTGCTCCAGGTCGAGCCCGTCCACCTCGCCGAGCACCAGGCGGACGTCCGGCAGCGTGTCGGCCAGGGAGACGGTGAGCCGCCGCGGCTCGAGAATCCCGGCGGCCACCTCCGGCAGCAACGGCACGTACAGGAAGTAGTCCGTCGGATTGATCACGACGATGTCGGCCCGCCCGCGCGCCAGCCGGCACAGTGTCCTGGCCGCGTGGTACCCCGCGAACCCGGCCCCGACGATGACGATCCTCGGTCGTTTCATCCTCCCTGGGTACCAGATTCCGCGGGGATGAAACGAGATCTCAGTCCAGCAGCGCGTCGACGAACTGCTCGGGGTCGAACGGCGCCAGGTCGTCCGGGCCCTCGCCGAGACCGACCAGCTTGACCGGGACGCCGAGCTCGCGCTGCACCGCGATCACGATGCCGCCCTTCGCCGTACCGTCGAGCTTGGTCAGCACCAGGCCGGTGACGTCGATGACCTCGGCGAACACGCGGGCCTGGGTGAGGCCGTTCTGACCGGTGGTCGCGTCGATGACGAGCAGCACCTCGTCCACCTCGGCGGACTTCTCGATCACCCGCTTGACCTTGCCGAGCTCGTCCATCAGGCCGGTCTTGGTGTGCAGCCGGCCGGCGGTGTCGACGATGACGACGTCGGCCTCCTCCTCGATGCCCTGCTTGACCGAGTCGAACGCGATGCTGGCCGGGTCGCCGCCCTCGGCCCCGCGCACGGTCCGGACACCGACCCGCTCGCCCCAGGTCTGCAACTGGTCCGCGGCCGCCGCCCGGAAGGTGTCCGCCGCGCCCAGGACGACGTGCTTGTCCTCGGCGACCAGCACCCGTGCCAGCTTGCCCACGGTGGTGGTCTTGCCGGTGCCGTTCACGCCGACGACCAGCACGACGGCCGGCTGCGCCTCCTTGCGGCTCACCTTGAGCGAACGGTCCAGCGCCGGGTTGACCAGCTCGATCAGTTCCTCGCGGAGGATCTGCCGGGCTTGCTCGCCGCCGACGCCCTCGACCCGGATCCGGGTCCGCAGCCGCTCGACCAGCTCCTGCGTCGGCGTGACGCCGACGTCGGCCGTGATCAGTGTGGTCTCGATGTCCTCCCACGCTTCCTCGTCCACCTTGTCGCGCGACAGCAGGGCGAGCAGTCCCTTGCCCAGCGAGCCCTGCGACCGGGCCAGCCGGGCGCGCAGCCGGACCATGCGGCCCTGCGCCGACTCCGGCTTCTCTATCGTCGCGACCGGCTCCTCCGGGAGCTCGGTGTCCTCGAGCGTCCGAGTCGGCGTGTCGCGCGGTTCTTCCGCGTCCTCGCCGACCTTCGGCTCGGCGGTGTCGAGCGGCGCCGGCGGGGTGGGTGCGGACACTTCGGCCTTGCGGCGCCGCGTCACCACCAGTCCGGCCGTACCGGCGACCAGAACCACGGCGGCGACGATGACGACGATCAGAACGGAGTCGGCGAGCTGAGCGACGAGCTGGGAAGTCAACACGGTTCCCCATCTTGACAGACACCCAGCCCGCTCCTCGCATCCGTCACGTCAGGCGCACCAGCTGTCGCGGTACGTGATCGGGGACCAGCTCCGGCCGGTGGGTGAGCAGTACCACGGTCCGGTCGCCGGCCGCGGCGAAGAGGTCCGCCAGCAGCGCACGGCCGGTCTCCTCGTCCAGGTGCTCGGTCGGCTCGTCCAGCACGAGTACGTCGCGATCGGCCAGCAGCAACCGGGCGAGCGCGAGCCGCTGGCGCTCACCGCCCGACAGCCGGGCACCGTGCTCGCCGACCATCGTGTCGAGCCCGTCCGGCAGCTTCTCGACGAACACGCCGAGCCTCGCGCGGTAGAGCGCCTTCCAGAGCTTCAGGTCGCTCGCGCCCGGCTTGGCGAGCAGCAGGTTCTCCCGGATGCTCGTGTCGAACACGTGGCTCTCCTGGGTCAGCAGCCCGACGACCGACCGCACCTGGTCGCCGTCGAGCTCGGCGAGATCCACACCGTCCATCCGGACCTCACCCGCGCGCGGCTCCAGGAACCGCAGCAGTACGGCGGCCAGCGTGCTCTTGCCCGATCCACTCGGCCCGGTGATCACCACCCGGCTCCCGGCCGGCATGTCCAGGCTCAACCCATCGAGTACGTCGTCCGCGCCGTACCCGACGCGCAAAAGCTTGACTTCGAGGTCACGACCGTCCGGAAGCGGCAGCGGCTTGGCGGGCTCGGTCACGGGCTCCGGGCTGTCCAGCAACTCCTGCACGCGACCGAGTGAGGCCCGCACCCGGATGGCGAGCTGGGCAGCGGCCGGGATGCCACCGAGCACGTCGGCCAGCGCAAGCGGCGTCAGCACGAGTACGGCGAACACCGCGCCGGTAATGTCCGCCGTACTTCCCAGGACCAGCCCGGCCACGCTCGCACCGCCGACGCAGAGGATCAGCAACGCACTCCCGAGTCCCGCACTCCAGGCCGAGCGTCGTTCCGAGTTGGCCAGTTTCGCGTCGCTGGCGTCGAAGGAACTGAGTATGTCGTCAACCGCATTGAAGGCCACCACATCGCCCGCGGTGAGCAGTGCTTCGGTGGCGGCGGCCGCCACCTCACCACGTGAGCCGGCGATCTTCCGCTCGGCACGAGCGGCCGTCTGAGCCATCAGCCATGGAACGGCAGTGCAGGCGACGAGGACTGCCAGCGCAACGGCGGCGCCCGCTTCGGGCAGCAGCACTGCGAGGAGAGCGACCGTCGCCGTGGCGGTCACGGCCGCGGCTGCGATCGGCAGCAGGACACGCAACCACAGGTCGAGTACTGCGTCGACGTCGAGCACGAGCCGCGCGAGCAGATCACCCTTGCGTCGTGAGCTCAGCCCACCCGGCGGCGCCAGCTTCTCCAACCGCCCGGTGATGCGTGCCCTCGTCTCCCCCAGCACCCTGTACGCCGCGTCGTGGCCGACAAGCCGCTCGGCGTACCGGAACACGCCCCGACCGACGCCGAACGCCCGTACTGCCACGATCGGCACCAGGAGCAGCAGCACCGGAGGCTGAGCGGCCGCGGCGGTGATCAGCCAGGCCGACGTCGCCAGCAACGCCACTGCCGAGCCCGCGGCGAGCACGCCGGTCAGCAGCGCCAGAAACAGCCGCCACCAGATCCGTCGCTCGGGTCTCACCAGGTGCCAGAGTTCGGCTGTGCTCGCGTTCATGCGTTCACCAGTTCTCGTGTGCCTACCTCGACTGTTCGGTCGGCAGCCGCGATCAGCGCCGGCCGATGCGCGACCATCAGGACCGTCCGGCCGCCGGCCCGCAGTCCGGCGACCACAGCGGCTTCAGCGTCCGCGTCCAGGCCCGCGGTCGGCTCGTCCAGCAGGAGGACCGGCGCGTCCGTGATCAGTGCCCGTGCCAGCGCCACCCGGCGCTGTTGCCCGCCGGACAACAGTTGGCCCTGCTCCCCCACCGGCTTGTCGAGCCCGAGCTCACCAGCACCGGCTCCGATCAGTGCGAGCCGTACGGCGTCGTCCGACGCATCCGGGCGGCCGAGCCGCACGTTGTCCGCGACCGTGCCCATCCGCAGGCCGGGCCGCTGCGGCACCCAGGCGAACTGCCGCCGCCACACGGTCGGCTCGAACTCGTCCGCCGCACTCCCGCCGGCCACGACCACACCGCGTTCCGGCTGGACGAACCCCAGCAGTACGGCGAGCACGGTGGACTTGCCGACTCCACTCGGCCCGGTGAGTGCGATCACCTCACCAGGCCGGACGTCGAGGTCGAACCCGTCCAGGGCGGGCTCGTCGCGACCCGGGTATCGCACTGTCACGTCGTACAACTGGAGGGCGGTCGTGCGCAGGTCGGGAACGTCGGTGCGGTCGCCGCTCGCAGGCAGTGGTGTCTCCAGCACGCGGAACACCTCTTCACTCGCGGCCACGCCATCGGCGCTCGCGTGGAAGTGCATCCCCACCTGTCGCAGCGGGAGGTAGGCCTCGGGCGCGAGGATCAGCACCATCAGGGCGGTCTCGAGCCCGAGTCGTCCCTCGACCAGGCGGAGGCCGACGCCGACTGCGACGAGCGCCACCGAGATGCTGGCCAGCAGCTCCAAGGCGAACGAGGACAGGAACGCCAGCCGCAGACTGCTCATCGACGCGGACCGGTGCTTGTCGGTCACCCGCCGTACGGCGGCTTCCTGAGCCTTGGCGCGGCCGAACAGTTTGAGCGTGGGTAGTCCGGCGACCACGTCGGCGAAGTGGTGGGCAAGGACGGACAGTGCGCGCCGGCGCCGTCGGCTGTGCGCCTGGGTCGCCCAGCCGATGAGCACCATGAAGATCGGGATCAGCGGCAGCGTGATCGCCACCGTCCCGGCGGCGATCAGGTCACCGGTCGCCATCCAGGCAATCACGCCCGCCGGGACGGTTGCCGCGAGCACCAATTGCGGGAGGTAGCGGGCGAAGTACGGGTCGAGGTCGTCCAATCCCCTGGTCAGCAGGGTGGTGAGCGCACTGCTGCGCTCTCCGCTCAGCCAGACCGGTCCGAGTTTCAATGAGTGCTCCAGTACCTGCCGGCGCAGAGTCGACTTCACTGCAGCTGCCGCACGCTGTGCCACGACTTCCTGCGCCCACATCAGTAGGGCTCGCGCCACCACGACCGCGCCGAGCGCCCAGGCGACACTCACGATCGGCTCACCGTGCAGGACGACCCCCGCGACGCCACGCGCCAGCAGGACTGCCTGCGCGATGATCAGCAGTCCGGTGCCGACCCCGATCACGACGGACGCGGCCAGAAAGACCCGGGCGGCCCGCGCTCGCCGGAGCAGCCGTGGGTCGAGTGGCTTCATGCGACCGCGACCGGCTCGACGGTGACGCGCTTGCGGAACACCCAGTACGTCCAGCCCTGATACAGCATCACCAGCGGCAGGAAGATCGCGCCGATGATCGTCAGGACCTTCAACGTGTACGGCGTCGACGCGGCCTCGACCGTCGTCAGGGTCGATCCGGGATCGAGTGTCGACGGCATGACCGCCGGGAACATCGCGGCGAACAGCGAGGTCACCGCCAGCGCCACCGCGAGCGCCGTACCGGCGAAAGCCCAACCCTCGCGGCGGACGCGGTTGGCCAGCAGCCCACCGGCGAACGCGGCCACCGCGGCAACGGCGGCCGTCACCGAGGCGGTGTCGCCGCGGATGGCCTGAGCCCACGCGAGGAACGCGACCACCAGGACGGCGGCAGCCCGGCCCGCCCGCGACGCCAGCAGGTTGGCGCGGTCACGGAGGTCGTCTGTCGTCCGCAGCGCGAGGAAGATCGCGCCGTGGGCCACGAAGACCATGGTGAAGGCGACAGCCCCGAGCACGGCGAACGGGCTGAACAGGTCGCCAAGGGTGCCGACGTACTCGTGGGACGCGTCCAGCGGAAGGCCGCGGAGCAGGTTCGCGAACGTCAGGCCCCACAGGAACGCCGGCACGACCGATCCGATCGCGATCATCGCGTCCATCCGGTCCTTCCACCCCGGCTCGTCGCGCTTGCCGCGGTACTCCAGCGCGACCCCGCGCAGGATCAGCGACACCAGGATCGCGAACAGCGGCAGATAGAGCCCGCTGAACAGCGTCGCGTACCACTCCGGGAAGGCCGCGAACGTGGCCCCGCCGGCCACGATCAGCCACACCTCGTTGCCGTCCCAGACCGGGCCGATCGTGGTGATCACCGCCCGCCGCTCGGGCTCGGTCCGGCCGAGCACCCGCAGCAGCATGCCGACGCCGAAGTCGAACCCCTCGAGGACGAAGTACCCGGTCCACAGCGCCGCGATGGCGACGAACCAGACCGTCGTGAGTTCCATCTCCCCTGCTTTCTCAGTAGGCGAACGACAGCGGCTTGCGGTCGGTGGTGTCGTCCGGCTCGTCGTCCGGCCCGGACTCCGGGTCGGTGCCGGCCAGGCCGCTCCGGATCGTCCGGAACATCAGCTTCAGCTCGACCACGGCCAGTACGCCGTACAGCAGGGTGAACCCCGCGAGCGACGTGATCACCTCGGCGCTGGTCGTCCCGGGGGAGACACCTGATGCCGTCGGCAACAGTCCGAAGACCAGCCAGGGCTGCCGGCCGGTCTCGGTGAAGATCCAGCCGAAGGTGTTCGCGGCCAGCGGCAGCAGCGGCAGCGGGGCCGCCAGCCAGACCAGCCGCCGGTCCGGCGCCCGCCCGCGCCGGGTCAGCCAGAGCACCAGCAGCGCGAGCGCCGCCGACGTCATCCCGACCCCGATCATCAGCCGGAAGGTCCAGTAGGTCAGTGGGATGTTCGGGTTGTACGAGCCCGGGCCGTAGAGCTGTTCGTAGGCGTCCTGCAGGGAGTTGATGCCCTGCACCTCGCCGTCGAAGTGCCCGGTCGCCAGGAACGACAGCAGGTACGGCACCTTGAGCGAGTAGATCTCCCGCGATCCGTCCGGCGTGCCGACGGTGAACACCGAGAACGAGGCCGGTTTCTCGGTCTCGTACAGTGCCTCGGCCGCGGCCATCTTCATCGGCTGCACCTCGGTCATCACCTTGCCCTGCTGGTCACCGGTGATCGCGACCCCGGCGCCGGCCGCGATCACGATCACCGCGCCGATCCGCAGCGCGGTCCGGAACACGTCCCGGTCCACGCCGGGGCGCCGTACCAGGTGCCAGAGCGCGACGCCGGCGACGAACGCGCCGCCGACCATGAACGCGGCGAAGATCGTGTGCGGGTAGGTGACCAGCACGACCTTGTTGGTCAGCACCGCCCACAGGTCGGTCAGCTCGGCGCGGCCGCGGTCGGCGTTGAAGCGGAAGCCGACCGGGTTCTGCATCCAGGAGTTGGCCGCCAGGATGAAGTACGCCGACAGCTGCGTGCCGAGCACGACCACCCAGATGCAGGCCAGGTGGACCAGCTTCGGCAGCCGGTCCCAGCCGAAGATCCACAACCCGATGAACGTCGACTCGAGGAAGAACGCGAGCAGTCCCTCGAGCGCCAGCGGGGCGCCGAACACGTCGCCGACGAAGCGCGAGTAGTCGCTCCAGTTCATCCCGAACTGGAACTCCTGCACGATGCCGGTGACGACGCCCATCGCGATGTTGATCAGGAACAGCTTCCCGTAGAACTTGGTCAGCCGCAGGTACTTCTCCTTGCCGGTGCGGTACCACGCGGTCTGCAGCCCGGCGGTGATCGCGACCAGCGAGATCGTCACCGGGACGAAGAAGAAGTGGTACACGGTGGTGATCGCGAACTGCCACCGGGCCAGATCCAGGGTCTCCACGCGCCCGCCTTCCGAGCCATCTACGACGTTACGTAGTAGATGCTAGCGCAGATCTACTACGACGTGTAGTTATACTGGTCACGTGGCGAGCGACGAGAAGGCACCGAGGCCCCTGGGGGAGCTGGAGCGACTGGTGATGGAGCAGCTCTGGGCCTCCCCGGGCGCGCTGACGGTCCGCGAGGTGCACGAGCGTCTGTCGGCCACCCGCGAGCTCGCCTACACCACCGTGATGACGGTGCTGGACCGGCTGGCGAAGAAGAAGCTGACCGAGCGCGAGCGCGACGGGAAGGCCTGGCGCTACCGGGCGGCCGCACCTCGCGAGGACCTGGCGGTCGAGCTCATGCGGGACGCCCTCGACCGCGCCGGCGACCGCCGCGAGGCTCTGGTCCGCTTCGTCGGCCAGGTCAGCGACGAGGAAGCCGACCTCCTGCGCGAGGCGCTCGCGCGGCTGGAGGAGAAGGCGGGGTGATCACCCCGGTTCTGCTCGCCGCCCTGGCCCTGGTGCTGACCGGCCCGGCGCCTGCCCTCCTGGCGCGCTCGTCGTGGCCCTACCGGATCCCCCGCGCCGCCGTCGCGCTCTGGCAGGCGATCGCCATCGCCGCGATCCTGGCAGCTCTCGGCGCCGGCATCTCGCTGTCCTACTCGACCGCCGGCCGGCCTGGCGAGCCCAGCTTCGACCCGACATCCATCCGCGATCTCCTGGCCGCGGCGATCCTTGCTCTGACCGCACTGGTCCTGGTGAAGCTCCTCTGGGTGGCCGGACGAGTGGCGATTGGGACCAGAGCCCGCCGCAAACGGCACCGCGACCTGGTCGACGTACTGGCGACGCCTGACGGTCTGATCCCCGGTCTGCGGGTGCTGTCCGAGGAGACGCCGCTCGCCTACTGCCTGCCAGCGTTGCGTGGCTCGAGGGTGGTCGTGTCGGTCGGAGCACTCGAGAGGCTCGACGAGAGCGAGCTGCACGCCGTACTGGCGCATGAGCAGGCGCACCTGCGGGCACGCCACGACCTGGTGCTGGAAGCGTTCACCGCACTGCACGAGGCCTTCCCGCGCTGGGTGCGCAGTGAGGTGGCGCTGGAACAGGCACGCACGCTGGTGGAACTGCTGGCGGACGACGACGCCCGCCGCCGCAACGGCCCTGGTCCACTGGCTCGAGCGCTCGTAGCCCTTGCCGGAGCGCCCGCACCAGCGGCCGGGCTCGCCGCGGCCACGTCGGCCACGGTTCTGCGGGTCCAGCGCCTGGCCGACCCCGAACCGCGCTACCCGTTGCTCTCGGGTGCGACGTACGCCGTCGCCGTCGGACTGCTCGTCCTGCCGACGGTCACCGTCGCAGCGCCGATCCTGACGGCGATCGTCGACGCGGTCAGCTGACCGACTTGTAGCGCAGCAGGGCGCCGCCGTTCGCCCACGGTCTGGCCTCGACCAGCTCCAGCACCCGGGTCTCGGCACTGTGGGGGAACACGGGCTTCCCGGCGCCGATCAGCACCGGGCAGACCCGGAGCTGAACCTCGTCGACGAGCCCGGCGATCAGCAGTGTGTGGAACAGCGAGATGCTGCCCCACAGGATGATGTCCTTGCCCTGCTCGCGCTTGAGCTCACGGACGTCCTCGACCGCGTCCCGGACCACCAGCGCCGACTCGTGCGCGCCCCACGGCGCATTGTCGAGCGTCCGCGACACGACCACCTTGCGCAACGCGTTCAGCTTCGGCGCGATCGGGTTGTCGGCCGCCCCCTGCGTCGGCCAGGCGGCCGCGAACAGCCGGTACGTCTCCGCCCCGAGCAGCATCGTGTCGACGGTCTCGAGCAGGGCCAGGTTGTCCACGTCCGCCTGCTCGGCGATCGTGCCGGAGAAGTCGAGGCCGCCGTCGGAGTCGGCGGCGTACCCGTCGAGTGTCACGTACTCCTGGAAGATCAACCGTCTCATCCGAGAAAACTACCCGAAGTTCTTCCCTTCGCCTCGCGCGACCGCCAGCAGCACCAGCCCCGACAGAACCAGCAGAACCACCATGGTGATGACGAACGTCAGCACTTCTCTCCCCGAATCCCCGCAACCGACCTCACTGAAAGGTCTTACGCCCTCATTGTTCCAGAAGTTCCCCGTAGGCCTTGGCCACTTCGTCGACCTGCCAGTCCAACGTGTTCGGAGTCACCACCAGCTCCGCCCACGACCAGCCGGGGACGTCGGCCGGCCGCCACGGCGGGCAGATCGCCTCGCGGGTGCGCTCCATCCGCTCCACCGACGCCACGTCGATCGCCTCGGCGGCCCGGGGCGCGTAGACGCGGAACGAGTTCGTCTGCGGCGGCTCCGGGAACACCCGGAATCCTTCGCTCTGCAAGGCCATCGAGAGCTCGACGGCCCGCTGGTACAGGTCGCCCATCCGCGGCAGCACGGTCCGCAGTCCCGCGCGCGCGGAGACGGCGTACGGGAACAGCGTGTACATGTTGCCACCGAGCCTGCGCTGCCAACGCCGTACTTCGGCGATCACGTCCTCCGGACCGGCCAGCGCGGCACCGCTCAGCCCGCCGAGCACCTTGTAGAACGACACGTAGACACTCGAGGCGAGCGCAGCCACCTCAGCAAAGCTGTGCTCCAGGTACGGCGTGCTCTCCCACAGCCGAGCGCCATCGAGATGCAATGGCACGCCGCGCTTCGCACAGGACTCGGCGAACACCACCAACTCGTCCCATGTCGGCAGAACGAAGCCGGCGTCCCGCAGGGGCAGCTCCAGCGTGACAGCGGCCAGCTTCCCCGGGATGGCGGCCAGCTCGTCCGGCCGGGGCTGCCGGGGCTCGGACGTCAGCCGCTCGATCCGCAGCCCGTGGACCTCCTCCAGCGCGTTGAGCTCGTGGACCAGCAGGTGGGAGAGGCCGTGTACCGCGACCCGGCTGGTCCCCGCACGGTCGGCGTACACCCGCAGGACGCTCTGCTGGGCCATGATCCCGGTGGGCATGAACACGGCCGCCGGCTTGCCCAGCAGGTCGGCGACCTCCTGCTCCAGCACGGTGACGTCACCGCCGGCGCCGTACCCGTCGGCCTCCTCCTCGGTCGCGGCCTCGACGAGCTCCTGCAGCCTGGTCCGCACCGGGGCCTTGTGCCCGGACAGCCAGCGCTCGCAGTTGGCGGCCGCGGCTCTGCGGCGGGCCCGGAGGTCGTCTGAGGTAGTAGCCACGCCCTCATCCTCTCGTGCGCCGCAAACGGATCAGACCTCGGTGGTCACCACATGCTGCCCCTGGAGCGTCCTGATCTGCACCGACTTCACCTGGTCGATCGGCACGAGCACACCGCCGGCGAACCAGCTGCCCTCGCGGGCCGACTTCTCCGACACCGACCAGGTGCCGGCCACCCAGGTCTTGCCGCCCTTGTCGGTGACGAGCATCTCGCACTCGGCCCCCGCCTTCAGACCGGTCAGCTTCACCTCGACCCAGCTCCACCCGCCCCGCGGCTCGACCGTGGTCGCCATCGTCGTACCAGTGGTGCCGTCCGTCGCGATCACCTGCTTGGCCCCGGCCACCGGTGCGTCGGCCGGGCTCACGCTCTGCCGGCCGATCAGGATCCCGCCGGCCAGTGCACCGGCGATCACCACGACCGCTGCGGCCGCCATCAACCACCGAGACCGCCGCCGTCGCTCGGGCGCTGCCGTGGTCCGCACCTCGCGGAGAGTGCGCTGCAGCAGAAGGTCACCGTCGGGCGGCGGACCCTCCAGGAACGCCTCCGGCGGCACCTCACCGAGGAACTCCTTCATCTCCTCGAGCTCGGCCAGCTCGGCCCGGCAGTCTGCGCACGTCGCCAGGTGCTGATCGACTTCACGAGCCTCGTCGGGCTCCAGCGCGCCGAGGACATAGGCGCCGAGCTGCGAGCTGTCGTGCTCGTTCATCGGGCCACCTCCCCCTTTCCTCGAGCCGGCACAGGGTCTCCGCTCATCACCGCGCGCAGTGCCCGGAGGGCGTAGTACGACCTCGATTTCACCGTACCGGGCGGGACACCGAGCTCCTTCGCGGCCTCGGCCACCGACCGGCCGCGGTAGTACAACTGCACCAGCACCTCGCGGTGCTCGGCGGACACCTGGTCCAGCGCGTCCAGCACCACCATCGTGTTCACCACCGACTCGGAGTGGTCGCCTTCCACCGGTGTCCGCTCCTCCACGTCCGCCACCTCGGTCGGCCGGGCCGCGCGCGCCCTGGCCCGGTCGGTGACGATGTTGCGCGCCACCGTCAGTAGCCAGCCGCGGACGGAGCCCTTGCCTTCGGTCAGGTCATCCGCGTGCTTCCACGCCCGGACCAGCGTCTCCTGTACGACGTCCTCCGCGGCGGCCCGGTCCCCGGTGAGCCTGGTCGCGTAGGCGAGCAGGCTGCGGCCGTGTTCGGCGTACAGGACCCGGACAAGCGCCTCGGCAGCCTCTGGGCTCCGGTAGTCACCCACCGACCGCACGATACCGGCAACAGCGGGCACCCACACCGCAACCACCAAGCAGGTGGCCTGGTATGTCGCTCAGTAGCCGTAGTCGTCATCGCCGGCCGGCTGGGTCGTGTTCTTCTTGCCGTCCGCACCGACAACCCACCAGACACCGCCCACGGCCTGGCCCTTGGCCTCACCGGCCCGGGTGTCCTGGGCGAACAGGTAGATCGGCAGCCCGCCGATGGACAACTGCTTGCTGCCGTCATTCCGGGTCACCGTGCCTACCAGGGAGGCGTCGATGCCCTCGAGTTGCGGCGTGCCCTCACCGGCCGGCACGACCGGCCACTTGGCCAGGCAGTCGCCCTCGCAGTTCGACGTGCCGGGGGTGTCCTTGTCGAAGACGTACACGGTCCGCCCGTTGCCGTCGACAACCACCTTGCCGAGGCCGGCGACCTCCCCGGTCGCCAGTTTCGGCGCGCTGCTCGCGGCCGTGGTCGCGCCCCCGGCTGCCGGGGTCTCGCTCTCGTCGCCACAGGCGGTGAGTCCGGCCAGACCGAGCGCGACCACACCGATGACACTGCCCAGACGCTTCATGATGCTCTCTCCTCCAGGGTGCCGATACCGGCCACACGTCCGGGATGCCGGAACGGTTCAACCGGGAGGGTTATCGTCGTCGGCATGAGTCAGCACATCCCGGCCGCGGTTCAGCGCGTGCTCACCGCGATCCACGAGCAGGACAACGACGCCTTCGTCGCCGCGTTCGCCCCGGACGGGTACGTCGACGACTGGGGCCGCGAGTTCCGCGGCCCGGACCGGATCCGTTCCTGGAGCGAGAACGAGCTGATCGGCAAGCGGGCCACCTTCACCGGCACCGAGGTGTCGACCCCCGGCAACCCGCTCACGATCGCCACCCAGGTCGGCGGCGACGGCTTCAACGGCCCGTCCCACTTCACCTTCGACGTCCGGGACGACCGGATCGCCTCGATGGCGATCACCGCCTGAGCATCACCCGGCGGGCCGGAAGGTCAGACCGGCTCGGGTTCGCGGATCCGCTGGGAGATGACGGAGGAGACGCCGTCGCCGCGCATGGTGACGCCGTACAGCGCGTCTGCGACCTCCATCGTCCGCTTCTGGTGCGTGATGACGAGGAGCTGGCTGTTCTCCCGCAGTTCCTCGTAGATCTCCAGCAGGCGGCCAAGGTTGGTGTCGTCCAGCGCGGCCTCGACCTCGTCGAGGATGTAGAACGGCGACGGCCGGGCCTTGAACAGCGCGACCAGGAAGGCGACCGCGACCAGCGACCGCTCCCCACCGGACAGCAGCGACAGCCGCTTGACCTTCTTGCCCGGCGGGCGCGCCTCGACATCGATGCCGGTGGCAAGCATGTCGCCGGGGTCGGTGAGCACCAGCCGGCCCTCACCGCCCGGGAACAGCCGGCTGAAGACGTGCTGGAAGGCGACCTCGACGTCGCGGTAGGCCTCGGTGAAGACCTGCTCGACCCGATCGTCGACCTCCTTGACGATGTCCATCAGGTCCCGCCGGGACTTCTTCAGGTCGTCGAGCTGCTCGGACAGGAAGCGGTGTCGCTCCTCCATCGCCTCGAACTCCTCCAGCGCGAGCGGGTTGATCCGCCCGAGCTGGTTCAGCGCCCGCTCGGCCTGCTTGAGCCGCTTCTCCACCTTGGTCCGGTCGAACGGCTCACCCTCGAGCTCGAGGGTGTTCTCCTCGCCGTCCTTCGGCAGCGGCGGCACCAGCTGGTCGGGGCCGTACTCGGCGACCAGCGCGTCGACCTCGATGCCGAGCTCGCCGAGCGCCTTCTCGTACAGCGCCTCCAGCCGCATCTTCTGCTCGGCCCGCGCCAGCGCGTCCCGGTGCACGGTGTTGGTCAGCTGCTCCAGCTCGGAGCTCAGGTTCCGGGTCGCGGACCTCGCCTGCGCGAGCGCCTGCTCACGGTCCGCCCGCTGCGCCTGGATCTCGGCCCGCTCGGCCGCGGCCTGCTGCAGCGAGGACTCCAGCCGGGCCAGCACGTGGCCGGCGGCCAGGTGCACGGCGTGCGCCGCCTCCGCCTGCCGGGCCCGGCGGGCCGCGCGAGCGACCGCCCGCGCCCGTGCCTCGCGCTCCTGCCGGGCCGCGCGCTCCAGCGAGTCCGCGCGTCCGGACAGCGCCCGCGCGCGCTCCTCGGTCGTCCGCAGCGCCAGCCGCGCCTCCATCTCGGCCGCCCGGCCCGCCTTGGCCGCCTCGGCCAGACGGTCCCGTTCGGTGGTGTCGGGCTCGTCGCCGTCGTCGTCGAACTGCTCGGCGTCGGTGAGCCGCTCCTCCAGCTCGGCCAGTCCGGACAGGTTCCGGTCGCGCTCCTCCTCGGCCGCCGCGATCGCCTCGGCCATCCGCTGAGCCTCGCCCCGGGACGCCTTCGCCAGCGACCCGAAGTGCGCCAACTGCTCGGCCACCGCGGCCATGGCCGCGTCCGACTCGTGCAGCCGGGCCAGCGTGATCTCGACGGTGTCCTTCTGCCGGGTCCGCTCGTCCTCCAGGGCCTGCAGCTCGAACCGCAGCCGCTCGCTCCGCGCGGTGGCCTCGGTCAGCTTCTCCGCCGCCTCGTCGACCGCGGACTGCACCTCGATCAGGCTGGGCGCGGCGTCCGAGCCGCCGTACGCGAAGTGTGCACCCAGTACGTCGCCGGCGCGGGTGGTGCAGGTGACGTCGGGCAGATGCCGCACGAGCGACTGAGCCGCTGGTACGTCGTCCACCACGGCGACCTTGCGCAGCAGCCGCCGCAACGCGGGCCGCAGGCTACCCGGGCAGTCCACGACGTCGACGGCGTACGACGCTCCGTACGGCAACTGGGGCCAGGACGTGTAGTCGTCGGCGGGCGCGTCGCCCAAAAGCAACCCGGCACGCCCGAGGTCGTGCTGCTTGAGGTGACCGACCGCCTCGAGCGCGGCGTCGGCATGGGTGACGGCGACGGCGTCGGCGGCTTCACCGAGCGCCGCGGCGATCGCGGTCTCGTAACCGGAGCGCACGCTCAGCAGCGCGGCCACCGACCCCATCAGCCCGTTCACCTGCTCGGAGGCCGCCAGCAGCGCGCCGGCGCCGTCCTTGCGGTTCAGACCGAGCTCGAGAGCTTCCTTCCGGGCAGCGAGGCCGGTGCGCTCGCGTTCGGCGTCACGCTCCTCCGCGCGCAGCTTGGCGAGCCGCTCGTCCATCTCGTCCAGGACCGCCTGGGCTGCCTCGTACTCCTCGTCCAGGCCCCGCTCACCGGCGTCCAGGCCGGCCACCTGGGTCTCCAGCGCGGTGAAGTCGTGCTGCGCCTTGGCAGCCCGGGCCTCCGCCTCCCGCATGTTGGTCGCCAGCCGGCCGATCTCGGACTCGGCCGCGGCCGCGCGGCTCCTCAGCGCGTTCACCTGGCCGGTCAGCCGGGCCAGGCCCTCGCGGCGGTCCGCCGCGGCCCGGATCAGCGCGGCGATCCGGCGCTCCTCCTCGGCCTCCTGCGCCTCCAGCTGCTGGCGCCGCTCGACCGCCTCGGCGAGCAGCTCGGAGTGCGCTTCGACCTCGGCCTCGATCTGCGCCTCGGTCTCGCGGACCCGGGCGGCCTCCAGCTCGAGCTCGTCCGGGTCCCGCCCGGTCCGCGGCTCCTCGGCCTCGTCGTTCAGCGAACGGATCCGGTCCGCGGCGATCCGCGCCGTTCCCTTGATCTTCTCGCCGAAGCCGGACAGCTGGTACCAGGTGTCCTGGGCGGCCTGCAGGGCCGGCGCGTCCTCGCGCAGCGCGTCCTCCAGCTCGGCCTCGAGCTCCCGGGCCTCGCGCAGCTTGGCCTCGGTCTCGGCGCGGCGCTCGGTCAGCCGCGCCTCGTCCTTGAGCTCGGCCTCCAACGCGGACTGCGCCTGCACGATGTCGTCGGCCAGCAACCGGGCCCGGCCGTCGCGGACCTCGGCCTGGATCGTCACCGCCCGGCGCGCCACCTCCGCCTGGCGCCCGAGCGGCTTCAGCTGACGGCGGATCTCGGTGATCAGGTCGCCGAGGCGGTGCAGGTTGCCCTCGGTGGCCTCCAGCTTCCGGATCGCCTTTTCCTTGCGCTTGCGATGCTTCAGGACACCGGCGGCCTCCTCGACGAACCCGCGCCGGCCCTCCGGCGTGGCGCGCAGGATCGAGTCGAGCTGGCCCTGGCCGACGATGACGTGCATCTCCCGGCCGATGCCGGAGTCGCTGAGCAGTTCCTGGACGTCGAGCAGCCGGCAGTTCTGGCCGTTGATCTGGTAGTCGGACCCGCCGTTGCGGAACATCGTCCGCGAGATCGTCACCTCGGCGTACTCGATCGGCAGCGCGCCGTCGGTGTTGTCGATCGTCAGCACGACCTCGGCGCGGCCCAGCGGGGCGCGGCCGGAGGTGCCGGCGAAGATGACGTCCTCCATCTTGCCGCCGCGCAGCGACTTCGCGCCCTGCTCGCCCATCACCCAGGCGAGGGCGTCGACCACGTTGGACTTCCCGGAGCCGTTCGGACCGACGATGCAGGTGATGCCCGGTTCGAAGTTCATCGTCGTGGCCGACGCGAACGACTTGAAGCCTCGGAGCGTCATGCTCTTCAAATACAAAGCGAAGCTCTCCAACCCGTGAAAGGACAGACGATACCGAAGGAACCGCCATAACTGCACATGACGCCAGTACTGCTCGTGACGCTGCCGCTACCCGGGGGAAGTAGTTCCGCTTCGCAGTCTACAAAGACATATCCGCGGACCGTGGGAGGCCGACCGATGCGCACGGCGGGCGGGGTCAGGAAGCTCGACATTCAGGCAAAAAAGGCGGCGGAGGCCCGGACGGGGGCCACCGCCGTGGTTGTGCGGACGGTAGAGATGGAACTCTGTTGTCGCGGCTCGGGTCCTCAGACCGAAGCAGGGGCGCGCAGTGCCTCGTCGACGGTGAGCAGCCGGCCCTCGTGGACCTGCGCGACGAGGTGGTCGTTCTCTGCCTGCAGACGCATCACGTGCGCCTCCAGATCTGCGACACGCCGGTTGAGCAGTCGAACCTGCTCGAGCATGCGCGGGTCAGTGCCTCCAAGGTGCCCTAGAAGAGCCTTGGCCATTGTGCTGTCCTCCGGAAGGGTTCTGGCCTGTGAGCGCTCCTGGTCCACGGAGCGCCTAACAAATAATGTGTGCCGTCTTTCAGGGTGACACTGGCGGGGCCGACGGTCAACCTAGGCCCTCACTCTCCAACGATACCTCTCTTACCACCGGACCTGGCGAGGGACCGGCTGACATTTGGGACACCGGTACGACGAACGGTTCATGAACGGCTCGCGACGGATCGGCCGGCCGTCGCGCGGGCACGGCGAACCCTCCTGTCCGTAGACGTTCAGGCCGCGTTCGAAATAGCCCGATTCCCCGTTCACGTTGACGTACAGGGCGTCGAAGCTGGTACCGCCGACGTCGAGCGCCTCGGCCATCACCTCATGGGCGTGCCGGAGGATCTCCCTTATCTGCAAGGGTTTCAGCGTCTCGGTGGCCCGGGCGTAGTGCAGCTTCGCCCGCCACAGCGCCTCGTCGGCGTAGATGTTCCCAACGCCGCTGACGACCCGCTGGTCGAGCAGCGCGCGCTTGAGGCCGGTCCTGCGGCGGCGGATCGCGGCCACGAAGACGTCCGGATCGAACAGAGGATCGAACGGGTCCCGGGCGATGTGGGCGATCTCCCCGGGCAGCCGGGCGCCGCCGTCGGAGTAGGACAGACCACCGAACATCCGCTGGTCCACAAACCGGACCTCTCCGCCGTCGTCGGCGAACCGGAACCGGACCCGCAGGTGCGGCTCGTCCGGTGCTCCCACCGGCTGGACCCGGAACTGGCCGCTCATCCCGAGGTGGGTCAGCACCGCGTCACCGGACTCCAGCGGCAGCCAGAGGTACTTCCCGCGCCGGGCCGGCTCGGCGAACACCTGGCCCTTGAGCCGGGCGGCGAAGTCGTCCGGCCCGGCGGCGTGCCGGCGGACCGGGCGGGGGTGCAGGACCTCGACCGCGTCGATCGTCCGCCCGGTGGTGAACTCCGCCAGACCTCGGCGGACGACCTCGACCTCGGGAAGCTCAGGCACCGGTGTCCTCGAGGGAGGGCATTAGGTCTGGGAGGGGTCTGTGCTGTCGGGATGCGCCGCGCGCAGGGCCTTCCAGGCGGTCTCGGCAGCCTGCTGCTCGGCTTCCTTCTTGCTCCGGCCGATGCCGTGCCCGTAGGTGTCGGGCCCGATCCGGACCCGCGCCTCGAACGTCTTGGCGTGGTCCGGGCCGGACTCGGCGATCACGTACTCGGGCACACCGACGCCGAGCTGGGCGACCAGTTCCTGCAAAGAGGTCTTCCAGTCCAGGCCGGCGCCGAGCCGGGCCGACGACTCCATCAGGTCGTCGAACAGCTTGTGCACGACCTCGCCCGCGGTCTCGAACCCGCGGTCCAGGTAGACGGCACCGATCAGTGCCTCGACGCAGTCGGCCAGGATGGACGACTTGTCCCGCCCGCCGGTGGCTTCCTCGCCGCGGCCGAGCCGGAGGTACTTGCCCAGCTTGAGCTCACGGGCGACCCCGGCGAGCGCGCGCATGTTGACCACCGCGGCCCGCAGCTTGGCCAGCCGGCCCTCGGACAGGTCCGGGTGGTTGCGGAACAGCGACTCCGTGACGATGACGCCGAGGACGGAGTCCCCGAGGAACTCCAGCCGCTCGTTCGTCGGCAACCCACCGTTCTCGTACGCGAACGAACGGTGGGTGAAGGCGTGCTCCAGTAAGTTGTCAGCCAGCGATACGCCGAGCCGCTGGTTCAGCTCGGCGTAGAGCCCCGTTTCGTTGACCGAGTTCACTGACTGGTGCCGTTTAGCTCTCGACGACCTGGCGACGCTCGCCCTTGGCGCCGTACTGGCCGCAGTTGGGGCAAACGGTGTGCTGCAGGTGCTTCGCGCGGCAGGCGGGGTTCACGCAGGTCACGAGCGACGGGGCAGTGGTCTTCCACTGGGCCCGGCGGCTGCGGGTGTTGCTGCGCGACATCTTCCGCTTCGGAACGGCCACGGTTATGACTCCTCGGTTCGGCCGGGGGCTGGTGGACCCGGCCGGCTGGCTGGCGAATGTTCGGTGTTCAGTTGTCCTGCGGTCGTTCGTCCTGCTGGAGCAGGCCGCCGAGCGCGGCCCAGCGTGGGTCGGTCCGGTCCTCGTGCCGATGGCCGGGCTCGTCCGCCAGGCGCACCCCGCACTCGGGGCACAGACCCGGACAGTCGTCCGTACACAGCGGCTGGAACGGCAGCGCGAGCACCACCTGGTCCCTCAGCACCGGCTCGAGGTCGATCAGGTCGCCCTCCATCCGGCTGGCCTCGTCCGGTTCGGCCTCGCTCTCCGGGTAGACGTACAGCTCCTGGACGTCAGCGAGGAACTCGTCCTCGATGTCGACCAGGCACCGCGCGCACTCCCCGACCAGACGGCCGCGGGCCGTACCGGTGACGAGCACCCCTTCGACAACCGACTCCAGCCGTAGATCGAACTGGATCGGGTCGCCCTCGGGGACGCCGATCACGTCGATTCCGAGATCCGCCGGCGCCGGTGCCGTGAAGGTGACTTCGCGCTGGGACCCGGCGCGGCGTGTCAGCTCGTGCGTGTCGATCACGAGAGGGGACCGCGGGTCCAAGACGCTCAGGACATCCCCTTCAGGCGTGGGCAGGCAAGATTCCCGGTCTCGTCGAGACCGAGAGTCAACATTACCAACTCCCCGGCCAGTCGCCCAATTCGGGGCGATTCTAGAGTTTCGCCAGTAACCGAGAGTGAACGGACGGCGGCACGAAGGCGACCACGTCCCCACCGAGTCTGGCGATCTCCTTGACCCAGCTGGAGGAGACGAAGGAGTGCTCCGAGCGGGTCGGCAGGAACATCGTGTCCACCCCGGTCATTGCGTAGTTGAGCTGAGCCATCTGCAGCTCGTAGTCGTAGTCCGCGGCCGATCGCAGCCCCTTGAGGACGACCCCGGCGCCTTCGGCCCGGCAGTAGTCGACCAGGAGTCCCTCGAAGCTCCCGACCCGGACGTTGCCGAACGGGGCGGTCAGCTCGGTGAGCATCTCCAGTCGTTCCTCCGGGCTGAACAGCCGGTTCTTCGACCGGTTGACGCCGGTCGCCACGATCACCTCGTCGAAGGCCGCGGCGGCCCGGGTGATGATGTCGAGGTGCCCGACGGTGGGCGGGTCGAAGGTACCTGGGAACACAGCCTTCGTCATGGGCAGGCCTTACTCATGCCGGTGACCGTACCAAAGCCGGGCCTCGCCGTACTTGCGATCGCGCAGCGCGGCGAAGCCTTCCGGCCACTCCCACGGCTCGCGCTTCCCGCGCTCGACCACGACGACGGCGTCCTCGGCCAGCCAGCCGCTGGCCGCCAGCTCGGTGAGGATGTCCTGCAGGTCAGCGGTCTCCAGCTTGTACGGCGGGTCGGCGTAGACCAGGTCGAACGGGCCCGGGCTCTCGCCGGCCGCGACCTTCTCCACCGGCCGCGTGAGCACGGTCGCGCCGGGCAGCCCGACCGCCCGCACGTTCGCGGAGATCACGTCGGCCGCCCGCCGGTCGGACTCGACCAGCACGACCCGCGCGGCGCCCCGGGACAGCGCCTCGAGCCCGATCGCGCCGGACCCGGCGTACAGGTCCAGGACCGCGAGCCCGTCGAAACTGCCGAACTCGGACTCCAGCGACGAGAACAGCGCCTCACGCACCCGGTCCGCCGTCGGCCGGGTCCCGGTTCCCGGCGGTACGCCGATCCGCCGCCCGCCGGCCACTCCGCCGATGATGCGGGTCACGGGGCCTCCCGGTCCGGACTGAGGAGCGCAGGGAGCGAAGCGGCTGGATCGCCGAGGGAAGACCGGGAGCCAGGGCCCCGGGACCCCCGCGCCGGAGGCGCGGCATCGAGCACAGTCACGTCTTCTCCAGGTACTCGGTGGTCTCGGACTCCAGGGCGCTCCGGACGAACGACCTCAGCGTCGGGTACCCGGCCAGCTCCGGGTCCACGGAGACGATCGAGTTCGCCACCTGCCGCGCGGCGAGGATGACCTCCTCGTCCCGCAGCACGCTGAGCAGCTTGAGGC
Organism: Kribbella turkmenica; assembly: GCF_004348725.1. GTDB lineage: Bacteria > Actinomycetota > Actinomycetes > Propionibacteriales > Kribbellaceae > Kribbella > Kribbella turkmenica. Next base: position 46,826 of record NZ_SMKR01000017.1, read on the forward strand.
TGCTCCGCCGGCCCGACTGAGCCACCCCGAGTACGTCGCCCTCGCGCCGGGTCTCGAGGTCGATCCGGGACAGCTCGAACCCGTCCGTGGTGGACGCCACCGCGTCCAGACGCCCGTACGACTTGGAGCCCGGCCACAGGTCCGTCACCAGCAGGCACAGCCCCGGCACCCGGCCGCGGCCGACCCGCCCGCGCAACTGGTGCAGCTGGGAGATGCCGAACCGGTCGGCGTCCATGATCACCATCGTCGACGCGTTCGGTACGTCGACGCCGACCTCGATGACCGTGGTCGCGACCAGCACGTCGATCTCGCCGGCCGCGAACCGGGACATCACCGCGTCCTTCTCCTCGGCCGGCAGCCGGCCGTGCAGGATCTCGACCCGCAGGTCGTGCAGGACCTCGGCGAGCGCCTCGGCCACCTGCAGGACCGAGATCGGCGGCCGGGCCTTCGACGACTTCTCCTCGTCACCGGCGACGAACTCGCCCTCCTCGTCGGCCGCGTTCTTGACGTCGTCGCCGATCCGCGGGCAGACGACGTACACCTGGTGGCCTTTGCCGACCTCTTCGCGGACCCGCTGCCAGGCGCGCTGCAGCCAGTCCGGCTTCTCCTTGGCCGGGACCACCGACGACTGGATCGGCGACCGCCCGGCCGGGAGCTCGGTCAGCGTGGACACCGCGAGGTCGCCGAAGACGGTCATCGCCACGGTCCGCGGGATCGGCGTGGCCGTCATCACCAGCACGTGCGGGGTGTTCTCCCCCGACTTCTGGCTGAGCGCGGCCCGCTGCTCGACGCCGAACCGGTGCTGCTCGTCGACGACCACGAGACCGAGGTCCGCGAACTGCACCTTGTCCTCGAGCAGCGCGTGCGTGCCGACCACGATCCCCGCCGCGCCGCTGGCCGCGTCGAGCATCGCCGTCCGCCGGGCGGCCGCGCCGAGCGACCCGGTCAGCAGCCCGACCCGGGTGGCCCGCTCCGCGCCGCCGAGCATGCCCTCCTCGGCCAGGTCGCCGAGCATCTTGGTCAGCGTCTTGTGGTGCTGGCTGGCGAGCACCTCGGTGGGCGCCAGCAGCACGGCCTGGCCGCCGGCGTCCACGACCGAGAGCATCGCCCGCAGCGCGACCACGGTCTTGCCGGAGCCGACCTCGCCCTGGAGCAGCCGGTGCATCGGGTGCGGGCGGGCCAGGTCGGCGAAGATCTCCTCGCAGACCTCCGCCTGGCCCTCGGTGAGCGTGAACGGCAGCCGCTGGTCGAACTCGTCCAGCATGCCGCCGGCGGTCCGCGGCCGGGGCACCGCGTTCAGCGCGTCGGTCACGGCCCGGCGCTGGGCCAGGATCGTCTGCATCACCAGCGCTTCCTCGAACCGGAACCGCTGCTGGGCGTCGCGGATGTCCTTCTCGGTCTCCGGCAGATGCACCTTCTGCAGCGCCTCGCGCAGCCCGAGCAGCTTCTCCCTCCGCAGGACCAGCTCGGGGACAGGGTCGTCGAGGGTCTCGTCCAGGCTGTCCAGGACGATCTTGACGCTCCGCTCGATCGTTGCGGTGGGCAACTTGGCGGTCGCCGGGTAGAGCGGCCGGAACGGCCGGGCCCGGCGCTCGATCTCGGCCTCGGACAGATCCTCGTCGTCGAGGATCTCGGTGCCCGGGCTCTTGAGCTGCATGATGTCGCGGAACATCGTCACCTCGCCCCAGAAGAGCGCGGCGGTGCCCGGTGTCAGCTTGGTCGCCAGCCAGGGCTGGTTGAAGAAGGCCAGCTCCAGATCGCGCCGGCCGTCGGTGACGACCACCTTGGTCAGCGTCTTGCGCCGGGCCCACTTCTGGACGTCGGTGAGCGGGATCTCGGCCTTGGTGTCCAGCGAGCGCACGGTGACCTTCTTGACCCGGCCGTTCACGGTCGCCTGGTCGCCGACCTCGAGCTCGTCGAACGGGGTCAGCTCACCCTTCTTGAGGTACCGGCGCGGGTAGTGCCGCAGCAACTCCCCGACGGTCTCCAGGCCGAGCACGTCCGCGAAGGTCCTGGCCGTCCGGGCACCGAGGAAGTCGCGGAGCTTCCGGTCCATGTCCGCCTTCATGTCAACACCGCTATTCCACCCCGATCAGCAGCGGGTACCTGTCCTGTCCTCCGTCGTACACCACGACGTCGACATCTTTGCGGTTCCGGCGCACGTGCCGCTCCAGCGCGACCACCAGACCGGGGTCCGCGTCCCGCCCGGTGACGACGGTGAGCAGCTCGCCGCCACCGCCGAGCAGCCGGTCGACCACGCCGATCGCGGCGTCCTCCAGGTCCTCGGTGATCAGCGCGAAGTCGCCGTCCACCACGCCGAGGGCGTCGCCGGCGCGGCACATGCCGGCCATCGTCCAGGCGTCCTTGACCGCGATCGTGACCGCCCCGTGGCGGGTCTGGCCGGCGGCCGCGGACTGGTGGACGACGTCGTCGTCGAAGCTGCGCCCGGGATCGTGGACGGCGATCGCGGCGAGGCCCTGGACCTGCGCCCGGGTCGGGATCACGGCGACCCGGACGCCGTCCTGGCGGGCCGCGGTCGCGGCGGCCTCGGCGACCGCGATCGAGTCCTTGTCGTTCGGCAGCAGCACGATCTCGGGCGCCTTCGACTTCTCGATCGCCTGCAGCAGCTCACCGGTCGAGCACCGTCGGCCCGGACCGCCCATGATGACGTGGGCGCCCGACCCGGTGAACAGCCCGGCCAGCCCCTCGCCGGCCACGACAGCGATCACCGCGCGACCGGGGGCCGGCTCGTGATGGTGCGTGACGTCGGCGAAGTGGGTGACCCGGACCCGGTGCGGCCGGCCGATGTCGATGCCCTGCTCGATCGCGGCGCCGACGTCGTCGGTGTGCACGTGCACGTTCCACAGCCCGTCGCCGCCGACGACCACCACCGAGTCGCCCAGGCTCGCCAGCGTCTGGCGGAAGTCGCCGATCTTGTCGTCCGGCGCGTCCAGCAGGTACATCACCTCGTACGCCGGGCCGTCCTGGCTCTCGGCGTCGTCACCCTGGGGCTCGACCCGGCCGGGTACGTCGACCCGCACGGTCTGCCCGGTCAGCACCGATTCCATCGCCCCGAGAATCACGACCAGGCCCGCTCCCCCGGCGTCCACGACGCCCGCGCGGCGCAGTACGTCCAGTTGCTCGGTCGTCTTCGTGAGCGCCTGCCGTGCGGAGGCGACGGCGGCCAGGCACACGTCGGCCAGGCTCTTGCCGTCGTTGGCGGCGGTCATCGCCCCGGTCGCGGCCGCCCGGGCGACGGTCAGCATGGTGCCCTCGACCGGTTGCGCGACCGCGCCGTACGCGGCGTCGGCGGCATACCGCAGGGCGTCGGCGAAGGCGACGGGTTCGCTCATCCTGGGATCGGCCAGTACGCCGGGCTCGCCGCGGTCCCGGTCACGCGGCAGGTTCTCGGCGAGGCGGAGGCCGCAGGCACGGACGAGCTGGGAGGCGATCACGCCGGAGTTCCCGCGGGCGCCGACCAGGGCGCCGCGGCCGAACGCCTGGACCGCCTCGGCGAACGTCAGCTCACCGTGCGGCAACGCGTCGCAGGCAGCTTCCCAGGTCAGGTAGAGGTTGGTCCCGGTGTCGCCGTCGGGCACCGGGTACACGTTCAGCTCGTCGATCTCGGTCCGCGCCCGGCCGAGCTCGGCCAGCGCCGTCCGGGCCCAGGCCCGCAGTACGTCGACGGTCAGTTCCTCCACGCCCGGAAGGCTAACCGGTCGGCCTACCATGTGCTGTGCTTCGCTCGATTCTGTTCTCGTTCGCGCCGGACAGCTACCGGTACGCCGTCCGCGAGGTCCGGGAGGTGTTCCCGGGCGAGTACCGGATCGAGCGGCTGGGCGCGGACCTCGGCCGGATCAGCGAGCACCCGTTCGCGATCGACCGGCTCGCCGCCGCGTGTGACGAGGGTCGCATCATGTTCGTCCGGCACCTGACGCTGGAGCTGGCCGGTTATCCGCTGGACGACCTGCCGAACGGCCAGGAGCTCGCGACCACGGTCCTGGAGGCTGTGCCCGGGCGATCCGTCGCGGTCCAGACATGGACCGACGGTGCGGGCACCGGCGGCTCGTACTACCACCTGCTCGGTGACGCCCTCGAGAGCCGCGGGGTCGGCGTCAGCCGGTCCGGACAGGACATGATCGTGTCCTGCATCGAGGTCGGCAAGCAGTTGATCGTCGGCACGAACCGCCGCGATCACAGCCTGTCGGACTGGCCGGGTGGCCGGATGCGGCTGGCCCGGTCCGAGGAGCGGGTGTCGCGCTCGGAGTTCAAGCTGGAGGAGGTGATCGCGACCTTCGGGCTGGCGTTGCCGGCGGGTGGGAAGGCCGTCGATCTCGGCGCCGCGCCGGGCGGCTGGACCCGGATCCTGCGGCAGCACGGGCAGGAGGTGTGGTCGGTGGACCCGGGCTCGCTGGACCAGCGGCTGCGCGGCGACCGGCGGATCCACCACGCGGCGACGACGGCCGGACGGTTCTTCGCGGCGAACCGGGTGCGCTTCGACGTGGTGGTGAACGACATGCGGATGGACCAGGTGATGTCCGCCCGGATGATGCTGGACGCGGCCGCGCACCTGCGCCGCGGCGGGCTGGTGATCGTCACGCTGAAGGGCGGCGGCAAGAACCCGCTGGACGGGGCCCGCCGCGGGATGGACGTACTGCGGCAGGAGTACGCCGTACTGCACGCGCGGCAACTGCATCACAACCGGAACGAGATCACCGTGGTGGCCAGACACGGATAGCAGACACGAACAGGCGCCCGGGGTGATCCCCGGGCGCCTGATTCAGGCCCTACACGGAAGAGTTAGCTGGGGTCAGCCGACGACCCGCTGGACCTTGCCGGCCTTGATGCAGGACGTGCAGACCTTCAGGCGGGTCGGGGTGCCCTTGATGAGCGCCCGGACCGGCTGGATGTTGGGGTTGAACCGCCGGGGCGTGCGAGCCTTGACCCGGCGGATCATCGCGCCCTTACCCAGGCGGGCAACGTTGTTGCCGAACGTCGGCTGCTTGCCGCAGACATCGCACTTCTTAGACATGATTCTCCGTGTTCAGGGTCGTGACACCGACAGACCATGTTACATGGGCGCCTCTGCACGACCAATTCGGCGTCAGGCTCGGATCACTGCGTGAGCCAGGCCACTTCCTCGGGGGTGAGTTCGACCGACAGGCCCGGCATCGAGGTCCGGGTCTCGCTGATGTGGCGGGGCCCGATCAGCGGGAACACCGGGTACGGCTGGTGCAGCAGCCAGGCCAAGGCTATCGCGGTCGGTTCGACGCCCTTGGCGGCGGCCAGTTCGCGGGCCCGGTCGAGCCGGCGGAAGTTCTCGTCGGAGTAGAAGCAGCGGACGAGTTCCTCGTCGGAGCGGTCCGCCGGCTTCGCCCGGCCGGTGAAGAACCCGCGGGCCTGGCTCGACCACGGGAACAGGGCGACCTGCCGCTCCCGCAACCACACCTGCGACTCGTCGTCGGCGACGTGCCGGCACCCGGCCCACGGGACGTCGTACGCCCGGGCGAGGCTGAGGTGGTTGCTGAGCAACGTGAACGGCTGCTTGCCGTTGGCCTCGGCGTACGCGTTCGCCTCGTCGAACCGTTCCAGCGACCAGTTGGAGCCGCCGAACGCCTTGATCCGGCCGGCCTTGAAGTGCTCGTGCAGGACGTCGACGAACTCGCCGACCGCGATCTCCTCGTTGTCGCGGTGCATCAGGTAGAGGTCGACGTGGTCGGTCTGCAACCGTTCGAGGCTCTCGGTCAGCTGCCGGGTGATCGACTCCGGGTCGCAGTGCGGGGTGTGCGCCCCCTTGCCGATGACGACGACCTGGTCGCGGTTGCCGCGGGACCTCATCCACTGGCCGAGCAGCTTCTCGCCGCGTCCGCGTCCGTAGATGTACGCCGTGTCGAACGTCGTACCGCCGCGCTCGACGAAGTCGTCGAAGATCGCCGCCGCGTGCGTCAGCGTCTCCTGGTTGTCGACGCCCATCACGAGCCTCGACACGTCCTTGTCGAGTCCCGCGACGCGCCCGTACTTCATCGGTGCGCCTGGTTTGCGGGCCAGCGGCCGGCCGGTCGCGGTCGGGATGATCGCGTCGTCCCGCTCGCTCGCGTACTGCTGGCCGATCGCCTTCCGCCAGGCGTCCTGGACGGTGAGGTTGCCGAGGGTGTCGGCCCAGGTCATCTCCGGTGCCTGCCGCTGCTCGATCGCGGCCGCGACCGCCTCGGCCTCGGCGGCGTAGATGAGGGCCGGCTCCGCCGAGATGTCCCGCGGCTCCTCCCCCACCTTGTGCAAGGTGACGTGGGTGGGCTCGCCGTCGCCGCCGAACCACGGGTCCTCGACGACGAGGTACCCCTCGCTGCCGTAGATGCGGACCTGGTTGTCGTCGCGCAGCCGGACGCCGGTGCTGACCTGGGCGGTCACGCCGCCCTCGAAGAACAGGGTCGCGACCGACCACTCGTCGGCGCCGGTCTCGCCGACGTGCCCGACCGCGGTCACGGCGGCCGGCTCGGCGTACGGCTGCCCGGTCGCGGCGCCGGCGACCAGGCGGGCCATCGACACCGGGTAGCCGCCGACGTCGAGGATGCCGCCGCCGGCCAGTTCGTCGGCGAAGATCCGGCTCTCCGGCCGGAACGACGAGGCGAACGCGAAGGTGGCCTGGATCTGGTGGACGGTGCCGAGCTCGCCGTCGCCGACCAGCTGGGCGATCAGCTTGGTCTGCGGCAGGCAGCGGTACATGTACGCCTCCATCAGGAAGACGTCGTTCGCGACCGCGGCCTCGATCATCGCCTCGGCCCAGGCCTTGTTGATCGCCAGCGGCTTCTCGCACAGCACGTGCTTGCCGGCCTCGGCGGTCCGGATCGCCCACTCGACGTGCATCGGGTGCGGGGTGGCGATGTAGACCGCGTCCACGTCCGGGTCGGCGAGCAGGTCGTCGTACGACCCGTGCCGGTTGGTGATGTTCCACTTGTCGGCGAAGGCGCCGGCCGAGTCGATCGACCGGCTGCCGACGGCGACGACCTCGTTGGCCGGCGACGTCGGCACCTGACTGGCGAACCGGGAGGCGATGTTCCCGGTGCCGATGATGCCCCAGCGGAGCTTGGTCTGAGTCAAAGTATGTCCCGTGGTCGTTGGCAGGGTGGGGTCAGAACTTCATGGCGCCGGCGGCGATGTCGGCGATGAAGTGACGGCCGCCGATGATGAAGACGCCGATCAGCGGGATGACGCTCATCAGGGCACCGGCCATCACCATCGAGTAGTCGGTGCCGTAGATGCCGTTCAGCTGCTGCAGGGCGACCTGGAGCGGCAGCTTGTTCGGATCCGTCATCACGATCAGCGGCCAGAGGTAGTCGTTCCACACGTTGATGAAGGTGAAGATACCCAGGAAGGCCAAGCCGGGCCGGAGCACCGGGATGCCGACGGTGAGGTACTGCCGGAAGAATCCGGCGCCGTCCACCTTGGCCGCGGAGATGAGCTCGTCGGGGATCGCGCCGCGGGCGTACTGGCGCATCCAGAAGATCCCGAACGCGTTCGCCGCGCCCGGGATGATCAGGGCCTTCAGCGACCCGATCCAGCCGAACTCGGCGAGCGTCACGAACTGCGGCACCAGCGACAGCTGGGCCGGGATCATGAACGTTGCCAGCAGCAAACCGAAGAGCCAGTCCCGGCCGGGGAACTCGTACTTCGCGAACGCGAAGGCCGCCAGCGAGTCGAAGAACAGCACGAGCACGGTGACCGCGAGCGAGACGACCAGGGTGATCATCATCGACCCGAAGAAGTCGATGTTGTCGAGCACCTTGCCCATGTTCTCGAACAGGTGCGGGCCGATCACCAGCTTCGGCGGGTAGCTGAAGATGTCCGGGGTGGTGTTCGAGGCCATCACCACCATCCAGTAGAACGGGAAGATCGAGAGCACCACGCCGAACATCAGCACGACGTGGCTGATCACGTTACGGGTCCGCTCAGCGCGCATCGGCGTTCTCCTTCCCGGTCGCGACCCGGCGGGCGGTCCGGCGGGCAGTCCGCTCGTCCCCACCGCCGATCAGCCGCCAGTTGACGATGCTGAACAGCACGATCAGGATGAACAGCGCCCAGCCGATCGCGGCGCCGTACCCGAACTGGTTGTCCAGGAACGCGCTCTCGTACAGGTAGGACACGATCGTCATCCCGGAGCCGCCGGGGCCGCCGGTGTCACCCAGCAGCACCTGGGACTCGGTGAAGATCTGCAGGCCGCCGATGGTGGAGGTGACCGCGGTGAACAGGATCACCGGGCGCAGCAGCGGGACGGTGATCCGCCAGAAGGTCTGCCGCGGTGAGGCGCCGTCGACCTTGGCGGCCTCGTAGACGTCGTTCGAGATGGCCTGGAGGCCGGCCAGGAAGATGATCGCGTTGTAGCCGACCCAGCGCCAGGTGACGATGGTGGCAATGGCGATCTTGATCCCCCAGGGCTGGGTGAGCCACTCGATCTTGGTCACGCCGATCGACTGCAGGAACGCGTTCAGCAGGCCGAAGTTGTTGCTGAAGATCGAGCCGAACACCATCGTGACGGCGACGATCGAGGTGACGTTGGGGATGAAGTAGGCGATCCGGTAGAAGCTGCGGAACCGGGTGGCGTTGTGCAGCGCGTTGGCGATCACCAGCGCGAGCAGCAGCATCGGCACGGTCGACAGCACCCAGATGATGAGCGTGTTCCCGATCGACTGCCAGAACTTCGGGTCGGCGAGCAGGTAGCTGTACTGCTCCAGGCCGACCCACTTCATCTCGCCGATGCCGTCCCAGGAGTGGAACGAGATCCAGATCGAGAACAGCACCGGGAACGCGCCGAAGATCGCGAACAGGATGAAGAACGGCGAGATCGCGGCGTACTGCGGCAGGGCCTGCCGGAACCTGCCCGGCGGTTTCGGCGGGGCCGGCTCCGCGGTGGTGCTGACCGCGGTGGGGAGGGTCTTGCTGGTCACTGCCATCTCAGATCGCCCCCGCTCGGGTGAGTTCGCGTTCGATCTGTTCCTGGGCGTCGGCCCACGCCAGGTCGGGCGACTTGCCGGCGGTCTCGACGTTCACGAGCTCGGCGGCGATCGGGGCGCCGATGATCGAGTCGTACGGGCTGAAGTAGGCGCCGGGGTACTTCTTGGCGGAGGCGCCAAAGACGTCGACGATCCGCTGACCGCCGAAGAACGGGTCCGGAGCGGTCATCCGCTCGTCGGTGTAGCTGGCCGGCGTGGAGGGGAACAGCACCGGGTCCAGGAAGGCCTGCGCCTGGTTCTTCGCCGACTCCAGCCAGCTGATGAACGCGAACGCGGCCTCCGGGTTCTTGCAGTACTTCGTGATCGCCAGGAACGACCCGCCGCGGTTGCCGGCCCCACCAGGAGCGGCCGTCACCCGCCAGAGTCCCTTGGTCTTCGGAGCCGCGTTCTTCGGGCCGAGCTGGGCCCACCACACGGCCGCGTTGTAGGCGACCAGCTTGCCGTTGGTGACGACGGCGTCGGCGTCGGTCGTGTCCTGCTGCGCGTTCGCGGACAGCCCTTCCTTGACCACCCGGATCGCGAGGTCGAACTGCTCGCGGATGTGGTCCTGGTCGCCGATGTACTGACCATCCTCGGTCATGTACCGCTTCGACTGCTGCGCCAGCGCGTAGAGGTAGACGCCGGTGATGTTGTCGGTGATGGCGGACCCCGGGACCGCCGCCTTGAGCTTCTTGCCGAGCTCGATGTAGGCGTCCCAGGTCGGTGCCAGCTCGGCGACCGCCGCGGGGTCGGTGTCGATCCCGGCCTTCTGCAGCATGTCGGTGCGGTAGAACAGCGCGGTCGGGCCGGTGTCCATCGGGTAGGCCATCATCTTGCCGTCGGCCGTGATCCCGAGCTTCCACTTCCACGCCAGGAACTCGGACTCGCGGTCCTTCGCGCCGAGCTCGTTGAGGTCGTGGAACTGGTCGGCGTTCGGGAAGTACGTCGCCACGTCGTCGTTGATGGCGACGATGTCCGGGACCAGCGACTTGCCGGCCAGCGAGGTCAGCACCTTGGTCTTGTAGTTGGTGCCGATCCGGGTCATCGCGAGCCGCATGTCGTCGTACCCGGGGATGGCCTTCTCCGCCTGGGCGATCAGGTCGTCGTTCACCGAGCCGACCCAGGTCCACATGCTGAGCTGGTCGGATCCACCGAGCGAACTGCGGGAGCCGCAGCCGGTGAGGCCGGTCGCGGCCGCGGCGGCCCCCGCGCCGAGCGCGAGGAACTTCCTTCTGGTCACTGTCATACGCCTCACCTGGCGCTTTCTGTTGGATTTCGCCGGAAGGTGTCCAGATATGTTTACGTGGCCATTAGGTAAGCGCATACCGACTGAACCGGTCAAGGGGCCGCGGTCCCGGTGTCCGATCCTGGCCCGGTTCGCGCCTGTCAGGATGGGGCGCATGATCTCCGCCGTACTCTTCGACGCCGACGGCGTCATCCAGCGCCCGACGATCGACTGGTGGTCGCGGCTGACGTCGTTCGTTCCCGCGGACTCGGGCGAGGCGTTCATCGCCGACCTGATGGCGGCCGAGCGGCCGAGCCTGGTCGGCAAGGGCGACTTCCGCGATGCGGTGGCCGGCGTCCTCGAGCGCTGGAACTCGCCGGTGGCGCTGGAGGACGCGCTCGAGCCGTGGCACTGCTTCGCGGCCGAGCCGGAGGTGGTCGCGTTGATCGCCCGACTGCGGGCGGACGGCGTCGACTGTCACCTCGCGACCAACCAGCAGCCCTACCGGCGGGCGATCATGCAGGACGAGCGCGGGTACGGCGAGTGGTTCGATCAGACCTTCTACTCGTGCGATCTCGGGCTGGCCAAGCCTGATCCGGCGTACTTCCGGGCGATTCTCGGCGCCATCGACGTACCGGCCTCGTCGGTGCTGTTCATCGACGACAACGAAAGCAATGTCGAGGCTGCCGCGAGCGTCGGTCTACAAGCCGAGGTCTACGACCTGTCGTCCGGTGTGGGAGCGCTCGTTGGCCTGCTTCGCCGCTACGGACTGGGCTGAACCCTTGTGATGCGGTGGCTGTTGTGGCATCGTCGCCGGGCAATTGACAACGTTGGACAGTCACCAGCCGCTCCTGGAGGCACCGCATGTCCGATCGACGACGTCTCACCCGCCGCCATGCCCTCGGTCTGACCGCCGGCTTGGGCCTGGGCTCACTCGCTTCGTCGCTGCCCGCTCACTCAACAGCTTCTGCCGGTCGGCTGTCGGCGTACCCGAAAGGCCAGCGGCCGCAGTTGCTGAACGTGCTGGACGAGAGTTCGCTGAACTCGGCCGAACGCACGCTCGCGACCACCCTGCAGGGTCTGATGGCCCGCCGCGGGGCCGAGTCGCTGTACCTGAACATCCCCTCGCTCGGCTACCAGTTCTGGCTCGACGACCTCATCTCCCGGTACGGCGTACGTACACGGCCCGGGGACCTGTGGAAAACCGTCAGCCGGTCGGGCGTCGGCGGATATGTTCTCTTCCGTACGGGCACTCCGTCGGTCAACGTGGCGACCACGCTCGCCGGCGTGACGGGTGCCGTGGCTGTCGGGGAGAGTTTGGAGGCACTCGCGATCCGGCACGGATTGCGCAAGGTCCTGGACGTGCGGGACAAGGACGACCGCTGGGTGGTGGACAACTACTGGCCACGGTTGCGGCACGACGTCGCGATCGAGCAGAAGGCAGACATCCCGGAACGACTGCGGGACTACGTCACGATGGCGAGGACGCTCGCCTTCTACGACGGCAACTCGGCGTTCCGCGCCGAGGTGGTCGGCGCGCTCGACGACGACGCGACGGTGATCGGCTGGGGTGACGCCTCCCAGGGCGAGGACAAATTCATCGGGCCGAACTCGGACGCCGGCGTGAAGGCGATTCCGGCGGACCATGCCCGCAATCTGTCGGTGTTGTCCGGCATCACCGAGGACCGGTTGAGCCAGCGTGGAGGGGGTGGGGGGAGGGCCCTCGAACCGGATCCCGATGCCCACTACGTCACGTTCCTGATCACCGACGGCGACAACATCCAATGGATGCTCGGCGACTTCCCCACCGACCAGCGCTGGTTCGGCAGCCCGCACCGCGGCAGTGTGGATCTGGGTTGGGGCATCTCGCCCTCCCTGATCGACCTCGCGCCTTCGGTGATGCGCTGGTTCTACGACCAGTCCGTCAAGGATCGCTGGGTTGTCGGACCATCGGGCGGCGGCTACATGTACCCGAGCCGCTACCCGGCTGCTGCCTTGACGAAGCACACCTCCTCCTTGGCGCAGTCGATGGCACGCGCGGATCTCTCGGCGGTGCAGATCATCGACTTCGACTCATTCCCGGACACCCGTCTCTGGGGGAACTACCTCAAGCACCGCGAGATCGACGGCCTGATCTATCTCGAGTACTCCCGCTACGACTCCCACAAGGGAAAGGTCGTCTGGGCTGAGGGGAAGCCGGTCATCTCCGCGCGGACGATGCTGTGGGGCGGCCTCGAAGGAGCCGACGAGGCGTCGGTCACCGCCGAACTCAACAGCGCCGTTCGGAACCCGCGTTCGACTGCCGGCTACTCGGTTGTCCTGTGGCACGCCTGGAGCAAATCGGTCGACGATGTCATGACAGTCGTCAACGGCCTTGCGCCTCACGTAAAGGTCATTCCGCCGGACACCCTGGTGAAGATGGTCGGCAAGTACGCACGTCCCTGACCGGCCGCCGCCGTCAGGTATGCGTCCGGCTGGGCTCGGCAGTTGGCTGCCGAGCCCAGCCGGGGGTGTGGGTCAGAGCTCGCGGTAGTAGACCGCTACGGGGAGTTCGACGCAGCCGAGGCTCTCGTAGAGAGCTCTGGCGGGCGCGTGGAAGTCATCACCGCCGGTGCCGATCTCGACGACCTCTGCACCCTGTTGCCGCATCGCGTCGAATGCGTGCTCGCAGAGAGCGGTGCCAAGGCTTGCTCGGCGGTGCTCTGCTGAAACAGCGAGGATGGTGATGCTGCCGTTCCGGCGGGCTGGGTCGACGTTCCAGGCGACGTAGCCGGTGAGTACGCCGCCCTCGTCCACGACCGCGACGTACTTGTGGTTGTCGGGGTCATGAAGTTCGGCGACCTGCTTGCGGTAGTCGTCGCGCCAGTTGCCGTGCTGGTTGGCGAAAATGACTTCCCCGACGAGCGGGCGGAACGACTTCTCGTAGAACGGGCCGAACGTGTCGATGGCCAGCTCGGTGAGTCGACCGAGGTCAGCGTGAAGATACGAACGAATGAGCATGAAAATGTGCCTCTCGCACTGAAGGGAATCGGGCATGAACGACCCGCCCACAGCCAGCGATGCGGCGGCGGGTCTCCTTCAGCGGCGAGTACGCCCGGCGGCGAAGCACTCCATGGAGGAAATGGTACTTGGACCGCACGGGGAGATGTGGCGATCGGTCGACCACACCGAGCGATTCGATCGACGCGTTGATGTCAGCACGCCCGTGGCCACTCGGTGCCCGCTTTCGGGCGGGGCACGCAACGCACTCGTTGGGCGGGCGGCGCGGGTGCTCGTGGGGCCCCGGCAGAGCACGCATTTCCTCGGGTTAAAGCACGGCAGGCACTCCCTGGACGGCTGGCACGCACTCCTGATATGGAGTGAGTTTCTGTCAAGGGCAGGGTGAGGCGCCCGTCCCGGTGGGTTGTTCCGGGG
>NZ_SMKR01000180.1 GCF_004348725.1 Kribbella turkmenica
GGGATTCACCGACCAGGTCGGCAGCTCGCTCCTCATGCGCCGATCGACAGATCCGCTGTTGGTTCCGCTTACTCGCCGGCCGTGATCAAGAGGCCGCAACTTGACCTCTTCAGCACATCGGAGGTCTTACCGCGCCACAGTCTGACCGTGCTGTTGTCCGGGCGTCGCGGCACCATGCCGGAATCGGCGCCGCGGGTACGGCGTACCTGGTGGTGACACAGCGGATCGACGCCCGGATCCATCGCTCGGTTCAGCCGGAGATCCCGGACTTCGCCGAGTTCCATCTCGGTGTTCGGGTGCAGGGTGCTGTCCCGGCGACCAACTGGTCGGCTACACCTGACGGGCAGCGGACGAGCCGCCCGGTGTGGGGGAATCCCGGGCGGCCCGTGCCGAGCCTCGTCTACGGGACGGTCACCGGGACCGCTCCTGACGAGGCTCCACTGGAACGTCGTTCCGTGGTCAGCAGCAACCATGTCGTCCGCAGCCTGGCACCCGAACCCGTCGACGCGGATGAGGCCACGATGAGAGTCCTTTCATGAACCGACCTGACGGGAGTCAGTCGGCGCTGTCGGCGCTGTCGGCGCTGTCGGCGCTGTCGGCCGAGCCGGACTTCCGGGCCGGCGCCGGGCTGTCGGCGCTGTCGGCTGCCCTTGGCTTGCGGACGGTTGGTGGGCTGTCGGCGCTCTCCGCGGCACGGGCCTTGCGGGCGGTTGCTGGGCTGTCGGCGCTGTCCGCGGCACGGGTCCTGCCGACCGTAGCGGGGCTGTCGGCGGTGTCGGTGGCGTTGAGGGTTGTTGGAGTGGTCGCGGGCGCCTTGCGGATCGCGACCGGGGTGTCCACGGCGGAGTCGGTGGGTGAGTCGGCCGACTCGGGCGAGCGGTCCGGCCAACCGGGGTCGCCTGGGCTGTCGTAGGCGGAGGCGGCAGAGTCCAGCGGTGACTGGTTCGGGGAGTTCGGCGACTCCGGAGAGTCGTCCACCGCAGTGGCGCCGAACGGCCCGGATGTGTCCACGCTCGACCCGACCGCGCTCTGGTCGTTGAGGGTGATCCCGGGAGCGGCGACAGCGATGCTGCCGACCCCCAGGCCGGACACCGCCGCGACAGCTCCGACGATGGCCCATCTACGCGTGTTCGACATGACGCTTCCTTTCGTTGAGTTCGTACGACGAGTGACTGCGAGCGCTCGGTTCACACGCGCTGGTGACCCAGCGCTCGACCAGCACAAGCCGGTCCCGCGTGGCCGCGCGCCAGCCGGGCTCCTGGACCCGGTGCGGACCCGTCGCGAGCGACATCACCACCGAGGCGACCCGGAGCCGCAGTTGCCGGGGGTCGACCGTCCGTTCGAACTCGGCGAGACACCGCTCGCCCAGTCCGCCGATCGCCGCGTCCCGGTCCGGGAAGATCTGCGCAAGGACACTCAGATGACCGATCAGACACGCCAGATCGTCGTACCGGTCACCAGGCCCGGCGGTGTCGACGTCGAGCAGGCCGGTGACGTTGTGCCGGGCGTCGACGAGAAGTTGGGCTTCGTAGAAGTCACCGTGCACCGGCACGACCGGGCCGTTCGACCCCTCGGTCACGATGGACCGCGCCAGGTCGCCGGCCCATCGGCGCAGCTCCGGCGCGGAGTCCCCGATCAGCCCGGCGTAGTGCCCGGTCTTGTCCAGCCACGACTGCCGCACCGGCCCGTCGAGCAGTTCCGCCGGCAACCGGTCGAGCAGGGCAGTCAGCGCGCCGGGATCGACGTACGGACCATCAGAATCCCGCACCGCGGACCGCAAAGTCCGACCGGGTACGGCGGTGAGCACGACAAGCCCGTCCGCCGACCAGCCCAGACTCCGCGGGACCGGAACGCCGGCGGCGGTGAGCAACTTGTGCCGCTCGTGCAGCGCCCTGACCTGGTCCGGACGGACGACCTTGATGAACAGGCGACCGGTCCGGCCGATCGCCTCGACCACTGCCCGGCGACGCGGCCGATAGGCCCGCAGTCGCACCCGCACCGGCCCACCACCGAGCCCACAACGCCCGAGCAGCCCCGACACCGCCGCACGATCCAGCGCCGGGGGCAGGCCCGGCAGCATCGGGTCGTGCGGCATCCGCCAGATCCCGACCCGCGACTCCCCGTCGCCGACCACGACGACGTCGGGTGGGAGCGGTTCACCAGCGGTGGCGCAGAGGGTCTCCGTGTGTACGACGGACGAGCCGTGCCACTGGACCGTCGTACGGAACGACACCGTGGCGCGGCCCGGGCGATGCTCGACGTGTGCCGGCCGCCAGTCGAGCAACCGGCCGCCGGAGGCCTCGACCGCCGCCGAAAGCAGCTCGCCGGCTTCCCGGCCGGTCAGCAACTGGAGCAGGTCGCCGCGTTGGTCCCTCATGACTCCGAGCCTGAAGTGCCCGGATGAGGCCCGGATGAGGCGTTCGTGAGACCCCGCTCATCCCGGTCCGCGGATCAGCTCACAGGCTCGAGCGCAGGTCCCACAGCAGCGGGTAGTAGCGGAGGTCGAGGCGGCTGCGGAGGTAGCCGGCGCCGGAGGAGCCGCCGGTGCCCGGTTTGGTGCCGATCATCCGCTCGACCATCACGACGTGCCGGGCACGCCAGGCGGCGGCGAGCTCGTCGTGCTGGAGCAGAGCCTCGGCGAGCTCCCAGACGGCGGCGTAGTGGGCCCGGTCGCCGGCGACCTTGCGGAGGGCGTCGCGCACGGCGTCCTCCGAGTCGGTGGCGAAACCGGCCTTCTCGAGGACAACGAGGAAGGCGTCCCAGAGCGTGGGATCCGCCAGCCGCCTCCCGAGACGCGCCTTCTCGGCGTCGGTCAGGCCGCGGAACCGCTTCACGAACGACGGGTCCTTCGCGCCCGACAGGAACTCGATCTCGCGGTACTGCACCGACTGGAAACCGCTCGCCGGTGACAACCGGTGCCGGAACTCGCCGAAGTCCTGCGGGGTCATGGTCTCGAGGATGTCGATCTGCTGCGTCAGCGTCCGCTCGATCGTGTGCACCCGGCGGAGCAGGTGCTCAGCCAGCCAGAGCTCGCCGGACAGCATGGCGTCGCGGGAGCCGGTCAGCTCGTGCAACACCTGTTTGAACCACAGCTCGTACACCTGGTGGATGGTGATGAACAGCAGCTCGTCGTGAGCCGGCGGGTCCGACTCCAGCCGCTGCTGGTCGAGCAGCTGACTCAGGCGCAGATAGCTGCCGTACGTGAGCCGACCACCTTCCTCACCGAAGTGGATGTCGACCCCGCCCCACTGTCCGGCCACCCCGTCACCAGTACTCATGAGGCCGAGGGTAGCCGACCGCTTCGTGACCGGTCAGCGATTCGCTCGTTGGGATTGACGTACGTCGATTCGAGGAGTTGCATGTCCGCCACGGTCCAGACCCCGCTCGTCCCGGGTCCTGTTCAGGGACCCACGCGTGAGGAACCGCAGATCGGGGCCTTGCTGCCCGACGACTACGCCTCGCTGGTCCACCTGGCGTATCTGATCCTCCCGCCGGCGGTCAGCCGGCAGCGGCGGGTGGACGAGGCTCACGCCGTCGTCCAGCGGGTCCTGCCGGCCGATGGGTCGTGCCCACGAGAGATGATGCGGCGGCGCGTCGTCCGGGAAGCGGCCCAGCAGGCGTCCCGGCGGACGGCGTTGTGCCGGTTGAGCAGCCTGTTCGCGCCGGCCGACCCGGCCGGGTTCGAGCCGTGCGCCCGGGACCTCGACGCGACCACCATCCGGGAGCGCGGCCGGCGGGGACGCGGGTTCGCGATCGTCGTCACCGCACTGACCACCGCCGCCGTGCTCGCGTCGTTGCTGATGTCTTGACGGGCTGAAGCGGTCCCCTTACCTTCGGTGACACCGCTGTCTTCCTACCGCCCCGGGGAGAACTGTGATGTTCGTTGGAATCGTTTCCAGCCTGAGCCTGCTGGTCCCACCTCTCGGCGCGCCACCGCCCGCACCCTCCACCCCGGCGGTCACCATGACGACTCGAGCGACGATCTGCAACAAGTACTGTGACGCCCGCGACCCAGCGCTCTCCCCCGCAGACCGGGCGCCGGTGTCCGCGACGCTGTTCGGCCGGACGATCACGCTGCACTTCGACGACGCGGACGCGATGGGCTGGGCATCGATCGAGAACGGCTCGCCGGGAGACGAGGTCTGGCTCGACCGCTCGATGGACGGCGGCCGGACCTGGACCGACGGCAGCCGGCTCGGCAACACCGCGATCCCGTCCGGACAGCGGGACCGGCGCACGCTGATGTACAACGTCGACGACTGGAACAGCCACGGTGTCGGCGCCCTCCGCGCCTGCGGCAAGGCCGGCGACCGACCGGACATCGTCTGTACGCCGTGGGCCCGGACCACGTGGAACGCGGGAGATCGCCGTACGGCGGCCGCCACCGCACAGATGCAGTTCTACAACTATGGGACCGGGCTCTTCGACACGACCGGCTGGTGGAACTCGGCCAACGCGCTGAACGCGGTGATCGACAACATCCGGGTCACCGGGATGGGCAGCTACCAGTACGCGATCGCCCGTACCTACGACCTCAATCTCGACGCGGCGCAAGGGCAGTTCCGCAACGACTACATCGACGACACCGGCTGGTGGGGGCTCGCCTGGATCGCGGCGTACGACCTGACCGGCGAGGCGCGTTACCTGCAGACGGCTCGCGCCGACGCCGACCACATGGCGGCGTACTGGGACGACACCTGTGGCGGCGGGGTGTGGTGGAGCGAGGCGAAGACGTACAAGAACGCCATCTCCAACTCGCTCTACATCCAACTGAACGCGGCGCTGCACAACCGGATGCCCGGCGGCCAGACCTACCGGCAACGGGCGCAGGACGGCTGGGCCTGGTTCCAGCGGACCGGGATGATCAGCAGCTCGAACCTGGTGAACGACGGGATCGACCTGAACACCTGCCGGAACAACGGCGACACCGCGTGGACGTACAACCAGGGTGTGCTGCTCGGCGCGCTCACCGAGTTGTCGAAGGCAACCAACAATTCGGCGTACCTGACCACTGCCCGGCAGCTTGCCGACGCGTCGACGACCGCCTCGGGTCTGCACACGACCGACGGCATCCTGCGCGAGCCGTGCGAGTCGGGTGATTGCGGCGGCGACGGACCGTCGTTCAAGGGTGCGCATGTTCGCGGGCTGGCCAAGCTCAACGAGGCGCTGCCCGATCATCCGTACACGACGTATCTGCGGCGGCAGGCCGACCGTGCCTTCGCGTCGGACCGTACGGCGATGGACCAGTACGGACTGCGCTGGTACGGACCGGTCGACAAGCTCGACGCCGCCCGGCAGCAGTCCGCGCTCGACCTGCTGAATGGAAGCTCTGACCCGGGGTAACTTGCAGGGCATGAAGCGACGGGAGACGTTGCTGCGCGTGCGTCGGGAGAACAGCTGCGTCTTCACGCTCACACTGATCCTCGACCCGGACGGCGGCGAGCGTGGCATCACGTTCACCGAGTTCTACGACTACGGGCCGCTGGGTGACGATCCTGGCCGCGAGTACGGCTACAGCGTGCACGCGCCGTACGACACCTTGGACGCGCTGGCGAACCACTACGCGCCGGACGCGCCCGGGCCGGCGGCGGACCGGTTGGCCGAAGGTCTCCGCACCGCACTTCACGACGGCGACCGCCTCGGCCTGAAAGGCAGTCAACACCGAGTCCTCGAAGGTTTCGAACTGGCCGGCGTCCCCGCAACCACCAGCATCTGGAGCTGGATCAACGACTAGAACACGGCGCTTCGCCGAACGAACTGTGGACAGCCGAACCACAAACCACCTGAGGCACGCATAGGGTGCAACGGACGTGCTTGTGGGCTGTGAAGCAGAGGCATGTGGTGAGGAGCGCGATGCAGCTGAGCCGCCGTGGTGGACACGGTGCGGAGACATCCGCGACTCAAGCCGTGCGTGCACAACGGTCCACCGTCTTCTCACGCCGCCGCCTTCCGGACGGGTGCACGGGTGGTACGTCTGCCGACTCTCCCTGGTCCGCGGCCGGCGCCTGCCGCCGGAGGCGCCCTGAGGAGCAGCAGCCGCCGCAGGCGGCATCCGTCTGGTGGAGGTGAGCGGTGGTTGAGGAGCGGTTGTTCGGGGTGCAGCGGCAGGAGCGCTTGATGGGGGAGCTGCGGCGGCACGGGGCGATCAGGGTGCGGGAGTTCGCCGCGTTGGTCGGGGTGAGCGAATTGACGGTGCGGCGAGACATCGCGGCGTTGGCGGCGCGGAACCTGGTGACCAAAGTGCACGGCGGTGCGACGCTGCCGACGGATCTGGGGCCGGTGGCGCCGGTACGGCGGCGGGCGACCGGGCCGCCGCGGTTCACGGTCAGGATGGTGGTGCCATCGCTGGACTACTACTGGCCGGCGATCGTGGGCGGCGCGCGGTCCGCGGCGGTTGCTCAGGACGTCCAGCTCCAGTTGCGCGGGTCCACGTACGACTGGGCCGAGGACCAGCGCCAGATCACCCGGCTGATCGAGGCCCAGCAGGTCCAGGGGCTGTTGCTCGCGCCGAACCTGGACGGCGACGACGTCCCGGAGATGATCCAGTGGATCGGCGACCTGCCGGTCCCGGTGGTCCTGATCGAGCGGCAACCACCGCGCTGGACCCCGACGAAGAACCAGCTGGAGTGGGTTCGCAGCGACCACGCCCTCGGCGTCGAGATCGCCGTTCGTCATCTCCACCAGCACGGTCACCGCAGCATCGGCCTGGTGCTGTCGAAGGGCAGCCCGACCTCGGCGCATCTCGAGCACGGGTGGCAGCAGGTCTGCGCCGACCTCGGCCTGTCCCCCGGCCTGATCGTCCGCGAGTCGGTGCGGATGGAGAACCCCTCGCACCGAGACACCATCGACCACCTGCTCGCCCGCTGCCACGCCACCGCAACGACGGCCCTCGTCGTGCACTCCGACCCGGACGCGATGTCGATCGCGCAGTAATGCGCCGAACGCGGCATCGCGATCCCGGAAGAGCTGGCGATCGTTGCCTACGACGACGAGGTCGCGCAGCTCGCCGAGCCGTCGCTGACCGCGGTCCGCCCACCGAAACCCATGGTCGGCCGGACCGCGGCCGAGCTGATCCTGTCCCGGCTGGTCGAGGGCCGGCGGCGGCCGACGCAGCGGATCCTGATCGCCCCGGAGCTGATCATCCGCGACTCGTCGATCCCCCTGCGGCCGCGCTGACGGTCAGCCGGCGGCGGGTCGCCGGGATCCGGAGCCCGGCGCGGGGAGGTAACCGCGGAGGAAGACGCGCACCCCGGCTTGCACCATCGATTCCCGGTCGGGTTCGCGGTTGGCGCCGACGCCGTGGTGGAAGGGCACCGCGCCCTGCACGAGCAGCATGAGGTGGGACGCCGCCAGCTTCGCGGCCGCGTCCGGGTCGTTCTCAGCGGGAACGCCGAGCGCCAGCAGGCCACGATCGGCGAGCTGCCGCAGCCGGTCCGCGAGGGCTCCGACCACCCGCCGGGGTCCGGCGTCCTGCCAGGCCTCGATCGCCGCCGGCGGGATGTGGTCGAGGTCGGCGTTGACGTGCCGCACCAGCGAGAAGTGGTCACGGAAGCCCGTCATCGGTTCGGTCAGCTCCAGGCCGAACGCCTCCAGGTCGGCTTCGAGGTGGACGACCTTCCCGAGGTGCCGCTCGACGATCGCGATCTGGGTGTCGGCCACCCTGGTCGCGCTCTCCTGGATCACCGACTCGAACAACCCGGCCTTGTTGCCGAAGTGGGCGTAGATCGTCCGGGTGGACACTCCCGCGGCCGCCGCGATCGCGTCGATGCTCGCCCGTGCGTACCCGTCCCGCCCGAACTCCGTGAGCGCACCGTCGAGGATCGCCCGCCGCTTGTCCGATCTGCCGCCGCTCACGGCCGGCTCCTCTCCGCCGAAGTACAACCAACGTTTTACTATTTGCCATCTGCGTTGTACTTTAGCCGGGAGTGCACTCGGTACGTCATCGGACACCTCGCAAAGGAGACGTTGTCATGTCCTTCACCCAGGACGAGATCGAGTACATCCGGACCCAACCGGTCGGCCGGATCGCCACCGTCGCGACCGACGGCCAGCCGGACACCGTCCCGGTCGGCATCGAGTACGACGGGACGTACTTCTACCTCGGCGGCGGGCACAAGCCCGAGCGGACCAGGAAGTACCTGAACGTCGACGCCGGCAACACCAAGGTGGCGCTGCTCTGGGACGACGTGGTCAGGACGTCCCCGTGGACGCCGCGGTTCCTGCGGGTCTACGGAACGGGCGACTTCGTGGAGCACACCGGGATGTTCGGGCCGGGGTTGTACCTGCGGGTCACGCCGACGGTGTCGTGGAGCTGGAACCTCGAGGCGCTGCCGTTCGACGGCTCCGACGACCGCAGGTTCGAGCCGAGGCGAACGGTTCATCGGGTCGACGCCGAGTCGGCGGCCTGACCGGTCGCCCGGGTGGGCGGGTCAGGAGCCCATCGGCAGGTGGTCGACCCGGCCGTCCGCCCACTCCACGCGGATCGTGTCGTCCTCGACGGACACGACGGGCGCTCGCTCGGGTGATCCGCCGAGGGTGATCACGGCCGTGTGGACCACGCCGGCGGCGGGACGCGTTCTGGCGTAGGGGATCGCGGTGTGATTGCCCGTCGGGCTCGCCTCGGTGAGACGCCGTACGCCGTACTCGAAGTCGATGCCGGAGGCGACCGCTGACAGCAGTCCGGTCGCCGTCACCTTCGCCTGGTGGTCGTCGACGGTCTCCGCCGGCTGTTCGGCGGCCGACAGCGGCCAGCCGCTGAACTCCAGCTGCCACGACGGATCCAGGTCACCCGAGACCACCGCCGCCCGGACCTCGTGACTGCCGTGCAGCACCGATCCGACGACGATGCGCGGTCCCTCGGACACGCTGCCGCCGCGTCCCGAGCCGTGATCGGCGCCCGTGTCCTCGTCGGTCCGCACCCAGTGCGCCGACGCCACCGAGACGCCGGTCCGCACGGTCGTGAAGCCGTTGCGATGACTCGGACCGAGCTCGGGGTGCACGATCGCCACGCTGTTCTCGATCGCTCTCGACCAGGCCTCCTGGTCGAGCGGCGGCATCGTGTGCGTCGAGTACCCGAGCCGCGCGTAGAGCGGCGAGTCGGCCCGCCGGTCCCCCGGCACGGAGTGATCGGTCCCGTGATTGACGATCCGTACGACGCCGTCCGCCTGGGTCCCACTGACGATCCAGCCCGGCTCCGGCACCTCCAGCGTGAAGTCCCCGGTCTCCACCGGCAACGGCTCCTCGGTCGCGGTCCACACCGCATGGTCGGCCGGAAGCATCAGCCCGAGCATGCCTTTGACCGCCCAGTACGGCGATCCCGGGCCGGAGTACGACTGCGCGATCCGCGGCCACTCGCCGTACCAGCCGAGGTTGAGCAGGCCCCGATCGTCGGGGACGTCGTGATCGAGGAAGTGTGCGAGCATCCCGGACGCCGCCCGCCGCAGCAGACCCGGTGGTACGTCGGTCGCGCCGGTGAGCGCGCCCATCCACAACGGCGCGGCGGCCGCGAACCGATAGGTGAGACTGCGCCCCTGGACCAGCGGCGACCCGTTGCCGCCGATCAGGTGGACGGCCGTCCGCAGGTACTGCGCGAGCCGGTCACGCCACCCGGACACCAACCCGGCGTCCACCCCCGGGTTTATGGTTGCCCAGAGCAACGGGTAGACGTGCAGCGCCCAGCCGTTGTAGTGGTCGAAGGCCCGCTCCGGCCCGTCGGCGTACCAGCCGTGGTCGCGGTACAGCGACTCGTGCACGGCCAGCCCGCTCTCGATGTCCTCGGCCGACCACGGTCCGCCGACCGACCTGAGGAACGTCTCGACGACGAGCTGGAACCAGACCCAGTTGATCGGCGGGTACGGTTCGCCGACCACCGTCGCCAGCCAGGCGACAATCCGCTCGCGCTCGGGATCGCCCAGCCGGTCCCACAACCACGGCCGGCTGAGGTGCAGCCCGAGGGCGATCGAGCAGGCTTCCACCTTGGCCTGGCCGAGCCGGTCCGGCCGCGGCCAGGCGTTCGGCGAGGCGGGGTCGGTGCCGGCCCGGAGACCGTCGGCGTACCACTCGGCAAGACCGTGCGGATCGTTGCCGTGCTCGCCGTGCAGCCGGATCCCGGCCAGCAGGAACGAGCGCGCGAAGGCCTCGAGCGAGTCGCTGTCCCCGCCATACGCGCTCGGCTGACCGGGCAGGTCGATCCGGGCGTGGTCGGGTGACACCCACGGCCGCAGGGCCAGCAACAACCCGTCGGCCGTCGCCGCCCAGATGTCTCGGGTCAGCCCGGTGTAGGGCGCGTCGGTCACGGTCGCTCTCCTCTGCGGACGGTCAGGCGGAACGCGGTACCGGTGCAGTCGATGACCAGCCGGTGCACAGTCGGGCCCCAGACACCTTCCAGCAGCGGATCGTCGACGGCTCGCTCCTCCAGCCGCCCGGTACCCAGGCCGGCATCCCAAGTCAGCTCCGCGATGCCACCGGCCAGGGTCTCGACCAGGAGCCGGCCGGCCTCGTGCCGGAGCGGCGTACCCGCGATCACGACGTGCTGGACCGCAGAGCCTGCCCATTCGTCGTCGATCCTGATGGCGTCGTCCAGCGTCGCCACCCGGCGGTATCCCGGAGCTGCGGGATAGGCGCCTGCGAGCTGAAGCGCCAGCGAGTTCTCGCTCGCCACCAGGTCTTCAGCCCTGTACCGCGCACCAGGGCGCTGCTCCTGGCCGTTGACGACCGGGACGTTGTGCCACTCGCTGCGGACGACCCACTGCTCGTAGCGGCGTTCGGAGAAGGACAGCGCCGTGTACGTCGGCTGACCGAGGTCGATGAGCACCGGTGTGGAGTCGAGCGCGGCGATGAACGAGCCGACGTCGTTGTGGTTGTGGTTCTCGTCGTTGTGCCCGCCTTTGATCGCGAGGGTCAGTCCGCTGTCGTTCCGGGCGACGAACAGCTGGACATCCGGCAGCCAAATCGACTTGGGCAGCGGTAGCTCGGCCTTGGCCGCGGTCCGCCAGTCGTCGTCGATCAATCCCAGCAACGCGCGGCCCAGTCCGGCGGCAGGAGCGATCGGAAGGTCGCGGTGAGCGGCAGCCTGGGCCATCACCTCCGGATCGTCGTGCCGGCGACCCCAGCGGTGGAGGACGTGCCAAGGCTGGTTCGGGTCCGGCCGGGCGGAGCCGTCGGCGACGTTGACGTACCAGCCGTCGCCGAGCGCGACCCGCTGCGGATAGCGGGCCAACTCGGCGAGCGGCGGACAGGACCAGGGAGCGAAGGCGCCGTCGGTGACGCGGTCGAGGACGTCGAGCGCGAGGGCCAGCCGGGCCGGCCCGTTCCACCAGTAGGCGTATCCCTCGTCGCAGCCACCGTCGGCAGGTAGCGCTGTGAGGTAGCGGTCGAGACCGTCGACGACGAGGTCGGCGACCTCCAGCCGGACCTGCGGGTCGTCCTCGAGGAACAGGGCAGCCGCGAGTACGTGCCCGTGGATCCAGGGGTTCCAGTTGTGCAGACGACCGGCAAGCCCGAGCCAGTGCCAGCGGCGGTCGGTCAAGAACGGCCGGATCACGCGCCGGCCGGCCTCGCGCCGCATGCGCCGCCGCAGCCCCCGAACCCGTTCGTCCAGCGCAGGCGCCAGCACCAGGTCCGCCCACGCGAGGATCTCCGCCGTCTCCGCGGCGCCGAGATCCAGGTACGGCTCGTCCGGGTCGCCGGCCACCTCGCCACGGGCTGTCGCGAACGACTCGTGTGCTGCCCAGCACCACGTGGTCTGCTCACACAGCAACATCAGTCCGTCGGCGGCCTCGTCGACGTACGCCTGCTCTGCCGTCAGTGCGGCGGCGAGCACAGCGGTCGACGTACGACGTCGCAGTTCGCCGGCCGGGTTCTCGTACGCCGTCCGTACGCCGTCACGCCAGAACCGGGCGTAGTCGGACAGAAGGGTGCGCGGCCATGGCTGATGCCGGTCAGCGTCCGCCTCGGCGAGGATCGCCCGGACAGTCTCCGGGTCGCGGCTCCCCCACATGTCCCGGTGCGTCAGGTCCGGCACGACCGCTCGGGCTTTCGCCAGCGCTCGCGCACGCCCGTCGACTGCCACCCACCGCTCCGTCAGCCTCACCCCACCACCCTATGGCAAACGTTTCCCGAAGCGCCGTCGAGCGCATCCGCGCCGGACCTGCGGGTAGTGCCATGATGTCCGGCATGGAGCTGAAGCTGTCGGCGTCGTACGACGCCACACCCGAGGAAGTGTTCGCGATCGTTACGGACGCCACCTTCCGCGAGCAGGCGTGCGAGAAGACCAAGGCGCTGTCGTACTCCGTGGAGGTGACCGAGTCCGGCGGGGACACCATCGTCAAGGTCCAGCGCGAGATGCCGTCGGACGACGTCCCGGACATCGCGCGGAAGTTCGTCGGCCAGACGCTGACCGTGGTCCAGACCGAGACCTGGCACCCGGCGAAGGCCGACGGGTCCCGCGCGGCCGACGTCCGCGGCGAGATCAGCAACACCCCGGTCACCCTCAAGGGCACCGCCGAGATCAGCGCCACCGGGTCCGCCACGGTCCAGTCGATCGACCTCGACGTGAAGGTCGCGGTCCCGCTGATCGGCCGGAAGATCGAGCCGTTCGTGGTCGACGCGATCCGCTCCGGCCTGCAGAAGGAACACGAGCTCGGCCAGGACTGGACCCACTGAGTGTCGCTACGCCGACCCGACGACCTCCGGTGGCAGTCTGAAATGAACAGCTGCCCCGGAGGTGAGCCAGTCGTGCGAAAGAGAGGCCGGCGGGCCGAGCAGGCCGGTGAGAACACACAGTTCTGCGTCTTCTGCGCCACTGTGATGCCGTTCGAACAGGTCGAAGCCGCCGATCACCTGGTCGACGAGCCGGACGAGTGGATCTGCGTCAAGTGCGGCTCCGCGCTCCTGGTCGACCCACCGTCACAGCAGTTGCACCGCACCGCCTAGGTCACGTCTCCCGATTCCCTGCAGTCGCGAGCAGGTGCCCGACGGAGTGCGGCAGGGTGGGAGAAGCCGCACCCTAGTCGAAGACCAGGGTGCGGAGGGCGACGTGGCCCTCCTCGTCGATGACGTAGTGCGCGTGGCCCTCGTGATCGACGGCGATGCCCTCGATCCGGCGGATGTCGCCGAAGTGGTGCACGACCTCGGCGCTGACGACCCCGCCGGCAGGGTCCGCCGGAAGCTCGAAGCGGATGTGCTCGGAGTCGGCGCGAGCGCCTTCCGGGTGGTCCGCGAGCACGGTCGCCGACTTCCCGGATGCGTCCAGGTCGCCGATGATCGCGTCGAACCGGTCGCCACCCCGGGTGTCCAGCGCACGCAGCCCGGCCGGCGCCTCGACACTGCCGACGTCGCCGAGCACCCAGACCCGGCCACACCGCGGTACGGCGTTCGGGTCGTCGAACAGCTCCTCGACGTTGTCGAGCTCGACCAGGACCGGATGACCATCGGCCGTCACCGGGTACCGCAGGCCGAGCAGCAGCCGCCCGTCCGCGCGGAACTCGGCGGCCTCGATGTTCACCGGGTGATCCGTCGGAAGCACCGTCCCACTCCAGCGCTTGGCCTTCTGCTCACCGATCGCGATGGTCGCGTCGACGTACACCTGGCGTCCCAACGGCCCCAGGGGCAGCAGCTTGACGTCCGCCAGGGCGTCGTTGATCGCTCGGTGCAGACCGTAGCGCAGCCGGACGATCTCGAGAGTCGGCCGGCCGCCCTGCTCGAGAGCGTCCGCGATGGCCCGCTCGCTCACCCGGGCGATCCAGGACCGCTTGGCCGCGAGCGGGCCGGCCTTCTTCCCAAACTGCGAACCCACCAGGTAGACGTAGCCGTCCCGGGACGCACACGCCTCGGCGTCCTCGGTCCTGCCCGCGTTCGGCCCGGCGTCGGCCAGGACGCGCAGCGCGGCCCAGTCCTCGTCGAGCGGCGCCCCGGCGGTGTGGACAAGCAGGGCGAGCGCGTCCTCGGCCGCGGCCTCGTCGAGCACCGTGACGAACGCCCTGTCCCAACCGTGGCGGTCGAGAACGCCGGGGCCGAACACGCGGCACAGGTCGGAGGCTTCGTTCGGCTCCAGGTGCAGATCGGTTCGGTGCAGATCGGTTCGGTGCATACCGGGGAAACGACGCAACCGGCTCACCTACTCCCGATCCCACCGATTCCCGGGTAATCCCCGACCAGCCCTGAACTCACCCCTGATCCGGGTAGCGGCAGTCCGTGGGCCGCCACCCACCACCAGTTCTTTCCCCTCAGCCCTGGTGCGGGGTAGTGGTAGTCGGTGGGCCGCCACCCATCACCAGTTCTTTCCCCTCAGCCCTGGTGCGGGGTAGTGGTAGTCGGTGGGCCGCCACCCATCACCAGTTCTTTCCCTCAGCCCTGGTGCGGGTAGTGGTAGTCGGTGGGTGGTGCGAAGGTTTCCTTCATGGAGCGTGGGCTGGCCCAGCGGATGAGGTTCCACATCGAGCCGGCCTTGTCGTTGGTGCCGGACGCGCGGGATCCGCCG
>NZ_SMKR01000181.1 GCF_004348725.1 Kribbella turkmenica
TCAGATGGGTATAAGAGACAGCCCCAGTACTCCTCGAGGATCGGATCCCATCCGCCGAGGTCGGCGGCGGCCACAACGACGCGAAGGTCCCGTCACCCCTGACAGACGATTCACCGGCTGACGACAGGCTTCGCTCGGCATAAGTCGTTCGACCTTCCACCGTGAACGCTTGAGCCTCCACCGGAGGGCATACGGTCCATCGAACTCTCTCCTGACATCGACCAACACGCTGGCCGCCGCCACCCGGCAGTGGCGACCAACTAGTAAGCCAAGGCCTATATCAAGGACGAATCGTCCCCCAGCATGACATCAGCCAGACCGGGTTGGCCGACATCGCGCAACCAGCTCACCAGATGCTCCGAAGCACTGAAGACCAGAGTATAACTGGACGCTATGGTCCATTTAAAGTAGAGTCTCGGACGTCGTGCCACGGGATGTCACCCGAGCGACATCCCGTGGCACGACGCCGGGCTTCGACCAGTGGGTGACATCAGTGGGTGGCGACCGTGATGTTGTCGACCCGACATGCCCCTGGCGGCAAGGCGAAGATCGCGATTGACGCGGACACAGTCTGACCGGTGACGCCGACGAACGACCCGGGGGTTCTGGGAGCGATCCGGCTGTCACATCTACGGTGCCCCGTGAAAACAACAGCGCTACTGGTGAGCTCTCAGACACTCCCGCTCCTGCGAATGCGGCAACCGCGCCCGGCATGGCACGTCGCCACGGTCATGGAGACCAAGCCCAAGACACCGAGTGCCGCACGTCTGATCCTCGACGTACCTCCGGTCGGGCCGGGAGGCTGGAACCACACTCAAGGAGCTCCTCTCGCCGGCGCAGTTCGGTCCGCTCGTCCGGTGCCCGCCGGGGCACATGGCGCAAGGTGCCACCAACAAACCCGTCTGATGTCTTGGGCTACCAGCACGTCTACGAGCGTGCCCGCCGCACCATCGCCGGGCGGCGAATCGCCGCCGGTGATCAGCCTGACCGGTGGCGCGCAGCCGAGATGCTCCATCATCTCGACGCTTCCGAAGCGTTCGGTGACCTCGCGACCGAGGCCGCGCACGTGATCGCGCCACCAGCCGACCGAGGAGGCCGGCACAGAGAACGCTGTCGTGGTGGCCCGCCCGTTGCCATGTCTACCGGGAACTAACCCCCTCGAAGGGAGAGAACATGATCAGCGTCCCTGGCCTGGCCCTGCTCCTCGCCGTGGTAGAGGTGACAGACGGAGGGTGCGTCGAAGTTCACCGTGGTCTTGACCAGGCGAAGCCCTATCGTGCGCAGATAGAAATCGACGTTGATCCGGGCATCGCTCGCAGTTGCGGTGACATGATGCAAACCAGTTGTCGCGAGCGTCACGACAACCCCCTCACATCACACTGGATGCGGCTGGGCCGCCCATTGCGTTTTGCTTGATGGCCGAGATCTCGAATTCGAGAACTACCTTGTCACCAACCAATACGCCACCGGCCTCCAGCGCCGCATTCCACGTCACACCGAAATCCGTACGGTTGATGGTGGTCGATCCCTCGAATCCGATGCGGCTGTTGCCGAACGGGTCGGTCGCCTGGCCCTCGAACGACAGTGGAATCGTGACCGAACGAGTCACACCCTTGATCGTCAGATCGCCAGTGACCTCGAACGAATCTTGATCGATCCAGGTGACTGCAGTCGACCTGAACGTGATGTCCGGATGCTCATCCATCGCCAGAAAGTCATTGCTGCGCAGATGCCCATCCCGATCCGCGTTGCGGGTGTCGATACTGGCGGATTTGATGGTCAACTCGACCGTCGAATTCGCTGAATTCCCGCCGTCCAGCCGCACATTGCCCTCGAACACATTGAACGCGCCGCGAATCTTCGTGACCATCGCATGCCTGGCAACAAACCCGAACCGGCTGTGCGCAGGATCGATGATGTAATCGCCGGTCAGATGCCGGTAGTCAGTCGTCGTGGACATCTCGGAACCTCCAACTAGTTGACATATCGCATAGACACCCTCGTGTTTTGCCCCACCAGGACCCGCTCGAACAGCCGGAGGACACCACTGTCTGCTCACCCCGACTGTCGCGGTGCCGCGGCGGTCGCCTTGTCCGCACTGGATGACGCGGCCGACTGAATGGGTGTGCCCGCCACGACGGCCTCGGTCGGTTCTTGGGTCTCTCGCCGCTGGCGGGCGCCGAGGGTGGCCGCGACGAACTCGGCCCGTGGATGCTGCACCGCCAGCAGCGACACGATGTCGCGACCGTAGAAGAGCGCCGCCGCCCAAACGAGCGCCACCCGCACCTTGCGCTCCCACGTCGGGATCGCCAGCACGTGATATCCGCGGTGCATGAGCCAGGCGAGCGGGCCCTTGATGACGATCCGCCGGTACTGGAAGATCCCCTTGCCGAGGCCGAGCGTGGCTACGGTGCCGAGACTGTGGTGCTCGTACGGCTTGACCTTCCGGCCTCGTAGGTCGGCGACGATGTTCTTGGCCAGCCGCTTGCCCTGCCGAACCGCATGCTGGGCGTTGGGGACGGTGAACGAGCCGCCGGGGACGTCTGAAGCGAGATCGGGGACGGCGGCGTTGTCGCCGGCCGCCCAGGCATCCGGGACGGCGGCGTCGGGGGTGCCGATGCGCAGGTCGGCGCGGACCCGGAACAGGCCGGCGGCGTCGACAGGCAGGTCGGTGTGCCGGGCGACGACCGGATTGCTCTGGTTGCCGGCAACCCAGACAAGCAGGTGGTTGTCGTACGCCGTGCCGTCCGAGAGCACGATGCGATCGTTCTCGGCCGACACCAAGCTTGCGCCGAGGTGGACTCGCGCCCCACGCTTCTCCAGATGGTGGACCACCCATCGCGCGGCGTCGGCGGCGACCTCGGGCAGGATCCGGTCGCGCAACTCGACCAGATGGAAGCCGAGTTCGTCGGCGCTCAACTCGGGGTAGTGCCTGAGCAGAGCCGTGGCCAGCGACAACATTTCACCGAAAACCTCGACTCCGGTGAATCCGCCGCCGACGACAGTCACCGTCAGCGGCTTGCGCCGCTCGGGGCCGGGCGACAGCGTGGCCGCCCGCTCGAACGCCGCCAGCAGCCGGTCGCGGGTCGCCACGGCCTCTTCGACGTACTTGATCCCGATGGCGTCGTCGGCGACACCCGGGATGGGAAAGATCCGGGTCACTGCTCCGGCGGTGATGACGATGGTGTCGTACGCGAGCTCCTGCTCAGGGCCCTCGACGGGCCGGACGGTGGCCGTCCGGTGCGCGTGATCGATGTGGACGATGCTGCCGACGATCAGGTGGGTGTGCGGCAGATGCCGGCGCAGCGAGACGGCGACGTGCCGGGCTTCGATGGACCCGGCTGTCACCTCGGGCAGGAACGGTTGGTAGGTCATGTACGGCCGCGGATCGACGAGCGTCACCGACGCCTCGCCTCTTCGCAGCTTCTTCTCCAGCTTCCAAGCGGTGTAGAAGCCGGCGTAACCGCCGCCGACGACCAGGACCTTCCGCATCACTACCTCCTCGAGCACGACTGCCTTCGGATTGGCTCAGCCACGGTCTCGCCGACATCGCCGGCGGTTCCACACGCGGCCCAGGGC
Organism: Kribbella turkmenica; assembly: GCF_004348725.1. Taxonomy (GTDB): domain Bacteria; phylum Actinomycetota; class Actinomycetes; order Propionibacteriales; family Kribbellaceae; genus Kribbella; species Kribbella turkmenica. Next base: position 3,580 of record NZ_SMKR01000181.1, read on the forward strand.
GATTTCGGCACTACGTTCCGAACGTCAGTTGCGCCCGGCCATGACGCCCCCGTCGACGTTGAGGATGGCGCCAGTGGTCCAGCTCGAGGCCGGCGAGAGAAGAAAGGTGATCGCTGAGGCCAGGTCCTGCGGGGTGCCGACTCGGCCGAGCGGATGCAGACCGGCCATCTGCTGCAGCGTGGCCTCCCGCTGATCGGCGGGGAGCCAGTCGAAATGGGGCGTATCGGTGACTGCGGGAGCTACGGCGTTCACGCGGATACCCTCGCCGGCGAGTTCGATGGCCAGCTGTGCGTGAATGCGTGCAGACCGGCCTTGGCCATCGAGAAGGCCGACGACGGCGTCACAGCGAGCGCCTGGTGCGCCCACATGGCGCCGACGTTCACAATCGCACCGCCCTGACCGCTGGCGACCATACCCCTGACGACGGTCTGAGTCAGGAAGAACGTTGTCCTGTTGAGGTCGTGATACGAGTCGTAGTCCTCGACCTCGTGGTCGAGGAAGGTCTTGAGCCGCACGAGGCCCGCCGAGTTGACGAGGAGGGTGGCGTCGGCATGATTCTCCGCCAGTTGCTTCTGCGCCTCGACGACTTGATCCCGTCCGTCAGGTCAGCCGCGACCGACCACGCGCTACCGGCGCGCGACAGCTTTGCCACAGCGTCGTCGAGTTTCCGGCCCGGACGGCCGACGATCACCGCGCTGCCGTCCGCCACGATCACGTTCTCCGCAGTCTTGAGGCCGATGCCGCTACTGCCGCCGACGATCACGATCTTCCGACCCTCGAAACCTCGACTCATGACAGTTGTCCCTTCCCTATGCCGGATGACGATTCATGCTGGTCGAACCCGGTTTCCCGGGTAAGAGCACGACGCCCGTGGAACTCGGCAACGGTTGGCCCCAAGTCGCACAGGTCATCCCTAGCCCAGGCACACAGTCGGTCTCTCGAACCTAGACTTGCGCGAACTGGTCGGTCAAGTCCATTCTTGGGCTCTGCGGGTGCACAATCCGGAGGAGCACCTCGCGACTTCACTCGGTCTCAGCGGGGACACGACGCACACACCCTGCTCGGTGAATCCGCCGGTATCAGGGAAGTCAGCAGAACCTGCACTGACCCGGGACGAATCGATCCAAGCCGAGGCCACCGCAGCCGCCAGACACTCGCTTGACACCAGAAAGGACACGATAGTCCACTTGCGGCGGCACTTTCGCTGGCCATCCGATCCCGACTGGAGCAACGAGATGAGCGATGTCCCCTTCACCCTCCGGCGGGCCGACACGTCGGCCAACGAGGACCTGGCCGAACTCGCCCGCCGCGGCGCCGACACCTTCGGCTACAAGGCGCACTTGCGTATCGACCGCCGGCTCGCGCAACTCCTGCGCTTGCGGGTGTCCCAGATCAACAACTGCACCTACTGCCTCAACCTCCACCACGAGGCAGCCCGCGAGACCGGCACGCCCCAACCGGCGATCGACACTCTGACCGCCTGGTGGGAGACGGATTTCCACGACGACGCGGCCCGCGCCGCCCTCGCGTACACCGAGGCGCTCACTCGCGTCGCGGACGCAACCGTCGCCGACCACTTCGGTGCCCGGCACGACGCGCTCGCCGAACACTTCTCGCCGGAGGAAATCCTCGAGATCATCGGGATCGTCATCAACATGAACATCTGGACCCGACTCAAGATGGCCGAGGGCGCCACCCCCGGGCTCACCGAGCAGCTGCCGCAACCCTTTGACCCGCCACGTCGGTGAGCCGTACGTCATCGCCGCCCGTCCCATGGGCCGGCCGCCCGGCGGTCTCCCAGGACGACGGGCACTCAAACGATGCATCTGGAGCCGCAGGTCGTCGCACTTGTCCGTCTCCCCAACTCGCACCCGCCATCTGGTGACCGGCAAGCAGCTCCGCCAGGTCGGCAAGATTCGCCTGGTCTCGTTCGGAAACTGCCTTCCGGGCCGCAACGGCCGGCCGGAGCTCACCGTGCTCACGACATCCGGCTCGTAGCTGGCAGCCATAGCCTGCGCGTCGCCCCGAACGCAGGCGAAATGATCGGCAGGGGCGGTTGAGCCCCAAGGTCTGGCGACACAGGCGCACAAACTGACGCAGCCGGCGATCACCGGCGTTGCTGCCCGGTGACCTTGCGCGCGTCCCACTCCCCCGCCGCGGCCGCTCCGCCGGCGTCGATTTCGGTGAGGTCCATCAACGCCAAGGCGCTAGGCGCCAGACCCACTGTCGTCCAATAGCGGCGGCTCGACGGGCGACTCCGCGGAGAAGGCCCGGTTGACTTGCTGCCTTCGTCCCAGCGCTGAGGGGCCGGGCACCGGGTACGTCTGAGCACCACGAACCCGAGCGAGTCCGCTTTCGGCGCCGGCCCCGTCGCGCCGTACGAGCCCGAGCCACGTTCGACGAGGGGAACTCGCTCAACGACCTACCATGCAAGGAGCGAGGAGCAAGCCTTCGATCAACCGATCCACAGGTCCTGACAGTTCCTCTCGATGGACAGCGCAATGCCTGTCTCAGTCGCATGGGGGATGAAGGTCAGAGACTCTTCGAGGTAGAGCTGTATCTCTTCCGCGTCGTGGGAAAGATAGCCGACCGACAGGTCCTGCCCGAGGTGCAGTGTGTAGTCGCCGCCCCTGGTCGAGAGCAGCATGGCGCCGTCGAGTGCTGGTGCCCAGAGGATCTCGCCGTCGACGAGCCGCGTCAGGTGGTCGAGGATGGGGTAGCCGTGGTCAGTTTCCTCCGAGGCCGTGGTGTAGAGGTCTGCTGAGAGGAGCAGTGCGTAGGGGCCGCCCACGCCGGCGAGCCTGAGTGTGCTCAGGGCTCGCGCGACCGAGTCTGGCATCTCCCTCGGGTGAGGGGACAGAGTCAACGGCCGATGGGCGCTGACGGCTGTGATGCCGCAGATTCCACCATCAGGGAACCCGTGGAGGATGGCGCGGTCCTCCGCCTCAGCGGCCTTCTGAGCCGCATCCTTCACGGGCTGCCAGTCTGAGTCTTTGGCACCGCGCTCGACATCGTCGACCGCGGCCCTGGTGACCGTGAACGGAGTGCGGAACTCGACCATGAGCTGTGCTTGGCGTTGGTGGGCCGTGACGCCCTTGGCGGGTTCCTCCAGGCGACGAACATGGCCTGTGCCGACAGCGGAGAGTTCGACTCCGGCGGGCCCGTCGACGTCGACGACACGGCGTCCGACAACCCACCGAGTGAAGGCGCGTCGCGCCTCTTCCTCGATCTGCGCCCACGCCGCGTCTGAGATAGGGGCGAGCCCTCGATGCAGGTTGTTCACGACTTGCTACTCCTCTTCAGGCTGCCGATCCCGAGGGAGCCCGTCCTGGTCACAGCGCGAGACCCTCCGTCGGGGCCTCGGCGTTCGGAGCACGGGTCGGTGGCGGCGGAGCTGGTAGGTGGGTGGATGGTTCTTCGTCCGTGATCGCGGACGGCGGCTTCGGGCCTGGATGCGCGAGGAAGTCGGCCGGTGGCGCGATGAAGAGACCGATCCGATCGGGGGCTCTCGGTTCCGTCGACGAAGCCCAGCAAGTCACGCTCGTCCCAGTAGCGGAAGCCATGAACCTCGTCGACAGCCTGAAAGAATCCACCGAGCGAGCATCCCCTGCCACTGACAGCAGTAGGGCGTCGCGCTGGTTCGGAGCACGCCGGCCGCAACTGAGTCCGGCGGGAAGTAGTCATTTCCCTCGATACCGACGACCGCGTCGCTCCCGGCCTCGGCCACGACGGTCTCCCCGACCACTGCCTTCATCAGGCTTTCCCCTCTTCGATCCCTTGCTCCGGTCGGGCGTCCATCTGGTGCGGTCAGAACCAGCTTGCGAGTTCAGCGAGAGGTTGGTTTCAGGAGAGGCGCTCGTTCTTACCTCGTCGGAGAAGGCGTATCCGTCCCCGACAGATCCACCGGACCGGGTGCGTCCCTCGGTACGTCGGTGGCCATACGAAGCGATCGTCCCGTCAGCTAGGCGTTGGAGCCGACAGCCTCGTGCAGGCGAGGATGACGCGCTTCTCATGGTGGGCACCCCGCGGTCGACCTCATCGGTGACGCGAGGGATGCGTCTCCCACATATATCCCCAGAGGTACGACGTCGCGTACGACCGATACGGGCGCCACAGCTCGGCACGTTGCTCCGCAGCCGTCGGTGTGATCCTGTCGTCCAACCTGTCGAGTGCTGTCACTGCCGCGCGCACAGTCAGGTCGCCGGCCGGGAAGATGTCCGGTCGACGTAGGTACAGCATCATGAACCTGTGCGCCGACGATGCGCCGATACCCGGCACAGCCACGAGTTCGCGCCGTAGTTCAGCATCCGACACAGTCTCGAGCTTGCCCGGTTCCAACAGACCTTCAGCGGCGCGCTCGGCGAGCCCACGGATCGCCCTCGCCTTCGGGTAGGACAAGCCGATGCCGCGCATGGTCCGCTCGTCGGTCGCGATGACACGCGCGGCGGTGACGGAGCCACCCAATTGCGCGACAAGTCGGTTGTAGATCGCGACGGCCGTAGCCCTGCTGAGTTGCCGCGAGACTATCGCGAAGGCGAACCACTCGAGGGCACTGCGGACGTCGACGGGAACATGCATCTCGTACGCATCAATCGGTCCCGTCGACCGCACCCACGGCGCAAGTGAGTCGCCGAGCGAGCTCAAGTGTCTGAACGCGGCGCGCTGTTCTTCGGTCGCACGCGTCCCCGTGCGAGTCATGGTCACTTGGCAAGCATGACGAAGATGGCCTATATAGTCCAGAAGCAGTTGAGCCCACACGCAGGCCCCACAGCCATGGCAACCACACTTGTCAATCATTGAACGGACCTAATGGTCCTCACTAGTACATAATATGCGCGCAGGAGAACGACGCCTTCGTACACGCTGACACGTGACGGTCTCCGGTGGAGCGTCAACGCGCGTACCGCTGTGACCTCGCGGCAGCACATCAACTCATCTGGAGTGATCACCATGTCGGCACGTGCAGCTCTGATCACCGGTGGCACCAGTGGGATCGGGAAGACGACAGCGGAGGTGCTGCACAACCGCGGCTACCGGGTCGCGGTCACCGGGCAACGTCCGGAGAGCGTCGCCCGGGCGCGCAAGGAGCTGCCTGACGACATCCTGGTCTTGCGTGCTGATCTGCGCTCGCTTGCTGACACTGACGAGGTGGTGTCCGAAGTCCGCGAACGATTCGGGACGTTGACAACGCTGTTCCTCAACGCCGGCATCAGTCGTCCCGTGACGCTGGACGTCTGCGACGAGGCCGCCTTCGACGAGGTATTCACCGTCAACACCAAAGGACACTTCTTCACCCTCGTCAAAACGCTGCCGCTGCTGTCCGATGGCGCCTCGATCGTTGTCACAGTGGGGATCGGCGCGACCCGCAGCCTGACGGGCAACAGTCTCACAGCCGGATCACGAGGCGCACTACTGACCATGGTCCCGACGCTGGCCCTGGAACTCGCGCCGCGCCGTATCCGGGTCAACGCGGTCAGCCCGGGATACACCGACACTCCCATCCTGCGGGCCACCCCCGGTATGGGAGCCGACGACATCGCCGCCATGCTGGCCGCCGCAGCGGCGCAGAACCCCTTCGGTCGCCTCGGCACGCCTGAGGACATCGCCGAGACCGTCGCGTTCCTGGCTTCGGACGGAGCCGCATACATCACCGGACAAGAGATCGTAGTGTCCGGCGGCGCAGGATTGGCCGTCTGACCCGCTCCAACCGCTGACGGACGTGCCGGCCGACCACGAGTTCAGGCACCTGTTGGCCCTGTGGACGTAGTAGCCGTCGGCCAACGGTGCGGCCGGAGAAAGCTACCGGCTGTCCCGCCGCACCGGCCGCGTCGTGATCTCCGGCCTCGCGCCGTGGGGAATCCCGGCGGCAGTATAGGCATCGGCTTCGTCAAGCGTTTCGCGCTTCAGGAGCTGGTCAGCGATCGAGTCGAGGCGGGAGCGGTTCTCACGGAGCAACCTCCTCGCCTCGACGTAGCACTGTTCGATCAGCTTCCTGACCTCGGCGTCGACGGTGTTCAGCAGTTCTTCCGACACACCTGCCGTTCGGCCGTTGCCCTCTGACGGGAACACGGACACCGGACCGATCGCCTCGGACATCCCCCAGCGACCGACCATCGAGCGGGCGATCCGGGTCGCGGTCTCCAGGTCGCTCTCGGCGCCGGTCGTGACGACGCCGAGCACCTCCTGCTCGGCCGCCATCCCGCCGAGCGCTCCGACGATCCGGCCACGCAGGTACTCCACGTCGTACCCGTACCGATCCGTCTCCGGCGTCGACAGCGTCACGCCGAGCGCGCGCCCGCGCGGGATGATCGACACCTTGCGGACCGGGTCGGCGCCCTTCTGGATCATGCCGAGCAGGGCGTGCCCACCTTCGTGGTACGCCGTACGCCGGCGCTGCTCCTCCGGCATCACCACGTTGCGCGCCGTGCCGAGCTGAATCTTCTCCAGCGCGTCGGTGAGGTCCCGCTGGGTGATCTGCGATTCGCCCTGCCGGGCCGCCGCGAGCGCGGCCTCGTTGAGCAGGTTGGCGAGGTCGGCGCCGGTCATGCCGGGCGTGGAGCGCGACAGCGTCGCCAGGTCGGCGTCCGCCGCCAGCGGCTTGCCACGCGCGTGCACCTTCAGGATCGCCTCGCGGCCCGGTTGATCCGGTGCGTGCACGGTGATCGTCCGGTCGAACCGTCCCGGCCGGAGCAGGGCCGGATCGAGTACCTCGGCGCGGTTCGTCGCGGCGAGCACCACGACGCCTTCGGTGCCGGAAAAGCCGTCCATCTCGGTGAGGATCTGGTTCAGCGTCTGCTCGCCCTCGTCGTGCCCGCCGACCGAGCGCGCGCCGCCACGGGCCCGGCCGATCGTGTCGATCTCGTCGATGAAGATGATCGCCGGCGCGACCTTGCGCGCCTCGCCGAACAACTCCCGCACCCGGCTCGCGCCGACGCCCACGATCATCTCGATGAACTCCGAGGCGCTCGCGGAGAAGAACGGTACGCCGGCCTCCCCCGCGGTCGCGCGCGCCAGCAGCGTCTTCCCGGTACCGGGTGCACCGGCCAGCAGCACGCCCTTCGGCGCCCGCGCGCCGAGCCGCCGGTACTTCTCCGGATCCTTCAGGTAGTCGACGACTTCCTCGATCTCGGCCTCGACCTCGTCGATACCGGCGACATCGGCGAACGTCACCCGGACCGTGCTCGGATCGACCGGCTTCTTCTGCCGGCCGCTTCCGCCAGGCAACCCGCCGAAGCCACCACCGAGTCCACCGCCGAGTCCACCGCCTGCGCGGCTCCGCCGGAACAGCCAGATGTAGAACGCCGCGATCAGGATGAACGGGCTGAGCGAGATCAGCAGGTTCAGCAGCACACCGCGGTTCGCAACCACCGGGGTCGCCCGGACCGTCGCACCGCTCTTCTGCAGTTCGCCGTACAGATTGTCGTTCGCGAACGTCGGCCGCTCGGTGGTGAACTTCGTGTACGTCGAATCGGTCTTCCCCGGGACCGGAGCGGCCTGCTTGAGCCTGCCCTCGATGGTGTCCCCGCGGGAGAACACCTCGGCCACGTTACCTTTCTGCACCTGCACGGTGAAGTCGGTGTACGCGATCGTCTGCTCACCGCCGGCCATCTCGTCCTGGATCGTCGTCAGCAGGAACAGCACCATGTACCCGCCGACTGTCCACGCCGCCCACCGCAACCAACGTGGCCGCCGCGGCTTGCCTCCGCCGCCGTTCTCGTGTCCAGGCCGCAGTCCCTCGGTCCGCCACGGCTTCTGCGGATGGCGCTGGCCTCCGCTGTCGTTCGGCCCGTCCCGCTCGGGACCACGTTCGCGCTCTGAGGTGGACTGCTCCTGCTGCGATGGCGTCAAGGAGCGATCTCGAGCTTGGTGATGAGGCCGTCGGCGAGGGTGAAGCGGTAGATGATGTCAACAACACCGCCGGGGAAGTCACCCTCCAGGTGGTTGGTGACGACGTAGTGGGTGTCGTCGAACTTCTCGACGTGGCTGACCTCGACCGTGTAGGTGTACTCGGTGCCCTCGCTCGCCCGCCAGCGGAGAATCTCGTCGTGACCGGTGTAGGTCCTGCCGTCGTCGTCGATCACGGTGGCGTCGGGCGCGAAGGCCGCCAGCAGGTCGTGAGCATTCGCCTTGTGTTGGGGATCGGCCTCGCGCAGGTACCTCATGATCGCGCGCGGCAGGTGCTTCGCCATGTCGGCGGCGGTCGGGTCCGACGGGTGCTGGATGGTCATCAGGCGCCTTTCGAGGTGGGGATGAAAGCGAGGGCGGCCGAAGAGGTGCGGCCGTTGATCTGGAAGTCCAGGGCATGCGTGCTCGGGGTGGGATCCGCGCGCAGGGATCGGCTTCAGCAGCAAAGTGTCCCGATCGCGACAGGCTTCCCAGCCGCCAGCATCTGGGCGGTCAGCTTGAACAGCCTCGGCGAGGGGCCCGTTCGCCTTCACAAGCGAACGGCACAGCCGATCGCGAGCCGTGGTCTGGCGTGATGCCGCAGCGCCAGGGTCAGGCCAGAGGAAACACCGGCTGCGATAGTCCTGGCATGTCGATGCAGTGCGTCCCATGGCGCTCAGTAAGCATCACAAGGATCGTGTCGCAGTCCCTGCACCGGGCGACGGTGCCAGGTCCCGACATGTACACCGCTGTCTCCGCCAGAACTCCGGTGCGGCCACAACCCGTGCACTTGTATCCCATGGTCGTCATGTCTCGCGCAAAGATGTCATGCATCACGCCCGCCAAAGCGTTGCCATCGAGAGATCCCATCTTTTGTCACACCCCTGTCCCGCCGAAGCGTTCGGTCCGGATCCGGCCCGGCTCGTGGCCCAAGGCCACCAAGCCGGCCGCTGCTGTCTCGACAAACGCGGTCGGTCCGCAGATGTAGGTGAGCGGCTGTTTGTTCCTTGCCCATCCAGTTGTGGACAGGAGCGCCGGGTCGATGCGGCCGCGGTAGCCACGCCAGTCACTCGGGGCCTCACGGGTCAGCGTGATCGAGATGTCGACGAGGTCGTCGGCCGCCAGCTTCATGAGCTCCTCACGATAGATCAGCAGTTCGAGTGAGCGCGCCGAGCACAGCACGCGAACAGGCACTCGGCTATCGACGGCACGGTGATGCCGAAGCATCGCCCGCAAGGGAACCAGCCCAGATCCGCCGCCCACAAGGAACAACGGGCCACCGAGTTCGTCGGTCCAGACGAAATGTCCGCCAATCGGACCACGGAACTCGAGCTCGTCGCCTGGCCGCAACTCGTCCACCAGATACGGAGATACCTCGCCATCCTCGAGCCGCTCGACGGTCAGTGACACGTACTGATCCTCCGGCCCGGACGCGATCGAATAGCTCCGCTGTGTCTGATACCCGTCGGGCGCCGTCAGCCGCACATCCACGTGCTGTCCCGCACGATGGCCGGGCCAATCCGGCACGGCCAGCGAAATGGTCTTCACCCGCGGAGTCTCAAAGATCGTCTCGATCACGGTGCCGGTCCGCCAGGTCAGTCGCCGTAGTAGCGCTGCTCTTTCCACGGGTCTCCATAGTTGTGATAGCCGAACATCTCCCAGAATCCGGGCTGATCGGCGGTCCGCAGGTCCAGACCACGGATCCACTTCGCGCTCTTCCAGAAGTACAGGTGCGGCACCAGCAGACGCGCCGGTCCACCATGCTCCGGATCGAGCGGTCGCCCGTCGTACTCGTCGACGACCCAGGCCTTTCCGCCTCGCAAGTCCGCCAGCGGAACGTTTGTGGTGTAACCGCCGTCGGAGAACGCCAGGGCATAAGCCGCTTGGGTCGGTACCGTGTCCAGGAAGGTGTCCAGAGAGACCCCTGACCAGGGCACGTCCAGCTTCGTCCACTTCGTCACGCAGTGGATGTCGACGGTGAACTTCTGGCGGGGTAGCTCCTGGAACTCGGTCCACGACCACGAGACCGGGTGCTCCACAGCTCCACGAATCGTGAAATCCCACGCGTCCAGCGGCGTGTACGGAGTCGGCCCGGCCGACAACACAGGAAAACCTTTTGTGACGTACTGGCCCGGTGGCACCCGCGAAGAGTCGGCGGCGCGGCGGCCGACGAATCCCCTCGTGACAGCCATCAGGCCTTCTCACCAAGCTGCACGCGCAGCAACCATTGCTGCTTCTCCAGCATCTCGACCACTCTGATCAACACGTCCTGCGTCACCAGATCTGCACCACCGACCGAAACAAGCCGCGCACGGACCCGCTCAGCCACAGCAGCCACCCGCCGCCCGAGCTCCCACACAACTGCGTGATCTGCGACCGACTGCACCACGACAGGCTCGACCCGCGACCCGGTCGCCACCATCGAGCTTCTCCCGTCCGGGATGAATCCCAACGTCACCGCGCGCTCCGCGACGACGTCTGCGAGCTCGCGCCACTGGTCGACCAGCTCGTCGAGGAACAGATGCACACCATGGGCGGCGGCCCCGATTACGCTCCAGTGCAATTGCTTCCCGATCAGCGACAAATCGATCAGGTCCACCAGCACAACCTGCAACTCCGCACCGATCGCCGCCCGCTCGTTCGGGTTGTCCAGCGGCGGCAACTGCACCGAGTTGGCAACAGAATCCATAGTCATACCTCCCCAGTGTCAGAACCACCGCCAGACCTTTCCTCACCACCCCGAACCAATCGTTGACGAGCAGCACAGCGGGCAACCCCGCCCTGGACTCGATCGATTGCGCCTGCGCGATCTTGGACCGAGCCGCCAGGGCGGGATTCGATGCAACCGCGGCGTACGGAAGAATGGCGTGCCGTGGCGCGAGTTGTGATCATCGGTGGCGGTCCGGGCGGGTACGAGGCGGCCAGTGCGGCCGCCCAGCTGGGGGCGGAGGTGACGGTCGTCGATTCCGGCGGGATCGGCGGTTCGGCCGTGCTCAC
>NZ_SMKR01000182.1 GCF_004348725.1 Kribbella turkmenica
TGGTGGTGGAAACCTCGGGACTCGTAGTAGGTGCGGAGGCGGTGATTCGAGGTGACGCAGTCGAGGCGGAGGTGGGGGCAGCCGAGGGCCGCGGCGGTGGCGGCGGACCAGTCGAGGAGGGCCGCGCCGAGGCCGGGTGCGGAGCGGCTGACGGCCATCCGGTGGACGTAGCCGGCTCGTCCTCCGACGTCGGACCAGAGCGGGTCGTCCCAGTCGAGGGTGATGGTGCCGGCGACGACTCCGTCGAGACGGGCCAGCCAGGTCTCGCCGGCTTCGATCGCCGGCTCGACCCAGGCGGACTCGAACCGCTCCGGCCACTGCTCGATCCCGGTCGCGCGCAGCCACGCGGCCGCCTCGTCGAGTACGGCGAGTAGGTCGCCGACGTCGGCCGCGGTCGCGGACTCGAGCGTCAGGCGCTTCGTCTGCCAGTTCTTCCCCACGCCCAGTAGCATGACGCGGCCACCGCCCGGATCGGAAACTCGGTGGCTCCGCGGCAGCACTCCACCGGACACTGGGGTGATGGTGGACGACGAGGCGGTAGCGGTCGCACGGCAGTTGGTGGCGGAGCAGTATCCGGATGCGCGGGCAGCCTGGCTGGGCGGCAGCGTGGTCCGTGGTGACGCGGGCTCGACCTCCGACCTGGACATCACCGTGCTGCTCAGCGGTCCGCCGGCGCCGAGCCGGCGATCACTGGAGTACGGCGGCTGGCCGGTCGAGCTGTTCGTGCACACCGAGAAGTCGCTCCGGCACTTCTGCGACAAGGACCAGGTACGCCGTCAGCCGAGCATGATGCGACTGGTCGGCGAGACCGTCGTACTGGTGGACAAGGACGGATCCGGTGTCCGGCTGCGGCAAGCGGGCCTGGCCGAGATCGCCGCCGGACCTGCCGCGCTGACGCCGGACGAGCTCAACCTGCTGCGCTACGGGATCACCTGCCTGCTGGACGACCTGGCCGACGCGTCGACCGACGACCTACGCACGGCCCTTGCCTCGATCCTGTGGCAGGACGCCGGCCGGCTGCTGCTCACCGGGTCGCGGCGCTGGTCAGGCACGGGCAAGGGGCTGCTACGGGAGCTTCACGCGTACGACGAAGCACACGGCACGAACCACGCTCGTGCACTGCTCGGCGGCGTCCGCGACCCCGGCCGTCTGGTCGAGGAGGTGGACAGGATCCTCGACCAGTTCGGCGGGCGCCTGTTCGCCGGGTTCGAGCTGGCTGCTCAGGCGGTGTGACCGCTCACTCGGCATCGACGAGTTGCCAGTCGGGGCGCTTGGGCAGCAGGCGTACGGCGATCACGGCAACGACCGCGCCGAGCAGGAAGCCCGGGATCGTCCAGCGCCAGCCGGTGAAGGCACTGTCCGAGGTGGTCTGCGCAGTGGCTGCGGGCGGCTCGGTGACCGGTTCGTCCGCTGCGGCTTCGGGGACCTGTTCCTCCGCTGCGGCTTCGGGGACCGGGCCGAGGTAGGTCGGGCCGCCCCAGCCCGACTTCTTCGACAGCAGCTGCATCGAGCCGAGAAGCTCGAGCAGTCCCGCGGGTTCGGTGGCCTGGTGCCAGATCGGGCTCTCCGGCAGCGTGCTGCCGTCCCTGGAGGCCCGGGTCGCGATCCACGGACCGCCGGGTGCGTCGGGATAGATGATGTCGACCCGCCACACCGACATGTCGTGGATCAGCCAGGTGGCCCGGACGAACCGGCCGACCGCGTGGTTCTCCTTGGCGTCCCGCGCTCCGGTCATCTCGGTCAGCCGTTGCAGGTCGGCGTACCGCTGATCCTCGTAGCCGACGGCAACCACAGCGGGCGGACTGCTGAGCAGGACGCTGGTCGGACCGCCGGCCCGGGCGGGCGCGGCGCCGAGCGCGGCTACGGCGAACAGGGCGACGAACAGAGCAAGAGTACGGCGGACCATGGCAGCTCTCCCTGAGAACGAGGACTCACACCCCTGGTACACCGCCGACGGCTAGGAGGTTCCCCGGGCAAGCTCCACGGCCCGTGCCTTGTCGGAGACACCTTCCAGGCGGAAGGTGACACCGGCGGACACCCACACCAGCGTCGGCCCGGCCACGCGGACACGGCGTTCCACTCCGGCCGGCTCGACGAGCACGAGCTCATGCGGGGTGTCGAACCAGTAGCCGTTGACCTCCGGCACCCGCTCCAGGCTGCGGTAGTACTTCTTGAAGTACAGCGGCGACACCTCTGCGCGGAACTGCTCCAGCCGTACGCCGTCCCAGCCGATTGCCACGAACGCCGGGGAGGCCTCCACGCCCTTGGGTGTTCCCAACTCAGCCGGGACCGCCGGTTCGAAGCCGGCGACCCGCTCTGCCTCCGCCAAGGACAGCTGACCGGTCACAGCCGGTGGTGCGGTCGGCGTACTGGTCGGGGCGCTCGCGACGGGTTGTGCACGCACGCCGCCGATGTTGAGCCACTCTGCGACGGTCGCACGCACCGGTGGGGTGGCCACCGCTCCTGCGACGAGCACGAGGAACAGTGCGAGGAAGGTGCGCCAGCGGTCCTTCAGCGAGCGCCGGACAGGTACGTCGGCCACGCGAGTCAGGACTGCGGCGGTCAGGTCGTCGTCCACCGGAGGTACGACGGCAGAGCGGCCGAGCGCGCGGAGTTCGTCGTCCAGGCTCATCGCTGCACCTCCTTGTCAGGTAGCGCGTCCCGTAGCCGGCCGAGTGCTCGGTGCAGCCGGGACTTGACCGTCCCGCGCGGCCAGCCGAGCACGACTGCGGTTTCCTGCTCGTCCAGGTCCAGCAGGTAGCGGCACGTCACCACCAGCCGGAACGTCTCCGGCAAGGACCGCACGGCCGCCAGCAGCTCCTGCCGCCGCTCCAGCGAGACGGCCTCCTCGGCGGGATCCAGTACGACGTCGAGCGGAGCCGCCAGCTCCTCGCGGCGGAACCGGCGGCTGCGCGACCGCAGGACGTTCCGCGTCTCGTTGGCCACGATCCGCAGCAGCCAGGGCCGGAAGGCCGCGTCGGTCCGGAAGCTCCCGAGTGCCCGGTAGGCCTTGACGAACGACTCCTGCACCACGTCGTCCGCGTCCGGGCCGGCCCCGAGGAACACCGCCGTACGCTTCGCCACCCGGGCATGCAGCACCACCAGCTCGCCGTACGCGGCCGACTCCCCGCCACGCACCCGAGCCAGGATCTCCGCCTCGTCGCTCCCGCTGATCACGCCTCCCGTCGCAGTCGCCCCGCACACCCAGGCGGTTCCGTGTCATTGTGTCTACACCGCCGGGTCTCCTCCGGTTCCGTGTATAAGGTCGATTCGTGCCAGAAGTCGACGCGAGTTTCCTCGCCCTTCCCCGTCATGAGCTTGCCGAGGCCGCCCTGCAGCGGGCCAGGGACCTCGGTGCCACCTTCGCCGAGTTCCGGCTGGAGCGAATCCGCTCGGAGTCCATCGCGCTGCGCGACAGCCGGCTGGAGAACGCCCAGGACGACGAGGACCTCGGTCTGGCCGTCCGGGTCATCCACGACGGGACCTGGGGTTTCGCCGCCGGGGTCGCGCTCACCGAGGACGAGGCCGTCCAGGTCGCCGAGCAGGCGGTGAACATGGCCCAGGTGTCCCGGCCGATCAACGCCGAGACGATCGAGCTCGCGGACGAGCCGGTGTACGCCGACGTCACCTGGGTGTCGTCGTACGAGATCGACCCGTTCAGCCTGCCGCGCGCCGAGAAGGTCGCGCTGCTGACCGACTACAGCGACCGGCTGCTCGGGGCCGACGGCGTGGCGCATGTCAGCGTCCATGTCGCCTCGGTGCACGAATGCAAGTTCTACGCGAACTCCGCCGGTACGTCGTACACGCAGCAGCGGGTCCGGATCGGCCCGGAGATCACCGCGTTCGCGGTCGACGCCGAGTCCGGCCGGTTCGACTCGATGAGCACCTGCGCACCACCGGCCGGCCGCGGCTGGGAGTACCTGACCGGCACCGGCTGGAACTGGGACGAGGAGCTCGCGCAGATCCCCGGCTGGCTGGCCGAGAAGATGGCCGCCCCGACCGTCGAGGCCGGCACGTACGACGTGGTGATCGACCCGACCAACTTGTGGCTGACCATCCACGAGTCGATCGGCCACGCCACCGAGCTCGACCGCGCGCTCGGCTACGAGGCCAACTACGCCGGCACGAGCTTCGCCACCATCGACAGGCTCGGCACGCTGAAGTACGGCTCGCCGATCATGCACGTCACCGGCGACCGGACAGCCGAGAACGGGCTGTCCACCGTCGGGTACGACGACGAGGGCGTGGCCGGCCAGCAGTGGGACCTGGTCAAGGACGGCATCCTGGTCGGCTACCAGGTCGACCGCCGGATGGCCAAGGTCAACGAGGAGAGACTGGCCACACCGCGGTCCAACGGCTGCGCGTACGCCGACTCCTCCGGTCACATCCCGATCCAGCGGATGGCGAACGTCTCGCTCCAGCCCGCGCCCGACGGCCCCTCCACCGAGGAGCTGATCTCCCGGGTGAAGAACGGCATCTACATCGTCGGCGACAAGTCGTGGTCGATCGACATGCAGCGGTACAACTTCCAGTTCACCGGCCAGCGCTTCTACAAGATCACCGACGGCACGCTGGACGGCCAGGTGCGCGACGTCGCCTACCAGGCGACGACCACCGACTTCTGGGGCTCGATGGAGGCCGTCGGCGGCCCGCAGACGTACGTCCTCGGCGGCGCCCTCAACTGCGGCAAGGCGCAGCCGGGCCAGTCCGGCGCCGTCAGCCACGGCTGTCCGTCCGCGCTGTTCCGCAGCGTTCGCATTCTCAACACCACGCAGGAGGCCGGCCGGTGACGACCGCCATTCAGCTCACCTCGCAGGACACCGTCGAGCAGGGTCTGGCGCTGGCCGCGGCCGAGGGTGCCGACGGCTGCGTCGTCATCGTCGCCGAGACCTCCAGCACCAACCTGCGCTGGGCCAACAACACCCTGACCACGAACGGCGCGATGCGCGGCTCCAGCGTGACCGTGATCGCAACCGCCGGAGCCGGCGAGGGTACGGCGGCCGGCGTGGTCGGCCGGTCGTCGGTCACCGACGCCTCGTTGCGCGAGATCGTGTCCGCCGCCGTGGCGACCGCGCGGGCGGCGAGCCCGGCCGAGGACGCGCGCCCACTCGTCGACGGCACCACCGGCGCGGACTGGGACCTCGAACCGGAGGAGACCACGGTCGGCGTCTACGAGAAGTTCGCGCCGGCCCTCGGCGAGACGCTCGCGCGCGCCGGCCACGAGAACCGCTGGCTCTACGGCTTCGCCGACCACCAGGTCGTCACCCTGTACGTCGGCTCGTCGACCGGACTGCGGTTGCGGCAGGCGCTCCCCCGCGGTTTCGTCACCGCGACCGGCAAGTCGGGTGACCTGAGCCAGTCCGCCTGGGTCGGCGCCGCCACCCGCGACTTCACCGACATCGACGCCCACGCGATCGACGCCGAGTTGACCCGGCGGCTCGGCTGGGCGACGCGGACGGTGCCGGTCGACGCCGGCCGGCACGCCACGGTCCTGCCACCGGCCGCGGTCGCCGACCTCACGACGTACCTCTACTGGTGTCTCGACGGGCGGGAGGCGTTCGAGGGACGGAGCGTCTTCGCCAAGCCGTCAGGTGGAACGCGGGTGGGCGACGTGCTGTCCCCGCAGCCGGTCAACCTGCGGTCGGATCCGCTGCTGCCCGGGCTGGAGACGTTTCCGTTCGCGGTCGCACGGTCCTCCGGCGGCTCGGCCAGCGTGTTCGACAACGGGCTCACGCTGGCGGCGACCGACTGGATCCGCGGTGGCCGGCTGGAGTCGCTGATGACGAGCCGGCACACCGCCGACCTGATCGACGCGCTCGCGGCCACGCCGAGCGTCGACAACTACGTGCTGTCGGTCGACGGCGCGAGCGGCAGCACGGACGACCTCGTCGCCGGGCTGGACCGCGGTCTGCTGGTGACCTGCCTGTGGTACATCCGGATGGTCGACCCGCAGACACTGCTGCTCACCGGCCTCACCCGGGACGGTGTCTATCTGGTCGAGAACGGCGAGGTGACCGGTGCCGTGAACAACTTCCGGTTCAACGAGAGCCCGGTCGACCTGCTCGCCCGGTTCACCGCGGCCGGTGCGTCGGTTCCGGCGTTGTCGCGCGAGTGGGGTGACACCTTCTCCCGGACGGCGACCCCACCGCTGCTCGTCCCGGATTTCAACATGTCGAGTGTCAGCCAGGCCAACTGATCTTCGTCCACAGGGAAATCCACAGTTCCGAGGATGTCCACAGGGCAGCGAAACGCCCCGCGGTCCCGGCGATTTCGCCGGGTCCGCGGGGCGTTTCGTCAGCTCAAACCGTCGGGTAGCCCGGCTCGACGGGACCCGTACCCGGCTGGCCGAAGCGTTCGGCGGCCTTCGGGTCCGGACCGTACTGGTTGTCGCCGACCGTGCCCTCCTGGGCGGCCAGCACGATGAACCAGATGAAACCGACACACGGGATCAGGTTGATCAGGATCCACCAGCCGGAACGGTTCGTGTCGTGCATGCGCCGGATGCCGACCGCGATCGCCGGCACCAGCACGGCCAGGCTGTAGATCGTCGACAGCCAGCCGGACTGGCTGGCCCCCGAGCCGTAGGTCAAGCCGAGGGCGCGGTCCAGGATGCTCAGGATGATCGACACGATCACGTTGAAGAGTACGAACATCCAGTACTCTTTCCGCCGGGCCCGCCCTGAGAACACGGCGTACTTCTTGAGGACGTCGATGTACCACTGCATTGCTGTTTCTCCGATGGTCGAAGGTGAGACGCGGACTGAGCCTGTCGGAACCGGTCGGGTTCGTCAATGCAACTTTTCGCTTCGGTGACCACACTGCAATCTGCCGCGCCGCAGCTGGAGTGAACTTCACCTCTTCGGAACCGGAACTGCTAGAGCCGGCTTCAGGTCCGGGCGGAATCAGCTTGCAGGATTGGGTTTCGCGAGCGCGACCCGCCGCATCCGGCGGGGCCCCTCGGCGTACGACGTGGTGTCGTCGAGCCGCCAGCGATCGGCCAGTTCGTCGATCAGCGCGTCGTCGAAGAACCGGCCGGCGAAACCGTCGTGCTCCGACAGGCCGTCCGCCAGTTCGCGCCAGTGACCCGAGCACGGGTCGTCCGCCGACCACACGGCGTACACGAACAGCCCGCCGGGTCGCAGCACGCGGTGGATCTCGCCGACCAGCGACCGGAGCTCGGCGCGGGAGAAGGCCATGTTCAGCAGGATGTTCGCGAACACGGCGTTCACGGTCGCGTCGGCCGGCGGCAGCGGGTCGCGGACGTCGTGCAACGCCGCGGTGACCCGGTCGTCGAGCCCTTCCCGTTGCGCGTCCAGCCGCAACTGGTCGAGCGCGGACTCGCTGAAATCGGTGGCGTGCACGCTGAAGCCCTGCTGGGCCAGGAAGAGCGCGTCCCGGCCCTGACCGGCGCCGAGCTCGAGGACATCATCGATGCCTGCGGCACCGAACGCCTCGGCCGCCCACCGGGCCGCCGCCGACGGCTGGGTCCCGTGCAGGTGCGGATGCCGCGCGTACTCCGTCTGCCAACGTTCCTGCTGAGCCCTTGCGAGCTCGACATGTCCAGTGCTCATGTTGCTCCCCGTGTTCGTCACGCCGGTCTGGACGACCGGCAGACCGCAGCAGCCTACGTCACGAGTTGAGTAGACGTACTCACGCGGGCACCCGTTTCGCAGGGAGACAGTGAGGTGAGACTCAGGAGGAATGTCATGAACACCCATGTCACCGCCCCCGTGCAGTGCCCGGTTTGTCACAGCCGGCTACACCTCAGCGTGGTAGCAGTACCACAACCCGCGCCGCCGCCCCCGTTGCCTCACTACCCACCGCCTCCACCACGCGGAGTCGTCACACCGCCGTCTCCTCCGCCGTCTCCTCCGCCTGTGCCCGGGCCGGTGCCAACGCCGGCGACCCCGCCTGTGCGGCAACCTGCCGCGGCCTTTCAGCCGCCGCTTCCGCCCTCACCTGAGCCGGTACGGCGTCCCAAGCCACCGCGCCGCCGGCTCAGCCCACAGGCCACCCTGCTCAGCCTCGGCGTGCTCCTTCTGCTCGCCGCCGGCGTCACCTTCCTCGCGGTCAACTGGGACAGTCTCCCGGTCGCGTTGCAGGCCGGCATCATCGGTACCCTCGCCGCCCTCGCCTTCGCCGGCTCCATCCCCGCGAGCCGCAGCTCCCTGGCCGCGTCGGCCGAAGCACTCGCGATCCTCGGCTGCGGCCTTCTCACCGTCGACCTGTACGGCGCCCGCGCCCTGGGACTCGTCTCGGAGGACGCCGTCGACGGCGTCACGTACAGCGCGGTCGTGTTCGCCTCCGTTGCCCTGGTCAACCTCCTGATGACCCGGCTGGCTCCTAAGGTGGTCACGTACGGCGTCACCGCCGTGATCGCGGGCCAGTTGCCGTTGCCGCTGATCCTCGTCGACCGCGTCAGCCTGCCCTGGCTGCTCGCCGCACTCCTCGCGCAGGTCGTCGCCACGCTCGCCCTGTCCGCGCTCAGCACACCGATCGTCCGCCGTACCGGCGCGATCACTTCGGCCGTCGTGTTCGTCGGCATCCTCGTCACCGGCATGGTGCGCACCTTCCTCGGCCTGCTGACGAAGTACGCCGCCGACTACCGCGACTTCGCCGGTACGTCGTTCACCTCGGCGGAGCTCAGGACCGTCGTCGCGACCACCGCGGTCGTCTGCGTCGCCGCGATCACCGGCGTTCTCATGCTGCGCAAACGGCCGCTGCCGGTCACGCCGGGGCTGGGCGAAGCGGTGTGCGCGGCGGCCGCGGGCTTCACCGTCGCGACGTGCCTGCCGCAGGTGCCCGGGCCGGGTCGATGGCTGACCACCGGGGTTGCCACCGTGCTCACTATCGCGCTGATCCTCCGCGGCCGGCGTGCTGGAGCGGTCTCGACGGTGTTGTCCGCCGGGACCATCACTGTTGCCTCGGTCAACCTCTTCTACTGTCTGTGGCTCGCGGACGTCCGGCAACTCGGCTTCATCGCCGGCATCATCGCCGTGCTGGCCGTCTTCGCCGCCGTCCGGAAGACGGTCGACGCCGTACCGGCCGCCGGGGTCGCCAGTCTGGGTGCGCAGTTCGCCGTCGTCCTGTTCACCATCGACGAGTTCATCGGCTTGTGGGCGGGTGCGGTCAGCGTCGCCGTCGTCGGCGCGTGCGGCGCCGGCCTCGCCTGCCGGTACGTCGGCAAGCCGCTGGAGCGGATGTTGATCGGCTCGTCGGCGATTGCCGTCCTGGTCGCCGAGGCCATCGCCGCGGTGGTGTCCGTGGACTCCGGCACCGGTGTCGTCCTGACCATCACCGCGGCCCCGCTGATCGCCTACGGCATGAACCCTGCTCGCCGGGACGCCCTGCTGGTCGCGGGGCTGCTGCTGATCATCGCGAACACCGCGTTCGTCCTGGCGGCCGGTGGTACGACGATCGAGTGGTTCACCGTGCCACCCGCCGTCGTGATGCTCGCGATCGGCGTACTGGCCTGGCGCGACCAGCCGAGCTGGGTCTACCTCGGCCCGGGCCTGCTGATCGGCCTGGTGCCGTCCGCATTGATTGCTGACGGCAACCACAGCTGGGTGCGGGTGACCTTCGTGGTCGCCGCCGCCCTGGCGGTGATCGTCCTCGGCGCCCAGCTCGGTCTCCAGGCCCCGTTCGCCGTCGGCGCCGCCGTCCTCGCCAAGGTCGGCATCTGGCAGTTCGTCGAGGCTGCCCCACTGATCCCCCGCTGGATCACCCTGGGCGCCGCCGGCGCCGTCCTGCTGGCCGTCGGAGCGACCTACGAACGCCGTCTCTCCCAGGCCAAACAGGCGGCCCGATGGTTGTCGGCGCTGCGGTGACGTGCGCGGCCGGTTTCCACGTGGCCCTGCGATCCGCATACTTGGTTCGAGGAGAACCGCACCCCGGGGGCCGGATGATCAACCGCAGCGACAAGCAGACGGCGGACGTGCTGCTGCTTGCCAGCGTGCTCGAGAAACTGCGCACCCATGACGGCCTGACCGTCGCTCGGCTGCACGCGAACCGCACCGGGATCGCGGCCCCCCTGATGGAGCTGGCCGCGACCCGCCGGTTCGCCACCGTGCACGAGCTCGACGTCGCCTCGGCCGCGTTCGACCTGGTCGCCAACTGCGTCCGCGAGGATCTGCACGGCACCCAGCAGATCGTCGCGGACGCGATCCTGGCGCTCGGCCTGCACACCGACACGCACGCGCACGCCGGCCTCGACGACCGCATCACGCGTTCGCTCTACAGCACCTCCCTCGGCCGCCGGCGCGAGACGCTGCTCAACCACTGGCACCGGCTGCACGAAGCCCTCGGCCACCAGCCGCCCGAAGCACCGAGCGACCGCGCCCTCCGCGGCACCACCGAGCCCGTCGTACTCCGCGAGCTCGCCAACCAACTCATCCGTCGCGACATCTACTCGGTCGGCTCGAAGACCGTGGTCATGCTCGACGCGGTGCCGGCCCCGGACGTCACACCCGCCGGCCGGGTGATCGTGGTCGGCGGCGCCGTCATGGACGCGACCTTCCGCACCAAGACCCTCCCGGCCCCCGAGACCTCCAGTGAGGCCTACAGCTTCGACCTCTCCCCCGGCGGCAAAGGCCTCAACCAGGCTGTCGCCGCTGCCCGGCTCGGCTTCCACACCTCCCTGGTCGCCGCGATCACCGACGACCGGTTCGGTGAGGACATCCTTCAGCACCTGCGCGACGAAGGCGTCGACACGTCCCTGGTGAAGCGGATCCGCGGCCGCCGTACGCCGTTCACCGGGGTGTTCGAGAAGGAACTCGGCGACAGCATCGCCGTCAACTGGCGAAACCAGAACGAGGTGTTCCTCGCCGGCGAGGACATCGACGAACGGTCCGAGCAGATCGCCGGCTGCGACGCGCTTCTCCTGACCTTCGAGGTCCCGCGCGAGACGATGCAGCAGACTCTGGCCGTCGCTCACCGCGATCCCGCCGACCGCCCACTCGCGATCGTGACTCCTGGCCAGCCCTACGAGGACGAGCGCATCTCCCGGGACACCTTCGGGCGGATCGACTACCTGGTGGCCCACCCGTGGGAACTCGGCAGCTTCGCCTCCCAGGGCCACGGCCCCTTCGACCCCGACCCGGTCGCGCGGAACCTGCTCGCCTTCGGTGTCGAGACCCTGTGCCTGCTGGTCAACGGCGGCTGCACGATCTACTCCGGGCCCGCCCACGACGTCATCAGCGTGCCGACGATCCCGTCGATCTACAAGGAGTCGTCAGCCTCCCGCGACGCATTCTGCGCCGCCCTCGCCGCGAAGCTGCTGGACAACGACCGCAAGTTCTCCGGCCAGGTAGCCCTCTGGGCCGCCGCCGCCATGTCCTGCGCCACCGCGGACTTCCCCCTCTCGAACTCCATGCCCGACCGCCAGCGAATCGACGCCCTCCTGGCCCGCTCCCCCTTCACCGTCAACGGCAGCGGCCTCGTGTGACCCCCAGGTCGGCGGCGGCGCTCACCCACAAGATCCGAGCTCACCGGCGAAGGCGGCGTTGGCCTTCCTCGGGGACGATCTCGGTCTCCCCACGAAGCCGGCAGCAGTAGATGACCGAGTCGAGCAGCTTCGCCCGGCTCTGCTCGAAGCGTCCGCGCGGATGGGCGGCCCGCAGCTCCACGAGATTCGCCCCGCCGAAGCGCGTCCGCAGCTGACGCGGGCTCGCATACACCCCGTCGACGTACAAGTACGGACGGGCCTCGATCGACATCCATTGCTGCCAGTTCGCAGCCCGGTAGCTCGCCCCGACGAACCCGAGATTCGGGTCGACGGCGGTCGTCAGCAGTTGCACGGAAGGAATCTCCCGCCGGATCACCTGCCGCACTTTCGCCAGCAGGAAAGAGATCGCATTGGGCGGCGCCACGTCGAACGAGTACACCCGGGACACGTCCCACGCCGCACCCAGCGGTACGCCGAACTGCGACTGCAACTGCCGGCCGACCCGCATCCATTCCAGCGGAGTGACGCTGCACAAAGTCACCGGAAGCCGGTTCACCGGATCGACCAGCGCGAAGTTCACCGAACCCGCCCGGGCGCTGCGCAGGTAATGCAGCCGGCTGAAGATCTGATCAGCATCATTGTTCCCGAGACGGACGAAACGCAGGTCCGGCAGTTCGAAACGGTCCTTCGGAACAAGACTGTCGATCGCCCGCTGATCGGCACGCAACCGCAGCGCGTTTCGTTTCAGCTCGCCGATCACCGCCTTACGTCCCACCGTGCCGTCTGGCCGCGTCGTCCGCGGCAGGTGGAGCAACGTCCGGACACTCAACGCACGACTCGGTATGCCGTACTTGCGCACGGCATCGGCCAGCAGGTTCGCGAAGTCCGGTGCGTGCCTTCGGCAATCATCCAGCGAAAGCCGGGCCACCACGGGAGTCACGGAAACTGCCGGTTCTTCGGGGACTGGAAGCGGTGGGACGACCGCTGGAACCGTCGGCTCGACGGCACTGATCACCACGCGAAGAATGCTAGCCGACGGTTGCCGAGTCCTCGCAACTTCCCAGGACGACGAGTTTTGGCGGCGTGTCGCGCCCGGAACCGCCGCTGGCTGCCAATTGGCACCCGAAAGGTGCCAACTGGCAGAGAATCGTACGCCGACGGCTGCCGGCGTATCGCTGCAACCGCCAAAGCGGCGGCCAAGACGCCGGATCCCGCTGCCAGAATCATGTCCGGACAAAGAACGTGATGCCAATTCTTCTGGATTGACAACCGATTGTCGTGACGTTCACTGAAAGCGTAACCATAACGCCGGACCGCCGACTCACTCTAACCCGGGAGCGGCGAAAACCAAGCAGCCAAGGGAAGTGAATCGAAGGAAAGAGGAAACGCCATGCCTCCCAACGAATTCGTCGCGACCATCGTCGTGCTGGCCAGTGCGATACTCCTGATCTCCTTCTGGAAACAGATCCTGTTCATTCTGCTCTTCGGAGTGGTCATGGTCTTCTGCTTCGGCCTCTACAACGTCGCCGCCGCGATGGGACACTGATTCCGGCCGCATCCGCGACACCGCCCGACACCCGCCCGGGACTCCCCGGGCGGGTGTTCTTTCGTAGGCTCGCGGATATGAGTGACTCCGCCGCGGATCTCAGCCTGACCGAGGTACTGCCCTTGCTGGAGCAGCGCAAACTCTCCGCGCGCGAACTCGTCGAGGACTGCCTGCGCCGGATCGACCTTTCCGAGCCCGCCGTCCGCGCCTTCGTCACCCGTACTCCGGATCTCGCTCTGGAAGCCGCGGACCGCGCCGACGACGCCCGCGCGGCGGGCGAGCCGGTCGGCGTGCTGGCCGGCGTACCGGTCGCGGTGAAGGACGTGTTCCTCACCAAAGGAGTACTCACCACGGCCGGCAGCCAGGTGCTCGCCGACTACGTGCCGGCCGAGGACGCCGCCCTCTGGGAGCGCCTCGCGGCCGCTGGCGCGGGGATGCTCGGCAAGACCACCACGCACGAGTTCGCGTACGGTACGGCGTCCACACCGACGGCGAACCCGTGGGACATCCGTCGTACTCCGGGCGGCTCGTCCGGCGGATCCGCGGCCGCTCTCGCCTGCCGGATGGTCCCGGTCGCCACCGGAACCGACACCGGCGGCTCGCTGCGCATCCCGGCCGCCGCCTGCGGCGTCTCCACCCTCCGCAGCGCCCGCGGCCGCATCTCCCGGTACGGTGTCATCCCGCTGAGCCCGTCGTTCGACGTCGCCGGCCCGATGGCCCGCCGGATGCTCGACATCTCGATCCTGATGCGCGTCCTGGCCGGCCACGACCCTCGCGACCCGGCCACGCTGGAGGAGCCGGCACCGCCGTACCCGCTCGCACCGCCACGCGACCTCACCGGGACTCGCATCGGCCTACCGATCGAGATGTCCTGGGAGAACGTCGACGGGCGGATCGCCGTCGTCTGCCGTGAGGCCCTCGACCTCCTGGTCGCCCGCGGCGCCGAACTCGTCGAGATCGAGAACCCACCGAACGCCAAGCTCGTCCTGGAGAAGTCCACCGGAGTCTTCGACACGATCAACGAGTCCGAAGCGCACCAGATCCACGACGCGCTCGTCCTTCACAGCCACCTCTACACACCCCAGGTCCGCGAACGCGTCCGCAAAGGTGAAGGCATCCCCCGCCACCGCTACGAGGAAGCCCACCGCCTCCGCGCCCGATGGACGCAGGACTGGCGCCACCTCATGCAGTCCCACCGCCTCGACGCCCTGGCCCATCCGACCATCGACGCCGCTCCCCCACTCATCGACCACACCCGGCCACCCAAAGGCCCCCGCATCCGCCTCTCGGTCCCTTGGTCCATCGCCGACTTCCCCGCCCTCAGCGTCCCCGCCGGCGTCGACGCCCGAGCCCTTCCGGTAGGCCTCTCCCTGGC
>NZ_SMKR01000183.1 GCF_004348725.1 Kribbella turkmenica
GAGGGGGTTACCGCCGTGGAGCGGGGATGGTGAGCCCGGACCGGAGGGAGCAGACGAGTGGCTGTGCGGGCTGGAGGCACCCGTGGAGCCAAGGCGGGAATGGGCTGAGGTGGGGCCGGTGCGGTCGGGGTTTTGCTGGGCGAGCAGGGCGGCTTTCTGGGCTTTTGCCCGGGCCAGGAGCATGCGGGCCTGGTCCAGGGCGGTGACACCTGGTCGCGTCCGGTCTGCTGCCGTTGTCCCCGTCATGAATCCATGTTCGAACACCTGTTCGAACATGTCAATTCGCCGTGGTCCTTGCTCCCTGTACCGCCAGGTTCTACGGTCTCGGCATCGATGGCGAACCACAAGCCGAGGTGAGGGGCCCCGCGTGCTGAAGCAGGTCACAGAGGGTGTGCTGTTCCATCAGAGCGAAGTACTCCAGAACAATGCCGGCGTCGTACAGGGCCGGGACGGGGTGTTGCTCGTCGACCCCGGACTGACGAACGCCGAGATGACCTGCCTCGCGAACGACCTTCGCGAGCTGAACCGGCCCGTGGTGGCAGGCTTCTCGACCCATCCCGACTGGGATCACGTGCTCTGGCACTCCGAGCTCGGCGACGTGCCCCGTTACGGCACCGCCCGTTGTGCGGCCTTCCTACGCGATCTGCGGTCGGGCGCGGACTGGAAGGACCGCATCGCCGCGGGCCTGCCGCCGGAGATCGCCGACGACATACCCTTGGACCTGTTCGGCCTGATCACCGAGCTGCCCGCGGGCACCGCGCGGATTCCCTGGGACGGCCCCGAGGTCCGGGTCATCGAACATCCGGCGCACGCCCCGGGCCATGCGGCGCTGTTCGTCGAGGACCACGGCGTTCTCGTGGCCGGCGACATGCTGTCCGACCTCTTCGTACCGATGCTCGACGACGTCAACGGCACCAACGACCCGATCGAGGACTACCTCGCCGGGCTGCGGCTGCTCGAGGACGTCGCCGACGTCGCCGATGCCGTCCTCCCCGGCCACGGGTCCGTCGGCGGAGCCGGCCAGGCGCGCGCACGGATCGAGCTGGATCGCGCGTACGTGCAGGCACTGCGCGACGGCGGTGTCTTCGACGACCCGCGGATCGGCCCGTCGGTCGCCCCGGACTGGGAATGGGTGAAGGACATACACACCGGACAACTCCAGCGTTTCGGTCCACGAAGCGCGGCCGACGAAACCCCCGGCTAGCCATCGGGGCCGCAGCAGCCGATATGCGGTTCGGTCCGGCCGGTTGTGCGAGCTGTGACCGGAGCACCTGCTGGCCCCGGACGACCTGCAACCGACGGACAGGAGACAGCGGCGGCCTGGCCGAACATAGGGTGGGAGCATGCCGAGGACAATTGCCACCAACACCAAGGTCGGGCTCGACGAGCTGCTGGAGTTCGTCCGCCCGCGTCACCACATGCTGCTGATCACCACGCGCGCCGACGGTACGCCGCAGGCGTCGCCGGTGTCCGGTGGTGTCGACACCGAGGGCCGCATCGTCATCTCGTCGTACCCGGAGCGGGCCAAGAGCACCAACGTGGAGCGGGACCCGCGGACGAGTCTGGTCGTCCTGTCGGACGACTGGAACGGCCCGTGGGTCCAGGTCGACGGCAGCGGCGAGGTGATCCAGTTGCCGGACGCGGTGGAGCCTCTGGTGGCGTACTACCGCTCGATCTCCGGCGAGCACCCGGACTGGGACGAGTACCGGGACGCCATGCGGAAGCAGGGCAAGTGCCTGATCCGGATCACCCCGGAGCGCTGGGGCCCGGTCGCGACCGGCGGTTTCCCAGCCCGGCTGGCCGACTGAGTGCGCACTGCCCTTGTAGTACACGCGCATCCCGACGACGAGGTGTTCGCCACCGGTGCAGCCACCGCTGTCCTGAGTACGGCGGGGTGGCGCGTCGTACTGCGGGTTGCCACGCGAGGAATCGGGGATGCGGCCGACAAGCTCCAAGCGTCCTGCGATCTCCTGGGGATAGACGACTGGGACTGGCTGAGCACAAAGGACCGCTGGGTGGACGACGGCGGCTCAGCCGGACCCCGAACGCTGGCAGCTACCGACCCGCAGCAACTGGCGGACGAGGTCGAGCGGACTGTGCACGAGGTCCAGCCGCAACTGGTGCTCACCGTCGGCCGCGACGGCCTCACCGGGCACCCGGACCACATCGCCATCTCGACCGCCGTCCAACAGCAGCAGTGCTATGCGCTTGGTGCGCAGCTGCGTGCGGAAGACGTCCGTGCGGGTGAGGAGTTGATGCGGCGCCTGCTGCCCGGGGAGAAGGTCGGCTCCGGCATGGTCGTCGGCAGTGACCGCACTGACCTGCTGGAAATCGGCAAGGCGCCCGAGAGCCGACGCAGGCAAGCACTCGACCAGTACTACGCAGGGCTCGGTACGACGGACATCGCCGAACTACTCACGACCTACGGCCGACGCGGTGACTCCCTGCTGCTCCGGGCGATCTACGACGTGAGCGGCTGGGACACCGACCGCTTCGAGGTGCTCAGCTCTTCTGGTAGCGACGTTCCATCGTTTCCGTGATGCGCCGCATCGCACCCTCGAGGTGCTCGCGCAGTGCGGCCTCGGCGCCGGCTTCGTCGTGCGCGACGCAGGCGTCGAGGATCGCCTGATGCTCACGCCGGGTCTGCTCGATCCGGGCCTTGGTCTGCCGGGAGCCGAACCGGTAGCGCTCGCTGTTCTGCCAGACCGGTTCGATCGCGCGCGGCAGCCAGCGTGAGCCGCCGGCCCGGTAGATGGCGAAGTGGAACTCGGTGTGCGCCTGCCGGGAGGCGATGTTGTCGCCGGCCTTCGAGAGCCGGACGTGCTCGGCCAGCGCCGCCTTCGCCGTGGTGGCGTCCACGTCGGTGAAGCGGGTCGCGGCCGCCCGTACGGCGAGGGACTCGAGCGCCAGCCGGGTCTGGTGGGTGTCGCGCAGATCCTCCAGCGACAGTTCGCGGACCCACGCACCCTTGTGCGGCACGATCTCGACCAGCCCGAGCGCCTGCATCCGCCGCAGCCCTTCGCGGATCGGCATCTGGCTCATGTCCAGCCGCTTCGCGAGCTCCTCCAGCCGCAGCGCCGTACCACTCGGGAGCTCGCCGGACAGGATGAGTTCGTGCAGTTCGGCCGCCGCCTCCTCGGCGAGAGTACGGCGGCCGGTCGGTCCGCCGGGCGTTAGCTCGAGTCGTCGGGTCATAGGGTGCGGGCTGCCTCTCTCCTCCACTGCACAACTCTGGGAGGTAACCGTAGCGGGCAGCAGGTCGCTCTGGGGTGCTTCGGCAACAACTTGCCCAGGGCGGGCCGCTTGGTCCAGTCCAGCAGACCGAACAGACGGGTCGTCAGAACGCTGTCAGATCCAAGAGGATCCTGCGCTCGGCCCCGGTCCGGCCCAGTGCGTCACCGACCCGGTCGGCCGGTAGCAGGTCGACGTCCGGGCGTACCTGTGCGGACGCCGTGTCCGCCAGTGCCTGGCTCACTGCACCGGGTTCGAGGACGGTTCGCTGCAGGTTCACCGGCAGCAGACGCAGGTCCCGCCCGATCAGCTGGTGCAGGTCGATGGTGGTGAACTCACCAGCCTTGTAACCCAGTACGGCGATCCGTCCGCCTGGAGTGATGTGTCCGAGCACTCCGCTGGTGACCGGACCACCCACGGTGTCGATGGCCGCGTCGCACCAGGCCAGCTCGCGGCCGACCTGGCCCAGCTGGTCCACTCGCACCACCTGGTCGACCACGGCGGATTCCACGGTCTCACCGCTCCATGCCAGTCCGATCACCTTCTTCGCACCCGCTGACCGTGCCACCGCGGCACACAGCCGACCGAGCAGGCTGGTGATCCCGGTGACGACGACCGTCTCGCCGTCGAGCACACCGGCAACCCGTCGTACTGCGGTGTGGGCTGTCAGCGCTGGCGTCAGCAAAGCCAGGGCGACCGCCGGATCGAGTCCGTTCGGTAGAGCATGTACGGCGGCGTCCGGCACGACGGCGTACCGGCCCCACAGACCGGGCCTGCTGACGCCAACGCCTTCACCACGGATCACCACCGGCATACCGGCCTCGTGAATCGCCGACCTGACCACGACGCCGGCGCCCTCGGAGCCGGGCACGAACGGCTGTGTCGGCTGCTTGCCGGCCAGCACCGACCGGTCGGCCGGAGTCACCGCAGCCAACTGCATTTCCACCACTGTCTCGCCCGGCCCGGCCGCCAGCTCGAGCTCCTCGGCCCGCAACGGCTCACCAGGCCCGTAACTGCGCAGCACGACCCCCGTCACCAAGCTCATCCCCGTCCTCGCTTCGCTCCGGGCGCGGACGAGGCGTGCTGCGCGTTGCGCCTGATGATGAGCTCGCTCCGCTCGCTCACACACCCACCCCGTTCGTCCCCGATTTGATATCTGATCACATCTAGGTCATGGCGGAAACCGCGTCTCACTGCCCGACGACCTCCTTCGCCAGCGGCGCGGTCAGCGCATCGGCCGCCACGGCCCGCGCGGCGGTCACGGAGTCGCTTCCCATCGGGAACGGCCAGTCGCTGCCGGCCAGCACCCGCCCGGGCCCGAACGTCGCGACGAGCAACTCCAGTACGGCGTCGTCGTGCACCAGATCGTCCACGTAGAACCGGCGCAATGCGTCCGCCACCGCCAGCGACGGCGGTTCGATCCCCGGCCGGGCCGTGTCGATCCCCCGCTGCCACCGGCCGGCCAGCGCCGCCGTCACACCACCCCCATGACACAGGCAGAACCGGATCCCCGGAAACCGCCCCGGCACATCCGCGAAGACCAGGCTTGCCGCGGCCAGTCCGGTCTCGTACGGATTCCCCAACAGATTCCTCAAGTAGAACGACTCAAGCCGCTTGTCGTCACTGAGACCGGGGTGAATCAGGGTGAAGGCCTCGAGCGAGTGCAGCACCTCCCACACCGCGTCGAGCCCTTCGTAGCTCGGCGTACCGAGAGCGAAGCCGCTGAAGACGCCCTCCCGGGCCAGCGACGCGGCAACGGCCGGTGCGGCCGGATCGAGCAGCGGCAGCTGACCCAGCACACGCAACTGCGGTGTGGCCAGCTCACGCAGCCCCTGGTTCACCAACTCGGCCCACTCGACGCCGGCGTCGTACCGGAAGAGGGCGGGCGGTACGGAGACGACGGCACCGTCCAGGTCCTGCTCAGCGATCCAGTGCAGCAGCGCAGCAGGGTCGGCGAGACGTCCCAACGGGAGCCGTTGCCCGTCGACGACCAACGCGCCGCTGTCGACGGACAGCCCGAACGCACCCTTGTGCGCGGCCGACAGCACAGTGGGCGGGATCAGGTGGGTGTGGACGTCCCAGCCGGCCATGTCAGCGGGCGTCCTCGTCGTTGTCGTAGAACGACGGTCGTTCCGGGTAGTGCGGCCCGTCGTACACCTCCAGCAGGACGGACGTCTCCTCCGCGAACGTCGGCCCGTGCACGTGCCCTTTGGGGTTCCAGTAGAAGCTGCCCTTGGTCAGCGTCGTCCCGGTCGGCAGGTACACGTACCGCCCGAACAGGCAGAACATGAACTGGTTCGACGCGTGCTTGTGCTCCGACGGAATCCCGGACCCCTTCTCGAACCGCACCAGCGCGATCGACGCCTCGGTCTCGTCGTCGCGCCACAGCATCTTGTGGGACAGCCCAGCCAGCGATTTGTCCACCCACTCCAAGTCGTCCGTCTGCAGCAGCAACTCACGCAGCGGTTCGTCGAAGGACCCCATCAGCTCTCCTCCCGTGGCACAGGCCGACCCGTGACCCGCATGTACAGCTCCTCCGCCACGCCCGCACCCATCGGAGCAACCGCCGCGATGTGGCCGTCCGGCCGGATCAGTACGACGTTCTCGGGTGGGACGCCGTACCGGTTCGTGACGACGCTGCCCGGGTCGAACAGAGCCCGGTCACGCAGACCGGAGTCGTGCGGCGCGTCCCACCGCGAGACGGCGTAGTGCTTCAGCGCCGGCGAGTCGTTCACCGGGATGCCCGGCCGGCGCCGGACGTCGGTGAAGTACAGCGCGACGAAGGAATCGCGGCAGAGGTCGTGGGTCGTGACCCGCCCGGCGGGTCCCTGCAATGCCTGGTCCGGAGCCCGGTCGCCTGCGCGGACCGCCGGTGGCATGGCACTGGTGGCCACCATCGACCAGTCGCCGTGGCCCTCCACGTCGAGCCGGACGCTGAGCAGGGTCCGTGTGTAGGCGGTGGCCCACGCACTCGTGTCGGCCGTGACCGCACCGCGCTGGTGGGACATGTACTTGCGTGCTGCCTCGGCCATCTCACCGGATCCGTTGATCGCCACCGGCCGCTGCTCCTGCTCGTACCCGTCCAACAGCGTTTCGTCAGCCCAGCCGCGCAGTACCCAGGCCAGCCGCCAGGGCAGGTTGGACGCGTCCAGAGCGCCCGTGTTCAGGCCCAGCGCCCACATCGGCGTGATCAGGTGGGCCGCGTCGCCCATGAGGAACACCTTGCGGTCTACCGACCATCGATCCGCGACCCGGTGGTGCACGTTGTAGACCACCGAGCCGAGCAGCTCGATCCGGTCCACCTCGCCGATGAACTGCTTCACCTTCACCAGCAGCTCCTCTTCGCCCGGTGGCTCGGCATCCGGGCCGAGGGGGAACAGGAACCGCCAGTTGTCCGGCTGCCGGATCAGGACCATCCACTCGGACTTGTCCGCGAAGTACGCCAGGTACGGGTAGTCGCGCGCGTTGTCGACGTCCAGATCGACGACGACGTCGATCAGCATGTAGCGCTCCGGCAGGGTCTCCCCCACCACGGTCACGCCGAGCGCGTCCCGAATCCTGCTCCGGCCGCCGTCGCAGGCCAGCAGGTGCGAGGCCTCCAGCGAGCGTGGCCCGTCCGGCGTGTCCACTCGCAGCACGACCCGGTCGTCCCGGACCTCGAACGACTGCAACCGGTGCTGCGTCGACACCGGCTGCCGCAGGGCCCCGGCGAGGATCGGCTCCATCTTCTGCTGCGGCAGGTTGATCACGAACGGGAACTGGGTGTCGTCGGCCAGCTCGGCCAGCCGCACCGACGCGCGCGGGGTGTTGGTCGCCCGGTCGATGTCGCCGATCTCGTCGATCCGCAGCGCGGCCGCGAGGATCCCGTCGACCGCGCCGTAGCGGTTCCAGATCTCCAGCGTCCGGCTCAGCGTCGTCCCGGCCTTGGTGTCGGACGACAGAACGGCATCCTCCTCGAGCAGCAGGTACGGGATGCCGTAGTGCTCCAGGCCGAGTGCCGTGGTCAGGCCGATCGGCCCGGCACCCACGACGGCGACGGGCAGCTGGTCAGCAGTCACTCATCACTCCGTGCTGTAGTCGTTTTCTCGCTACGCGAAGGTAGCCAGCTTGGCGAACGCGCGTTCCCGGGTCAGCACCGACCCGGTCATCGCGGCCGCGTCGGACAGCAGGTACAGCAACAGGCCGACCACGTCCTCGGGGTCCCCGATACCCATGGTGTCCTGCCAGTGCTCGCGGTCCGCACCGGCGTTCGCACCCCGGAACTGCTCGGTGTCGATCACCCCCGGCGCGGCCACGTTGACCCGCACCCGGTGCTCGGCCACCTCGGCGGCCAGGGTCTTCGCGAAGGCGATCAGCGCGGCTTTGCTCGACGCGTACGCCGCCGCGCCCGGGTAACCGGTGACGGCCATGCCCGACGTGAACACGACCACCGAACCGGACCGCCGGGCCACCATGTGCGGTACGACGGCCTGACACATCCACACCACACCGTCCAGGTTCACCTGCAGCGTCCGGGTCCACTCGGCCGGGTCCGTCTCCAGCACCTTCGACCGAGGCTGCACGGCCGCTCCGGCGATCAGTCCGTCGATCCGGTCGTATCGAGACATCACGGTCGCGACGGCAGACTCGACCGAGGTACGGTCCGCGACGTCGACCTCGACGTACTCGACGTCCCAGTCAGGTTTCACCACGTCGAAGACCACCGCGGTCCCGCCGCAGACGGTGACAGCTCGCGCCAGCGCCGCACCGATGCCCTGCGCGCCTCCGGTGACGACCACGACCTCATCCGTCGCGTCGAAGCTCGCCTTCACGAGGTCTCCTTCCGCTTCGGCGGCCGTGCCTGCTCTCCCTCGGCTCGCCTCGTCATAGTGTTCGTGATCCGCTGGAACGCGCCGGCCAGGTGGTTGCGCAGAGCCTGCTCGGCCGCCTCCGGGTCGCGCGCGACACACGCGTCCAGGATCGCCTGGTGCTCCGCCCGGTTCCGCTCGATCAGGAACGCGGTCGGCCGGCTGCCGAACCGGTAGCGCTCGCTGTTCTGCCACACCGGCTCGATCGCCCGGGCGAGCCACTGCGACCCGCCGGCCCGGTAGATGGCGAAGTGGAAGTCCGCATGCGCCTGCCGGGCACCCACCGAGTCCTCGGCCCGCGAGAGCCGCAAGTGCTCGGCCAGTGCGGCCGCTGCCTTCTCCAGATCCTCGGCGCCGAAGTGCTCGGCCGCCGCCCGTACGGCAAGGCTCTCGAGCGCCAGCCGGGTCTCGTGCGTGTCCCGCAGGTCGTCCAGCGACAGGTCCCGGACCCACGCCCCCCGGTGGGGAATGATCTCGACCAGCCCGAGTGCCTCCAGCCGCCGCAGGCCTTCCCGGACCGGCATCTGACTCATCTCCAGCCGACTCGCCAACTCGACCAGACGCAACGGCGTACCACTGGGGAGCTCGCCCGACAGGATGAGCTGGTGCAACTCGGCGGCCGCGTGCTCGGCGAGCGTACGGCGCCCTCCCCTGCCACCACCCGGTAGCAACTCCAAGGGCCCGTTCATGCGCGGCTCACCCGGTTGCGGAGCTCACCGATCTTGTCCGCGCGGGTGACGACCACATCACCCTCCTGCAGGAACACCTGCGGTTCACGGGCGTTGCCGATGCCGGCCGGCGTACCGGTCAGCAGCAGGTCGCCCGGGCGCAGCGTCATGCCGAAGGACAGCTCACTGATCAGCGTGGCGATGTCGAACGCCATCTGCCGGGTCGACGCGTCCTGCCGGACTTCACCGTTGACCAGGCACTGCAGCCGGACGTCCTGCGGATCACCGATCTCGTCCGCGGTCATGATCCACGGTCCGAGCGGCATGGTGTTGTCGATGCTCTTGCCCTTCAGCCACTGGCCTCCGTGCGCCCGCTGCAGGTCGCGCTGCGACACGTCGTTGGCCAGCGTGTAGCCCCAGACGTGGTCCAGCGCCTCGGCGGCGGGGATGTTCCGGCCGGTCCGGCCGATCACCAGGGCCAGCTCGGCCTCGTAGTCCCACTTGGCCGAGATCGCCGGGTCCCAGGCGATGTCGTCGTACGGGCCGATCACCACGTCCGGGCCCTTGGTGAAGAACGTCGGGTGCTCCGGCCGGTCCACGTCCTGGCCGTCGCGCTTGCCGCGGCTCTCCTCGAAGTGGTCCCAGTAGTTCCACCCGGTGCAGAGGATGTCCCGCCGGAACCGCCGCAGCGGCGGGCGCAGGATCTCCGCCCGGTACGGGATCTCACCGACCACCGTGGCCGGTCCGGAGATCACCGCGGTCAAGTCGGTCGCCGACAGCAACCGAACGACCTCACCGTCGAGCACGCCCGGCCGCTCCTGGCCGGCGTGCTCCACCATCACGTACCGCATCTCAGGTCCACTCGACGCCACGCATGCGTACCCCCTCCGTCATGGAACCACTGCGATCGCGTTGATCTCGATCAGGTAGTCAGGATGCGCGAGCTTGCTGACCTCGACCATGGTCGAGGCGGGCAACGGCTCGGCGAAGTACTGCGCCCGGATCTCATGGATCCTGGCGAAGTCCTCCATGTTGCGCACGTACACGTCCACCCGGCAGACGTCGGCCATCGTGCCGCCGGCGGCCCGGACCGCGGCCCGCACGTTCTCGCACACCTGCCGGGTCTGCTCGCGGACGTCGCCGACGCCCGCGATGCTGCCGTCCGGGCGACGGGCGGTCATCCCGGAGACGAACACCAGTCGCCCGGTCGCCTCGATCGTGGTGGCCTGCGAGAACACGCCGTTCGGTGTGTGCAGCTCGGTCGTCGTGACCTGTGTCTTCGGCATCAGTCGAGCACCCCTCCCGCCGGAACGACGGCACCGACCGCGCGTGCGGCCGCCAGCAGCCCGTCCAGCCCCGATCGTTCGACCAGTACGCCGCGACGCCGCTGGTGCGCTGCCCGTTCCGCCTCGATCTCCCCCGGCAGGTACAGCCGGTTGACTCCTGGGGCGGTGGCACTGCTGCGAACCCGAGCGGCCAGCCCGGACGAGCGGCGGCGGAAGCTCTCCACGCCGCCCATCAGCTCCGGGTCGATCGCCAGGAACAGGTGCGCGCAGTCGTTCGGCCGGTCCGGCTCGCGGTAGAGCGGCCGCACCTGGTCACCCCAGCCGCCGCCACTCAGCACCCCGGTCAGGACGTCGATCATCAGCGCCAGGCCGAAGCCCTTGTGTCCGGCGGCCGGCAGCAGCATCCCGAGGACGGCTTCCTCCGCGTCGGTGGTGGGCGTCCCGGAGGGGTCGGTCGCCCAGGTCTCCGGGATCGGCCGGCCGGCCGACGCCGCCAGCCGGATCTTGCCCAGGGCAACCGCCGACAGGGCCATGTCGAGCACGATCTCGACACCGGCCGAGGTCGGCACGGCGATCGCCAGCGGGTTGTTGCCGACGATCCGCTCCGCCCCGCCCGGGGCGGGCATCAGCGGCGTGGTGTTGGACATCGCGACGCCGACGCATCCCGCGTCACCGGCCTGCATCGCCCAGCGGCTGGCCGCGCCGAAGTGGTGGGCGTTGCGGACCGAGACCAGACCGATCCCGTACCGGCCGGCGCGGTCGATCGCGTGTCCCATCGCCTGCGGGCTGGACAGCTGCCCCATCCCGCCGCGCGCGTCCACGACCATCGCTGCGCCGGCGTCGTACAGGATGTCCAGTTCGCGTTCCCGGGTGACGCCGCCGGCATTCAGGCGCTCGACGTACATCGGGACGAGCATGATGCCGTGCGAGCTCACGCCGCGGAGGTCCGCCTCGACGAGTGCGGTGGCGATCTTGGCGGCGTCGGACGGGTCGAACCCGACCGCGCTGAAGACGGCCGAGACAGTCGCTTCCAGCCAGGCGGGACGCACCAGCACCCGCCGGTCAGAGTCGGAGGCCTGTGCGGTCATCGGGCCTCCCGCCCTGGACCGAGGAGCGTAGGGAGCGCGGCGACTGCAGCGACGAGGGAAGGGCGGGAGCCGAGGCCCGATGACCACGCCGGCGCCGGAGGCCCGGCCGAACCTCCGGTCATCGGGTCTCCTGGGCCCACGGGAGGAACAGGTGCTCCAGGAGAACCAGCCCGTAGAACAGGATGATGCTCATGATGCTGAGCAGCGTGATCGCGGCGAACGCCAGCGCGGTGTCGGCGCTCGCGCCGGACTGCTGGATCACGTAGCCCAGGCCCTGGGTGGCACCGACGAACTCGGCGATCACCGAACCGATCACGGCCAGCGAGATCGCCACCTTCAGCCCGGTGAAGATCTGCGGCATCGCGTACCGCAGCCGCAGCTTGAAGAACTCCTGCGTCCGGCTCGCGTTCAGCGACCGGAGCAGCTCGACCAGTTCGGCCGGCGTCGACTTCATCCCCTGCGCGGTCGAGATCACGATCGGGAAGAAGCACATCAGCAGCACCATCACCACCTTCGGCCACTGCCCGAAGCCCATCCACACCACCAGCAGCGGCGCGACCGCGATCTTCGGGATCGCGTTCACCATCAGCAGCAGCGGGTAGACCAGCCGCTCCAGGATCACCGAGCGGACGATCAGCAACGCGATCGGCACCCCGATCACAATCGCCAGCAGGAAGCCCTCGATCGTCTCCAGGAACGAGATCCCGGTCTCCCTCAGCAGGTACGCCGGCTGGTCGGCGAGCGTCCGGACCACGTCGCCCGGCGTGGGCAGCAGGTACGACTCGATCGAGAACACGATCGTCGCCAGCCACCACAGCGCGATCGCACCGATCAGGCCGAGGATCGGCAGCAGCACCGCCGCCGTCGGCGAGGTGGTCAGCCAGGAGCGCTTGGTCACGGCCGCACCTCGTCGACCGGCCGGATGTCCGCCGCGCTCTTCTCGGCGAGCAGGCCGTGCAGCAGACCGCTGATCTGCGCGACCTCGGTCAGGTGCGCGTTCTGACCGAGGCTGCGCGGCCGGGGGATGTCGATGTCGACGATCTCGCGCAGCCGGCCCGGCCGAGGCGTCAGCACCACCACGCGGTCGGCCAGCACGACGGCCTCCTCGATCGAGTGCGTGACGAACACGATCGTGGTGGCCAGCTCCATCTTGATCCGCTGCAGTTCCTCGGACAGCTCGGTCCGCGTGAGCGCGTCGAGCGCGGAGAACGGCTCGTCCATCAGCATCACCTGCGGGTCGCGGATCAGCGAGCGGCACAACGACACCCGCTGCTGCATCCCGCCGGACAGCTCGTGCGGCAGCCGCCGTTCGAATCCCTTCAGCCCGACGAGGTCGAGCAGGTCGTGGGCCCGGTCCCGGTACGCCGCCCGGCTCCGGGACTGGCGCTGCTCAGTGCCACCGCTGTCGATCTCGATCGGCAGCATCACGTTCGACAGCACCGACCGCCACGGCAGCAGGGCCGGCCGCTGGAACATGAACGACACGTCCCGGCGCGGCCCGGTGACCCGATCACCCGCCACCGTGACCGTGCCGGACGTCGGCGGCAGCAGTCCCGCGATCAGCCGGAGCAGGGTGGACTTGCCACACCCGGACCGGCCGATCAGCGTGACGAACTCGTTCGGCCGGACGTGCAGGTCGATCTCCTCGAGGGCGGTGACCCGGCCCTCGCGTCCGTCGAAAACCTGTCCCACTCCGTCCAGCCGGATCATCGGTGCGGTCTCAGCCCTTCGGGGCGAGGTCGACCGTGACGACGTCGGCGAGCTTGACCGCACCGGCCGGCTTGATGGCCTTGGCGTCGTCCAGCAGTTTGATGATCGTCTGCACCCGGTCCGGGTCGACCGCGCCGAGCGTGTCGTTCGGATTCGGCTTGACGAACTTCGCCATCAGCCTGAGCTCCTCGGTGGCCACGTCCACGTCGGTCTGCGGCACGTGCTTCTTCAGGATCTCGGCCGCCGCGGCCGGATCCTCGATGGTGTCCTGCAGGCCCTTGAGGAGCGCCTCGGTGAACTTCTTCACCTGGTCCGGGTGGTCCTTGGCCAGGTCGGTCCGGGTGATGATCGCGTTGCCGTAGAGGTCTGGCAGCTTCTCGCCGTACGACAGCGTGACGGCCTTCTTCTTCGCCGCCTTCTCGACCAGCGGTACGCCGACCACGAACTGGCCGATGCCGTCGACCTTCTTGGAGGCGAGCAGCTGCGGCAGCGCCGGCGGTGGGGACGGGACGAACTTGACCGAGGCCGGGTCGATGCCGATGGCCTGGGCGTAGACCGGGAACATCACCTGGTTCGTGGAGCCCGGCTGGTCACCGATCCGCTTGCCGGCCAGGTCCGCCGGCTTCTTGATGGTGCCGTCCTCGAGCGCGACGATCGCGGCCAGCGAGCGCTGGTGGATCATGCCGACCGTGGTGACCGGGAGCTTCTGCTTGCCCAGGGTGATGACGGTGGCGGTGAAGTCGCCGATGCCGTAGTCGGCCTGGCCGCCGGCGACGAGCTTCATCACGTCGACCGTGCCCGAGCCCGGGTTGATGGTGACGTCGAAGCCCGCGTCCTTGAAATAGCCCTTCTCCAGAGCGACGTACGCGTAGGCCTCCCGGCCGAAGGTGTTGAACGAGGTCAGGTAGCTGACCTTCTGCAGGCCGGAGTCCTGCCCCTGGCCTTCGTCGTTGCCGTTGTTGCACGCACTGACCAGAGCGAGCCCCAGGACCGCCGCCAGCGCGACGACGGAACGCCTCAACCTCATATCGACCTCTCTCCTCGATATTTGATCAAACATCAAATATGGAGGGTGGTCAATCGGCTCCGGGGACTTCACGGCGACTTTACGTCGCCGCACCGGGTCCCCGCAGAGCCCGCTTGCCACCCGTCCTGGAGCCGTTCCTCAACACCTGTCCGCACCGGACGGGCATCTCGCCCCGACCACAGACCGTACCTGCCCGGGCAGCAGATCGCGACGCCGATGAGCCCCGAACCGCTCCTTCCCCGGTCAAATTTGTGTAAACCCAGCGTTGCGAGTGACGCACCCCACGTGGCGGCGGCCGCTGCGGCGGCAAGCCCTTCACCCCGG
>NZ_SMKR01000184.1 GCF_004348725.1 Kribbella turkmenica
GGCTACGTCTTCATGGACAGCCCCGGCAACGACCTCGAGTCGGTCGCGGGCGAGGTCGCCAGTGGCTGCAACCTGATCTTCTTCACCACCGGCAACGGGTCCATCACCAACTTCCCGTTCGTCCCGACGCTCAAGTTCGTCACCACCTCCGAGAGGTACGAGCGGCTGCAGGCCGAAATGGACGTGGACGCCGGCCGCTACCTCACCGGTACGCCGATGGCCGAGCTGACCGCGGACACCTTCGACCTCACCGTCCGGGTCGCGTCCGGCGAGCCGAGCGCGGGGGAGCGGGCCGGCCACAGCCAGGTGTCGATCTGGCGGAACTGGCGCCAGAGCGCTCCGCGTGCGGGCATCTCGATCACCACCGACGGCCGGATGAGCCGCAGCCTGGCCGATCTCCCGTCCGAGGACCGGGACGCCCCGCTGGCCGGACTGCCGCTGACCGGCCTCGGGACGAACGCGCGGACACCCGTCCGATTACTGTCGGTCGACGATCGACTGGTGCCGGAGTCGGTCGGCCTGATCCTGCCGACCAGCCTGTGCTCGGGCCAGATCGCGCTGCGGCTGGCAGCCCAGGCGGAGCTGGAGAAGTGGGCCGGTGACGCGGTCACCCGGATGGTTGCGCTGCCGCACACCGAGGGGTGCGGCAGCAGCGGCGGCGCCTCCGAGGAGACGTTCGCGCGGACCATGCTCGGCTACCTGCTGCATCCGAACACCCGGATCGCGCTGCTCCTCGAGCACGGCTGTGAGAAGACCCACAACGACTACTTCCGGTCCCGCCTGGTCGAGGCCGGCGCGGATCCGGCCCGCTTCGGCTGGGCCAGCATCCAGGCCGACGGCGGGCTGGAAGCCGTCGGCGCCAAGGTGCGCGACTGGTTCAGCGGTTTCGACCTCCCGGCCCCGGTCGAGTACGACGGGACCCTCGGCGACCTCACCGTCGGACTCGAGGCCCGCGGGCCGTTGTCCGCCGGGACGGCCGAGGCGATGGCGCTGATCGGCCGCGAGATCGTCGGCGCCGGCGGTTCCGTCGTACTGTCGTCGCGTGGTGCCCTGCTGGCGCACGACGTCTTCCGTACGGCGGCCTTCGGGTCGGCGGACCGGGTGGAGTCGACGGTCGCGCACGGGCAGCGGTTCGCCGAGCCGGGCTGGCACGTGATGCGGATGCCGGGCACGGACTGGATGGAGACCGCGACCGGGTTCGGCGCCGGCGGGGTGCAGCAACTCCTCGCGCACGTGGCCGGCGGCACCTTGTCCGCGCAACGGTTCGTCCCGGTCGTCGAGCTCAGCAACGACCCGGAGACGGTTGCGAGGTACGGCGACGACCTCGACGCGGTCGCCACCGGCGACGCGGCGGACCAGGCCCGCGCCGGACTCGACGCCGTCGCCGCGGTCGCGAGCCGGCGGATCGTTCCCAAGGCAGTCGCCTCTGGCAATGTCGGTTTCCAGATCACCCGCGGTCTTCTCGGCACCTCGATGTGAAAGGTCTACCCATGCATTTGGTTCGTTACCAGTCCCCCGGCGGGCGGCCGGTCGTCGGTGTGCGCACCGACGGCACGGTGGCTCCGGTGGAAGGCGTCGGCAGCGTCGCGGAACTGCTCCGGCTGACCGCCGACGAGCTGCGGACCGCGGTCGCGAAGGTCGGCGAGTCGGTGCCGGTCGAGGGGCTGAGGTTCCTGCCGCCGCTGGACCACCGCGGCGAGGTCTGGTGCTCGGGCGTGACCTACGAGCGGTCGCGCGGGGCCCGGATGGAGGAGAGCGCCGAGCAGTCCGTCTACGACAAGGTGTACACCGCCGAGCGGCCGGAGCTGTTCCAGAAGGCGCCGGCCTGGCGGGTGGTGACCGACGGCGAGCCGGTCGGGATCCGGACCGACTCCGGGCACGACGTCCCCGAGCCGGAGCTGGCGGTCGTCGCCAACAGCCACGGTGAGATCGTCGGTTTCACGGTCTGCAACGACATGAGCTCGCGGTCGATCGAAGGCGTGAACCCGCTGTACGTGCCGCAGGCCAAGCTGTTCGCCGGCGGTTGCGCGCTGGCGACCGGGATCCGTCCGGCCTGGGAGGTCGCGGACCCGAAGAACCTGGAGATCGCGCTGGTGATCGAGCGGGACGGTGACGAGGTGTTCGCCGAGACCACGTCCACCGCGAAGCTGGTGCGGGAGCTGCAGGACCTGATCGACGTCCTCTTCCTGCCGAACGACTTCCCGGACGGCGTGATCCTGGCGACGGGTACCGGGATCGTGCCCGAGCTCGACTTCGCGCTGGCGGAGGGTGACGTCATCACGATCACCATCGCCGAGGTCGGCACGCTGACGAATACGGTGGCAGCAGGCCGGGAACCCTTCGCGTTCCTGGCAACCGAGAACCTGGAGGAGAAGCGATGACCCCGGACACCACACCCGCCGAGCTCGAGCAGGCCCTGGCCGACGCGGCGTCGGCCGCACCGGCGCTCGGCGCCTCGGAGCCCGCCGTCCGGGCCGGGTGGATCCGGGCCGTCGCGGACGCCCTGGACGCGGCCGCCGACGAGCTCGTGCCGGTCGCGATGCGGGAGTCGTCCCTGCCGGAGGCCCGGCTGCGCGGCGAGGTCGCGCGCAGCAGCGGTCAGCTGCGGATGTTCGCGGACGTGCTCGACGAGGGTTCGCTGCTGGAAGTCGTCATCGACACCGCCGACCCGGACGCCAAGCCGGTGCCCCGTCCCGACCTGCGTCGCGTGCTGGTCCCGCTCGGCCCGGTGCTGGTGTTCGCGGCCAGCAACTTCCCGTTCGCGTTCAGCGTCTGCGGCGGCGACACCGCGTCCGCGCTGGCCGCCGGCTGTCCGGTGATCGTCAAGGCGCACCCGGGCCATCCCGAACTGTCGGTGCGGACCGCCGAGGTGATGATCGAGGCGCTGCGGACCGCCGGTGCGCCGGCCGGCACGCTCGGCCTGATCCAGGGCTTCGACGTCGGCGTCACCGCGCTGAAGGATCCGCGGATCACCGCGGCCGGGTTCACCGGATCGGTCCCGGCCGGCAAGGCGCTGCACGAGATCGCGGTCACCCGGACCGAGCCGATCCCGTTCTACGGCGAGCTCGGCAGCCTCAACCCGGTCTTCGTCACCCAGGCCGCGGTCGATGCCCGCGGCAAGGACATCGCCACCGGGTACGTCGGTTCGTTCACCCTGGGCGTCGGCCAGTTCTGCACCAAGCCGGGCCTGCTCTTCCTGCCCGCCGGTCACGGTCTGCAGGAGCAGCTGGCCGCGGCGACCGGCGGCGTGGCCGAGGCGAAGATGCTGAACGACCGGATCCAGGAGGGCTTCACGTCGGGCCTGGACCGGCTGCAGAAGGTCGAGGGGATCCGGGTCTGGTCGTCCGGCGCGGCGACGCTGCTGCAGACCACGGTCACCGAACTGGTCGCGCGCCGCGACGAGATCCTCGAGGAGTGCTTCGGCCCGGTCTCGATCGTCGTCGAGTACGACGGGGTCGACGAGCTGAAGGCCGCCGTCGAGGCGTTCGATGGCAACCTGACCGCGACCCTGCACGCCGAGGACGCCGACACCGAGCTGGCCGGTGAGCTGTTTCCGTTGCTGACGGCAAGGGCCGGGCGGGTGCTCTGGAACGGCTGGCCGACCGGCGTGGCCGTGTCCTGGGCGCAGCACCACGGCGGTCCGTTCCCCTCGACCGTCGGGTCGATCCACACCAGCGTCGGTGTGACCGCGGCCCGCCGGTTCCAGCGCCCGGTGGCCTACCACGACGCACCCGACGCGGTGCTCCCCGCCGTACTGAAGGACTCGAACCCCGCCGGCATCAGCCGACGGGTGAACGGGACCGTGACAACAGGTGAGGTGTCTCGATGAGCGATCTTCCCCCGACCAACGACCCGGTCGACGCCGACCCGGTGCTCCCGGGCGACGTACCCGGTGAGCCGACGCCCGAGAAGACCGGTGGTGGTTTCGGCGGCGAGCGGCCGGAGGCGCCGATCGGGCGGCGCAGCTTCGACCACTGGTTCGGCGAGAAGGACCGCAACGGGTTCATCCACCGGTCCTGGATGCGCGCGCAGGGCTTCTCCGACGAGGTGTTCGACGGCCGGCCGGTGATCGGCATCTGCAACACCTGGTCCGAGCTGACCCCGTGCAACGCGCACCTGCGCCGGCTCGCCGACTCGGTGAAGCGCGGCGTCTGGCAGGCCGGCGGGTTCCCGCTGGAGTTCCCGGTGATGTCGCTCGGCGAGACCATGCTGCGGCCGACCGCCATGCTGTTCCGCAACCTGCTCAGCATGGACGTCGAGGAGTCGCTGCGCGGCAACCCGATCGACGGCGCGGTGTTGCTGACCGGCTGCGACAAGACCACCCCCGGCTCGATCATGGGCGCGGCCAGCGTCGACCT
This sequence comes from Kribbella turkmenica, assembly GCF_004348725.1. Classification (GTDB taxonomy): domain Bacteria; phylum Actinomycetota; class Actinomycetes; order Propionibacteriales; family Kribbellaceae; genus Kribbella; species Kribbella turkmenica. Next base: position 4,359 of record NZ_SMKR01000184.1, read on the forward strand.
GCCGACCATGGTCGTCACCGGCGGCCCGATGTTGAACGGCAAATTCCGCGGCTGCGACATCGGCTCAGGCACGGCGGTCTGGCGGTTCACCCAGGACCGCAACGCCGGGCGGATGTCCGAGGAGGACTACGCGGCGGCCGAGTCGGGCATGTCCCGCAGCAACGGACACTGCATGACGATGGGTACGGCGTCCACGATGGCCTGCATGGCCGAGGCGCTGGGCCTGCAGATGACCGGTGGAGCGGCCATTCCCGCGGTCGACTCGCGGCGCTACTCGATCGCCCAGCAGACCGGTCAGCGGATCGTCCAGATGGTGCACGAGGACCTCAAGCCGAGCGACATCCTGACCCGGGACGCGTTCGCCAACGCGGTCCGGGCGAACGCGGCGATCGGCGGGTCGACGAACTTCGTCATCCACCTGCTGGCGATCGCCGGCCGGGTCGGTGTCGACGTGACTCTGGACGACATCGACGAGTGGGCCCGCGGGGTCCCGTGGCTGGTCGACCTGCAGCCGTCGGGCAAGTACCTGATGGAGGACTTCTACTACGCCGGCGGACTGCCCGCCGTGATGAGGGAGATCCTCCCGCTGCTCAAGACCGACGCCGTCACCGTCACCGGCAAGACCATCGGCGAGAACGTCGCGAACGCCGAGCGGACTGTCGACACCGATGTGATCCGGGCCGTCGGCAACCCGTTGGGCAGTGGCGCCGGGACTGCGGTACTGAAGGGCAATCTGGCTCCGGACGGTGCCGTCATCAAGCAGTCGGCGGCGTCGGAGCGGCTGCTGCGGCACCGTGGCAAGGCGCTGGTGTTCACCGCGATCGAGGACTACGACAAGGCGGTGGACGATCCCGACCTGGACGTCGACGAGGACACCGTCCTGGTGCTCCAGAACGCCGGTCCCCGGGGCTACCCGGGGATGCCGGAGGTCGGCAATATGACGATCCCGCGCAAGCTCGCCGAGCAGGGGATCGACGACATGGTGCGGATCTCGGACGCGCGGATGAGCGGTACGGCGTACGGCACCGTCGTACTGCACGTCACGCCGGAAGCGGCGGTCGGTGGACCGTTGGCGCTCGTGCGGACGGGCGACTGGATCGAGCTGGACGTCCCGGCGCGCCGGCTGCACCTCGACGTACCGGAGGAGGAGCTGGAGAAGCGGCGCGCCGACTGGCAGCCGCCCACGCCACCGTCCGACCGCGGCTGGGCCCGGCTGTACGTCGACCACGTCACCCAGGCGAACCAGGGCTGCGACCTGGACTTCCTCGTCGGCCGCACCGGTTCCGCCGTAGCCCGCCAGAGCCACTGATGGCAGCGTCCGCACCACCTCCGAGCGGAGCGGGGCGTTCACTCGGGCCCTTCGAGAGCATCCGCGGGCTCCGGCCGGACGGCGTGATCCCGCAGGTCACGCCGGTCCGGTGGCTGCTGCCGGACCTCCCGGCCTCGGCCGATCCGTACGCCGAGGCGCAGGCTGCGCTCGAGCCGTTGCGCGAGCGCATCCTTCCCGGCGCCCGGATCGCGGTGACCGCGGGCAGCCGCGGCATTCATGACCTCGTCCCGGTGGTGCGCGCGGCTGTGGACTGGCTGACCGCCGTGGGCGCCGCGCCGTTCGTCGTACCCGCGATGGGTTCGCACGGCGGCGCGACCGCCGACGGGCAGCGGGGGATGCTGGCCGGCCTCGGGATCACCCCGGAGTCCGTCGGCTGCCCGGTCGAGGCGACGATGGAGACCGTCGTCGTCGGCACGCTGGACGACGGTACGCCGGTGCACCACGACGCGATCGCCGCCAAGGCGGACGGCGTCCTCCTGGTGAACCGGATCAAACCGCACACCGACTTCCGCGGCCCGATCGAGAGCGGCCTCGCGAAGATCCTGGCGATCGGGCTGGGCAACCACGCCGGCGCGGCTTCCCTGCACGCCGGTGGGATCCCGTCGCTGGGCTCGTCGATCGAGGCGGCCGCCCGGATGGTCATTGCCCAGGGCAAGATCCTCGGCGGCCTCGGCATCCTCGAGAACGCCCTCGAGCGGACGGCGTCGGTGGAGTTCGTCGGCGCCGACGGGATCGCCGGACCGGCCGAGAACGCCCTGCTGCAAAGGGCCGGCAGCCTGCTCGGGCGGCTGCCGTTCGACGAGCTCGACGTCCTCGTCGTGGACGAGCTCGGCAAGGACAAGTCCGGCGCCGGCATGGACACGAACGTGATCGGCCGGTGCTGGGTGCACGGAATCCCGGAGTTCGAGTCGCCGTCGATCGCGGCGATCACGGTGCACTCGCTGTCCCCGGCGTCGCACGGGAACGCCTCCGGCCTCGGCCTGGCCGACGTGATCCCGGCCCGGATCCTCGAGCAGATCGACCTGCGGGTGAGTTACGTGAACGCGCTGACGTCGGGCGCCGGCGGAGCCCGCCGGTCCCGGCTGCCGATGGTGATGGAGGACGACGAGGCCGCCGTCCTCGCCGCCGCCACGATGTGCGGGCGGCGCGACTGGTCCGAGCTCCGGCTGGCCCGGATCAAGGACACCCTGTCCCCGAACGAGTTGATGGTGACGCCGGCACTGCTGACCGAGGCAGGTGACCGCTTCGACCTGGAGATCACCGGGACGGCTCGGGACCTGACGTCGGCCGGCCGGCTCGGACCCTGGAGTGACGCATGAACCTTCGCGAGGCACACGCGCTGCTGTCCGATCGCGGTTTCCGCCCCGGCGAGACGTCCACGTCGACGTTCCCGGGCGGGTCGCCGTACAAGGTGGAGATCCCTTCCTGTGAAGGGCCGCGGGTGATGGCGGCCGTGCTGGAGGAGGCCAAGACCCGGGGCGTGACCATCGACCGGGTGTCGCAGGGCAGCGGGGTGATGATGCTGACCGACGGCGAGATCGAGGAGATGCTGTCGCTCGGTGCGTCGTCCGGCGTCGAGGTCTGCCTGTTCCTCGGCCCGCGCGGCGCCTGGGACATCGGTGGTCAGGCCAAGGTGTCGGCCGCCGTCGGTGGTGTTGCCCGGGGCAACGAGATGGTGGCCGCGTCGTTGTGTGACGCGTTCCGCGCGGTCGAGCTCGGTGTCCGCAGCCTGCTCGTCGGCGATCTCGGCGTCCTCGAGATCCTCGGTGAGCTGAAGGTCGACGGGTCGCTGCCGTCGGACCTGGTGCTGAAGACGTCCGTGCTGATGCCGCTGGCGAACGCGCCGACGGCCCGGCTGTACGAGCGGCTGGGCGCAACCAGCCTGAACGTGTCGACCGACCTGCCGGTGCCCGTGCTGGCGGAGATCCGGTCGGTGACCTCGGTGCCGATCGACATGTACATCGAGGTCCCGGACGACCAGGGCGGTCACGTGCGGTTCTACGACGTACCGGAGATCGTCCGGGTCGCGGCGCCGGTCTACCTGAAGATGGGGCTGCGGAACGCGCCGAACATCTACCCGGTCGGTGCCCACCTGGCCGGTACGGCGGAGGCGCTCGGCCGGGAGCGGGTCCGCCGGGCCGAGTTGATCCTGCGCCTCCTCGCCGAACAGGATGAAGGATGACCGATCCCCTCGTCGCCCGGCTGCGCTCGTCCCTGGGTGACAAGGCCGTCCTGGACGATCCCGACGTACTGGACACTCATCGCAACGACCACGCGACCTTCTGCACGGCCGGCGTACCGCGGGTACTCGTGCGGCCGTCGTCGACCGCCGAGGTGTCGGAGGTGCTGAAGGCGGCCGGTTCGTTCGGCGTGCCGGTGGTGACCCAGGGAGCGCGGACCGGGCTGTCCGGTGCGGCCAACGCCCTGGACGGCTGCCTGCTGCTGTCGACGTCGCGGCTCGATCAGATCCTGGAGGTCTCGGTCGAGGACCAGGTAGCGGTCGTGCAGCCGGGTGTGGTGAACGCCGAGTTGTCGCGGGCGGTGCTGGACAAGGGGTTGTTCTACCCGCCGGATCCGTCGTCGTGGGAGATGTCCACGGTCGGTGGCAACATCGCGACCAACGCCGGTGGGCTGTGCTGTGTGAAGTACGGCGTGACGTCGGACTTCGTGCGTGGACTGGAGGTGGTGCTGGCGTCGGGTGAGGTCGTCCGGACCGGCCGCCGGTCGGCGAAGGGCGTCGCCGGGTACGACCTGACGCGGTTGATCGTGGGATCCGAGGGGACGCTCGGAGTCGTCACGGAGGCGACGCTCGCACTGCGGCCCGCGCCCGAAGCGGCGTTGACCGCGGCGGCCACGTTCCTGTCCATCGAGGACGGGATCGCCGCGGCTGCCGCGGTGATGGCGTCCGGCCTGCGGCCGTCGCTGCTCGAGTTCCTGGACGGGCCGACCGCCCGGGCGATCCAGGACTACCGCGACATGGGGCTGCCCGCCGACGTCGGTGCGCTGCTGATCGCGCAGTCCGACCGCGGACCGCGAGCGGCCGACGACGTCGCGCGGATCGCCGCGATCTGCTCCGAGCACGGCGCGATCGAGGTCGCCGAGGCGTCGGATGCCGAGGAGTCGCGGATGCTGCTCGAGGCGCGCCGACTGGTGAACCCGGCGCTCGAGCCGCTCGGGATCACGCTGGTCGACGACGTCGCCGTACCGCGGTCGAAACTGGTCGCGCTGCTGCGCGGGATCGCGGAGATCGGCACGAAGTACGATGTACTGATCTGTTGCCCTGGGCACGTAGGCGACGGCAACATGCACCCGACCGTGATCTTCGAGCGCAACGACCCCGCCGCCGAGGCACGGGCGCTGGAGGCCTTCGGGGCGGTGATGGAGCTCGGCCTGTCACTGGGCGGCACGATCACCGGCGAGCACGGTATCGGCAAGCTCAAGCGCCACTGGCTCGCGCAGGAGCTCGGACCGGTCGGCCTGCGGCTTCAGCGCGAGATCAAGTCCGTCTTCGACCCGGACAACCTGCTCAACCCGGACAAGTTGTTCCTCTGAGTCCCCCTGCCTGGAGTCGAACCAGGGATCCGGCCTTCGGAGAGCCGGACGTGCATCCGTCACCAGAGGTTGGCGGGGTACGTCGTTCCGCACGGCGTACCCCCGGGTGCTGAGGCCGTGTCTGCTGATCCCCCGCCTACCGCGCGGGATCAGCAGTACGACCTACTCCTCGACCGCGACGACGCGGACCCAGTCGGAGCAGTCCGCTTCGCACCAGACGTGATCGCCGCGGTGGGCGATCCGGTCACGCTGGACGTGCCCGCAGGCGAGGCGCACCCGGCGCATCGCGTGACCCTGCTTCACCGGAGCACCGGTCCTGTCGCCGGGCACTCGCTTTCTGTTCCTGAGGTCGGCCATAGCCGGTCCTCCTCTCTGTCGGATTGTTGACGGTTTGCGCGCTCCTACAGGTATCGACGGACTGCGCCGCAGTACTGCCGGAACTCTCGGGAGAACTGCTCACTCAACCGGCGTTCCCCGGCGGGCACGCCGCGGTGTGTCGCCGCGGAGGTGAGGGACAGCATGGCCAGGGCCCATCCGGATCGCGTGATCGGGCCGATCCCCAGGTACAACAGCGTGGTGCCGACGGACATCGGGTTGCGGTTCACGCCGTACACCCCGGTCGTCACCAGCTTGACGGGTTCCGCCAGCGTCGTACCTCCGGCCGCTCTCACCGCGGCCGTGACGACCACACATCCTGCGATGACCGCCGACCATCCGGCTGTGCGTCGGCGCTTCGACCGCCACGGCCGGACCTGCTCGATCGCTGGCCGTGACGGCAAGGGCCAGCGGTACTGAAGCGGTCCCGCGCCTCACAGCAGAGTGGTCGGCACGTCGAGGTGATCGTGGACCTGCTTCGTCCCGGCACGTCCGGGACGACCAGACGGTGATCCCGCGCGAGCCTCGGAACGACCGGCGCCCAGTAGGCACCGCCGCACTCGATCCCTCCGTGCAGGAGCAGGAGCGGCGGGCCGTCCCCGCCCTCGAGAACGACTGTGGATACGCCGTTCACGACCACCCGCCGCTCCTCGACCGGCAGAGCTCGCAGCAATCGCGAGCCTGCCTCCCCACACCACCGAACGCTAGACGGCGTCGGCGGCCTCCGCTTCCGAAGAACCACGCACTCGTCAGGCACCGCCCCTACACAGAACCATGTACCCCGTACCGGATTCGAACCGGTGATCTTCCGGATGAGAACCGGACGTCCTGACCACTAGACCAACGGGGCCCGAGCGGTGCTCGAGCGGTGGCAGCGAGATTCGAACTCGCGGACCGGGGGATCCCGGCCGACGGTTCAGCAGACCGCTGCCCCTGCCTGCAGGCGGACCTCACCAACGGGTCCTGCCGTGTCCCCTGACCACGGCAGGACCCGTTCAGCCCTTTACACAGATGACCTGCTTGAGGTGGGCCACGACCTCGACCAGGTCGGACTGAGCGGCGATGACCGACTCGATGTCCTTGTACGCCGCCGGGATCTCGTCGACCACGCCGGCGTCCTTGCGGGACTCCACGCCGGCCGTCTGGGCGATCAGATCGTCGACCGTGTACCGGCGCTTCGCCTCGTTGCGGCTCATCCGCCGGCCTGCCCCGTGCGAGGCCGAGTAGAACGACCGCTCCGACCCCAGACCGCGAACGACGTACGACCCCGTGCCCATGGACCCCGGGATCAGCCCGAGGTCACCGAGCCCGGCCCGGATCGCACCCTTGCGGGTGACAAGCAGGTCGAGCCCGTCGATGTGCTCGTCGGCGACGTAGTTGTGGTGGCACGAGATTGGCCGCTCGAACCGGACCTCCTGCGTGAACGACTCGCGCACCGCCTGCATCACCAGGGCGAGTATCACCGCGCGGTTGCGCGACGCGTACTCCTGCGCCCAGGCGAGGTCACGCCGGTACGCGTCCATCTCCGGCGTACCCGACAGGAACACCGCCAGGTCACGGTCCGGCAGGTCCTCGTTGTGCGGCAGCGCCCGGGCGATCCGCATGTGCCGCTCGGCAAGTTCCTTGCCGATGTTGCGGCTGCCCGAGTGCAGCATCAGCCAGACGCGGTCCTCGTCGTCGAGGCAGACCTCGATGAAGTGGTTGCCGCCACCCAGCGAACCCATCTGCTGCTGCGCCTTCTTCTCCCGGTCCTGCACCCCGTCGTGCAGGCTCGAGAACGAACCCCAGAACCGGTCCCACCCGCGGTCCAGCCCCAGCTTGCGCACACTCACCGGGTTCTCGTGCGCCCGGAACCCGACCGGTACGGCGGCCTCGATCCGCGACCGGATCGCCGACAGGTCGTCCGGCAGGTCGGCGGCCGCCAGAGAGGTCAGCACACCTTCCATCCCACAGCCGATGTCGACCCCGACCGCAGCCGGTGACACCGCCTGCTTCATGGCGATCACCGACCCCACGGTCGCACCCTTGCCCAGATGCACGTCCGGCATCACCCGGACGCCGTGCACCCACGGCAGCGCCGCGATGTTCCGCAGCTGCTGCAGTGCCTGCGCGCCGACCTCGTGCTCGTGCGCCCACATGAGCGTAGTGCCCTCCGCCCCACTGAGACCGACCGGAAACTCCACGTTCATCTCCCCACTCTCCTCGTTCGTGTGCATGCGGTGAGACTGGGATTCGAACCCAGACGTCCCGGTGAAGGACCTGCCGTCTTCGAGACGGCTGCCGCTAGGCCTGACACTCGGCTTATCTCACCAGTCCCGTGCGCCGCGCGGGGCGGCGTACAGCTGCCAGGGCAGGGGTCGAACCTGCGAGGCCTCGGGTCAGAACCGAGGGTGGGACACCGTCGCCCACCTGGCATCGCGCTGACGCGGCACCGGTGGGTACCGCGTCAGATCGCGAGTTCCGCACGCGAGGGGATCCACGGCTGCCACAGCAGCGGCATCGCGGCCTCCTCCGGCGTACGTGAGCCCTTCTTCTCGTTGCAGGACGCGTGCGCGGCGACAGCGTTCAGCCACTCACCACGTCCACCGCGGGATCGCGGCACCACGTGGTCCATGGTGGTCGCGCCCGGCTTACCGCAGTACGCACAGGTGTGCTTGTCCCGCTTCAGTACGCCGGCCCGCGTGTACTGCAGTTTGCCGGAGGCGTACCGCCACTTGGTCACGACGTACCGGACCAGGCGGAGCACCCGGGGGAGAGGGAACGGGCCGATGCTCGCGCCGTCATGCGCTTCCTCGACGACGGCGACCTCCCGGACGAGCATCCGGATGGCGTGCTGGACCGACACGACATGCAGTTGCTCGTACGAGGCGTTGAGCACGATCACACCGCTCATGTGGTTCCTCCTCCCTTCCAAGTGTGCCCGACAGCGCGCGGCGAGGTCGGCGACCTTTGTGTCGGTCCAGTGGTGCGGCCCCAGGGATTCGAACCCTGAACCTCCTGGTTCTGAGCCAGGCGCCTCTCCCAGTTGGGCCAGAGCCGCAGGTCATCGCGTTCGGGGTACGGCGGTGCGCCGGACCGGGTGGTGTTCGTGTGCGACGGCCGGCTGGGGTGTCCGGCGGGGCTCGAAGCCGCTTCCACCGGGTCACGGCGCGTTGCCTTCTCCTTCGGACACAGCACGCCCGGCAGGACTCGAACCTGCACCCCCGGCTTCGTAGACCGGTGCTCTCTCCTGTTGAGCCACGGGCGTTCAGCGCCCCCGCGCCGGATGTGATGCGGATTTCCGTCGCGGGGGCACGTTCGTGGCGCCCGCTCGGCCGGTAGCTGAGCATCCTGCGGGCGCCTGGTCCAGCTGGGGGGACTCGAACCCCCGTCGTCCTCATCCCGAACGAGGCGGCCTGGCCACTGGCCCACAGCTGGTCGCGTCCCCGGGACGGCGGCCTCGGGGACGGTGCCCGGGACCCGCCCGGGCGTCTTCCCCGGCGCACGGGCGGCGCCGCAGGGAAGGTCCACCGGACCTCGGCGGTCCGGTGGAAATGCGATGAAATGTTCAGTTGTCATTGTTCGTGTCGGCATTCGTGAATGCCGAGGAAAGCATCGGTGGAAGGAATCGAACCCTCGCGACGCGGGTTTGGAATCCGGTCCGCAACCATTGCGCACCGACGTGACCGGAAATGCAGGCAAACGAAAGAGCCGCCTGGTGCCGGATATCCCGGCTCAGACGGCTCCTGGAGAGGATCTCCTGTGGAGATCAGCCAGGTGGGCCGTCCATGCTCGGGCTCAGCTCGGTGTCGAGCTGGTGACAGAAGGCTTCGTCGCAGACGGATCGCTCGGCGCGCACGGGTCGCGGGCACGCCGGCAAGGCGATGGCATCCCGCCACGCCGTTCTTGCGTTCCACTTCCCGGTCACAGTGATCTCCTCGGTCTGTTGTTCCTTGCGGGCATTAGTCTCACCCAAGGGCCACAAAGAAGTCAACGTATTTTGGTGCCGAAATGTCCCGGCGGCATTTCTCGTGCACTCCGACGCGCTCCGGTGCGGCTGGGTTCCGCGGTTTCTGGTGTCACGGGTGCATGACTCTTCCGGCGCTCGGCGCAACAGATTCGATCGCGTCGACCCGGAGACCCGGGCGCTGGGGCGGCGTACCGGTCGCCTTCATCGAGCAGACCGTCGCGAGCGGGTTACGGCGTCGTGCCCTGTTGTCGACAATGCACTCCGAGGAGACCGCCGCCGTCGCCGTACCACCATTCCGGACAAGTCGGCCAGCTGCGCGGTCACCGGTCCTCTCTTCAGCTTCGCCGGGCCGTAGTTCTCATCTCCGAAGCCGCCAGCCCGCCATCCACTACAAAGCGCCACCGGATGACTACCGCCAGGCATTCACCGCCTCAACCACCCAGACCGAAGCCCCAGTCGCCTCCTTTCACCTCACCAGATGTCCTTCGGCGACTCCCACCCAACCCCACCGTCGAATGCTTAACCGGCCGCCCACCCGCCTACGTCCACGCAGTCAACCGGCCAACCTTTCACCAGCTGACCCCACCCGAATCC
>NZ_SMKR01000185.1 GCF_004348725.1 Kribbella turkmenica
CGGTGGCGGTGGCCCGTCGGGCAGCGGCGGCTCGGCCCGCGACCTGAGTCGCGACAACGACCGGGCCCGCGCCCAGCAGCAGCAGCAGAACCTCCGTTGGCAGGACGACCAGTCCCGCCGCGACGCACAACGAGACTCGGACGGACCACGTGGCAGCGGCTGACAACGTGCGCGCCCCGCGCACCTACGGAAACTGGCGGCAGCCCGCCTCGGCGGGTATCGCCGGGCTGGGCACGCTCGGCACCGCCCTGATGATGGGCGGCCTGATCGCGACGATCCTGGCCATGATGGCCGGCGGTGTGATCGCCGCGGTCATCACGTTGCTGATCCTGGCCATCTGCCTGCTGATGCTGATGACCAAGGACAAGCACGGACTGTCCACGCTGCAACGGCTCTCGACCCGCATTGGATGGCAACGAGCAAAGATGGCGAAGCACAACCTCTACCGTTCCGGTCCGCTCGGGCGGACCGCCTGGGGCAAGTTCCAGCTCCCCGGTCTGGCCGCCGCGTCGCAGCTGAGTGAGTTCAAGGACTCCTACGGACGGCCGTTCGCGCTGCTGTTCTACCCGAGCACGCGGCACTTCACCGTCGTCATCAACGCCGAGCCGGACGGCGCGTCGCTGGTCGACGAGGAGCAGATCGACGTATGGGTCGCGCACTGGGGCCAGTGGCTGGCGTCGCTCGGCCACGAGCCGGGCATCGTGGCCGCGTCGGTGACGGTGGAGAGCGCGCCCGACACCGGCATCCGGCTGCGCCGCGAGGTCGGCAACAACATGATGGACGGTACGCCGGCGATCGCCCGGGCGATGCTGACCGAGGTCGTGCAGACGTATCCGGAGGGCTCGGCCCTGGTCTCCGCGCGGGTCGCGCTGACCTTCAAGGGCACCGACCGCAACGGCAAGCGGCGCAAGGAAGACGACATGGGCCGCGAGCTCGCGTCCCGGCTGCCGGCGCTCACGCAGAGCCTGAACGCGACCGGTGCCGGTGCCGCCCGTCCGGTCACCGCGCAGGAGCTCTGCGAGACCGTGCGGATCGCCTACGACCCGGCCGCCGCGGTCCTGATCGACGAGGCGCGCGGGCAGGGGATGGCGCCGGAGCTGCTGTGGACCGACGTCGGTCCGGCCGGTGCGCAAGCGTTCTGGGACAAGTACCGGCACGACTCGGCCTGGTCGGTGACCTGGCAGATGACCCAGGCGCCGCGGGGCGAGGTGTTCTCCTCGGTGCTGTCCCAGCTGGTCGCCCCGCACGCCGACATCGACCGCAAGCGGGTCACGCTGCTCTACCGTCCGCTGGACGCGGCCACCGCGGCCCGGATGGTCGAGGCCGACAAGCGCAACGCGTCCTTCCGCGCGACCACGTCGAGCCGTCCGACGGCCCGGACGATGGCCGAGGCCCGGGCCGCCGACAGGACCGCCCAGGAGGAGGCCCGCGGCGCCGGCCTGGTCAACTTCGGCATGGTGGTCACCGGGACGGTGATGACGGCCGAGCAGATCCCGGACATGATCGCCGCGATCGACAACCTCGGCGCGACCGCGCGGATCCTGCTGCGTCCGGCGTACGGGTCGCAGGACTCCGCGTTCGTGGCCGCGCTGCCGCTGGGCGTCGTACTGCAGAGCCACCTGTCCGTTCCGGCCGGCCTGCGGGAAGCTCTATGACCGCTGGGGAGTCCTTATGAGCAAGAAGCCGAAGAAGCCGGTCGACCCGTCCCGCGGCGGCAAGCGGCCGATGCCGCGTGGCTGGCCGGGCATGGGCGGCGGCTACTCGACGTACCTGCAGGCCCCGGCCGAGTGGCGCGGTACGACGGTCCAGGTCTGCGGACTGTGGCCGTTCGCGGCCGGTACCGGCAGCCCGATGGTCGGCGTCCCGATCGGCCGGAACATCCTGTCCGGCGCGACCATGTGCTGCGACCCGATCAGCTGGTTCATGCGCGCGAAGCTGATCTCCAACCCGTCGATGTTCGTACTTGGCAAGCCTGGCTTGGGGAAATCGACGATCACCCGGCGGATGGCGCTCGGCCTGGCCGGGTACGGCATCCAGCCGCTGGTGCTCGGCGACCTGAAACCTGACTACAAGGACCTGATCGAGGCCCTCGGCGGCCAGGTCATCCAGCTCGGCCGCGGCCGCGGGCACCTGAACGTGCTCGACCCGGGCGAGTCCCGGCAGGCCGCGCTGCGGCTCACCGGCAAGGCACGCGAGGCGATCCAGGCGGACGCGCACGGCCGCCGGCAGACGATGGTGTCGGCGCTGATCTCGATCATGCGGTCGGCCCCGCCGTCGGACCGCGAGGAAACGATCATCGACGAGGCCCTCAAGGTCCTCGACGAGCGACACCAGGGGACGCCGCTGCTGCGTGACCTGCTCCGGGTTATCCAGGACGCGCCCGACCGGGTCCGCAACGTGGCCCTGGACCGCGGCAGCCTCGACCGGTACCGGCAGATCACCGAAGGGCTCGAGGCGTCGCTGATCGGTCTGGTCGGCGGCGGCCGGCTCGGCGAGATCTTCTCCGAGCAGACCGACAACCCGATGCAGATGGACCGTCCGGTGGTGTTCGACGTGTCCAACATCGACGACTCCGAGACCAGCCTGCAGGCCGCCGTACTGCTGGCCTGCTGGTCCTACGGGTTCGGCGCGGTGGCGGTCTCGCAGGCGCTCGCCGAAGCCGGGCTGGAGCCGCGGCGGCACTACTTCGTCATTCTCGACGAGTTGTGGCGGGTGCTGCGTGCCGGTCGTGGCCTGGTCGACCGGGTGGACGCGCTCACCCGGCTGAACCGCCAGCGCGGTGTCGGCATGGCGATGATCTCGCACACCATGTCCGACCTGCTCGCGCTCGAGCACCCCGAGGACCGGATGAAGGCCAAGGGTTTCGTCGAGCGGTCCGGCATGGTCATCTGCGGCGGTCTGCCGCGGGCCGAGATGGAGAACCTGACCGAGGTCGTGCCGATGTCCGAGGAGGAGAAGAACATGCTCATCGGCTGGCAGGACCCGCCCGCGTGGGACCCGGCCACCGGCGAGGAGGCCGCACCACCAGGCCGAGGGAACTTCCTGGTCAAGGTCGGCGGCCGCCCCGGCATCCCGGTGCATGTCGGGCTGACCTCGGTCGAACGCGAGATCAACGACACGAACAAGTTGTGGCGGACGGGTGCCGACGGCAGGCCGCTGAAGGTCGAGGTGGCCGCCGACGGGTCGGAGGAGGTCCTCGAGGAGTACAGTCTCGACGACCCGGCCATGCTGCCGCCGCCCGACCCGACCACCCGCCTGGTCTCGCGGACGGGAGTTGACGAGTAATGGCGCAGGGCAGGAAGAGCACCGGTCCCGGCGGACTGTCCGTCGAGTCGATCATCGTCTTCATCGGCATCGGACTGTTCGCGGTCATCGTCGGTGGGGTGTGGGGAGCGCTCAAGGTCGCGGCCGCGGTCAACGACACCCGCGCGGTCGGCAACCCGCTGGCCGCGATGACCGACCTGATCGAGGGCCGGCTGCGCTGGTCCGCCGCGGCGACCGGGGTGTTCATCCTCGAGATCGTCGTCCTGATGCTGGTCGGTGCCGGCGGCTACTTCCTGGTCCGCAAGCGGGAGAAGTCGATCGGCCGGGTGGACCGGCAGGCGCATCTGATGTCGAAGCGCTCGGAGATCTACAAGCTCACCCGCGAGGGTGCGCAGGGGATCGCGGACCGCCTCGGCGCCGGGCACGCGGGCCCCGGCATCCTGATCGGCCGGACCGTCCGCGACAACCTGGAGGTGTTCGGGTCCTGGGAGGACATGCACGTCGACATCTGGGGTCCCCGGACCGGTAAGACGACCTCGCGCGCGGTCCCGGCGATCCTGGACGCGCCCGGCGCGGTGGTCGCCACCTCGAACAAGCGGGACATCGTCGACTCCACCCGTGGTCCGCGACTGGACAAGGGCCCGGTCTGGGTGTTCGACCCGCAGGAGGTCTGCGAGGAGCCGCCGAACTGGTGGTGGAACCCGCTCACCTACATCACCGACGAGGTGAAGGCACGCGAGCTGGCCGAGCACTTCGTCGCGTCGCAGCGCAAGGAGAACGCGCAGACGGACGCGTTCTTCGACGCCGCCGGCACCGACCTGCTGGCCGGCCTGCTGCTCGCGGCGGCGGTCGCGAAGCGCCCGATCACGCAGGTGTACAGCTGGCTCGCCGACCAGCGCAACGACGAGCCCGAGCGGATCCTGCGCAACACACCGGGCTTGCACCTGTCCGCGGACGCGCTGTCCGGCGTGATCAACGCGCCGGACAAGCAGCGCGCCGGTGTCTACGGCACGGCCCAGCAGAGCGCGCAGTTCCTGGTCAACCGGAAGGTCACCCGCTGGGTCATCCCGCAGGGGCCGAACGACACCCGCCCGCAGTTCAACCCGCACGAGTTCGTCCGCAAGGGCGGCACGTTGTACAGCCTGTCGAAGGAGGGCGCCGGTACGGCGGGGCCGCTGGTCACCGCGTTGACGGTGGCCGTGGTGGAGGCGGCCGAGGAGTACGCCAAGGGCTGCCCGATGGGCCGGATGCCGAGCCCGCTCGTCGGCGTACTGGACGAGGCCGCGAACGTGTGCCGCTGGAAGAACCTGCCCGATCTGTACAGCCACTTCGGCTCCCGCGGCATCGTGCTGATGACGATCCTGCAGTCCTGGGCGCAGGGGATGGAGTGCTGGGGCGAGCGCGGCATGGACAAGCTGTGGTCGGCCGCCAACATCCGGGTGTACGGCGGTGGCGCCTCGGACGCGACCTTCCTGGAGAAGCTGAGCAAGCTGATCGGCGACTACGACATCACCTCGAGCTCGGTGTCGTACAACAAGGGCGAGCGCGGCACCAGCCGGCAGACCCAGCGGCACCACATCCTCGAGGTGTCCGACCTGGCGTCGATGCCGCCCGGCCGGGCCGTGGTGTTCCCGTCCGGTATCCCGGCCACGATGGTGAAGACCGTGCCGTGGTTCACCCGGGCGGACGCGGGCGCCGTCAAGGCGTCGCTGGCGAAGTACGATCCAGGAGCCGGTGCCGGCGCCCCGCAGAGTGCGAACCCGTGGGTCGCGGCCGGGAGCCGGCCGCCGTCGGCGCCGCCGGCGATGCCGACCGGTGTGCCGGTCTGGGAGCAGAGTGAGGAGCAGCGCCGTGGATGGTGAACAGGAACTCTTCTATCCGCACGTCGCGGCCTTCGTCGAGGACAGGCTGGTCTACCTCTACTCGCGCCGGATCGGCCAGCAATATGTCTGGTGCCCGGAGTGGTACCGGCACGCCGAGGCGCTGAGCCGGCTGGACTCGATCTGGCGGGCCTGGGAGCACCTCCGGCTCGATCCGGCCACCGGGATGTCGGTCTGGTGGCGCGACCACGCCGACCCGCACATGATGGCGCTGCTCGATCCGGACGGCCCGTTCGCGGCCTGCCGTGGTTCGCACACCGACTACCCGATCCCGCCGCTGCCGGTGGAGGAGCCGCCGGCTGGTCTGTTCTTCGACCAGCGGCAGCCGAACCTGCGCGGCATCTAGGGGTGGCGGTGGGGGCAACCTGCTGGTCGCGATTCCTAATCGAGCTGGTTGCCCTAGGCATCTTCGCCGGGTCGAGGCCGGGAGGCGGGCAGTACGACGCCGTCCGATCGCTGCTTGTAATCTGGCTTCCGCGGCTGCGCTGTGGAGCCTCGCTCTGCCGCTGGCCGCGGTGGTCTTCGTCGTGCTGGTCTCGGCGAACTCGCCGCTCATTCACGTCCAGAAGCTGAGCGCTGACCCGCGTCAGTCGCCCAGACCGACGTCCCGGAGCTCGCCGGGGCGGGTCGTCCGCTGCTTCTTCAGGTTCTTGCGACGCTGGACGAACTTGCGCGCCGTCGGCGTCTCGGCCGGTGGATTCCGGACGGCGTCGGCGGCGGGCGGTTGCCCGGGCTGCTGGGCCGCCTCGCTCCGCCGGTCGCGCGCTTCGGCGTCGTACCGGTCCGCGGCGCCGTCGTCGTACCTCGCGCCGCGCTCCTCCCGGTCCGCGGCGCGTTGGTAGCGGCGTCCGGCGGCCGCGGTCGCATCCGCGCCGGGCTCGTCCGGGTGGGCCGCGGCTTCGTCGAGCAGGTGGCGGCCGTGAGCGCGGTCGCTCAACCCTTGCCGGCGCTGGGCGGCGGCGTCGTCGCGAAGACGATCGCGCTTGAGCTCGGCGACGTCGGCGAGGCGCATCGCCTCGGTGGTCTCCGCGGTGGCGTCGAGGACCTCACGCCGGTGGCGGACCTCCCGCAGCTCGCGCTCGTCCGCGGTGATCTCGAGCTCTTCGTCGCGGAGTTGATCGAGCTCCTCCTCGTCGCGGCGGGCCTCCTCCGGTGTCAGCACCGCCGTCGACGGCTCGGCGTCGCGCACCCACTCGCCGGCGCCACGCCGTTCACTCAGCGCCTCCGGGCTGTCGTCGTCGCCCTGCTCACGCTGCTCGGGCTCGAGCGCAACGGTCTGCTCGTCGTCGGTGTCGGCCATGCCGCTCCTTTCGTTCCACCCACACGATGCCGCACGGGCAGGGTCAGCGGGTAGCTCCCGTCACCAGCCAGGCATCGCGGCGCTCGCGGGTGACCAGGGTGAGCAGTCTCAGCAGCATGAAGCCGCCGAACGCCCACCACAGGGCGACGACGCCACCGTCGAGCCACAGCACACTCAGCGCCAGCGGCACGTACAGCACGAGAGCGATGACTCCGGCCACCGCCAGGTACGGCCCGTCACCCGCTCCGATCAGTACGCCGTCGAGGACGAACACCACGCCGTTCACCGGCTGCCAGAGCGCTGCCACGATCAGTACGGCGGCCAACGTACTCCGGACCTCGGGGTCCGCGGTGAACCACGGCACGTAGATGTCCCGGAGCCCCCACAGCGCCAACCCGCCGAGCACCCCGGAGAACAGGCCCCACCACATCATCCGGCGGGTGATCGCCCGGGTGCCGTCGACGTCCCCGGCGCCCAGGGACCGACCGGTCAGCGCCTGCGCGGCGATCGCGATCGCGTCGAGGGCCAGCGCCAGGAACGACCACAGGGTGAAAGCGACCTGATGCGCCGCGACGGACGTCGTACCGAGGGCGGTGGCGACGAACGTCAGCAGGATGATCGCCACCCGCAACGTCAGGGTGCGGACGATCAGCGGCACGCCCATCTGCGCGGACGCGAGGATGCCCGGCCGGTCCGGCCGCAGCTTGGCGCCGTCCCGGCGGGCGCCGCGGACGACGACCACGACCAGCGCGACCCCGGCGGCCGTCTGCGCGAGCGCCGTACCGAGGGCCGACCCGGCGATGTCCAGGCCGAAGCCGTAGACGAACAGGAAGTTGAGTCCGATGTTGACCAGGTTCGCGCTGATCGCGACCACCATCGGGGTCTTGGTGTCCTGCAGACCACGCAGTACGCCGGTCGCCGCCAGCAGCAGAAGCATCGACGGGATGCCGAAGCACGAGATCCGCAGGTAGACGACCGCGTGGCCGGCGACGTCCGGCGACGGATCGAACGCCCCGATGGCGGCCGGGGCGAAGATCAGCCCGGCCACGGCGAGTACGACCCCCAGCAGCAGCGCCAGCCACAGTCCGTCGATGCCCTGGGCCAGTGCGCCGCGATGGTCGCCGGCGCCGATCCGGCGGGCGACCGCCGAGGTGGTCCCGTAGGCCAGGAAGATGCAGACGCCGACCAGGGTCTGCAGGATCGTTCCGGCGACCCCGAGGGCCGCGAGTTGCGGCGTTCCGAGATGTCCGACGATCGCCGAGTCGGCCAGCAGCATGAGCGGCTCGGACACCAGCGCGAAGAATGCCGGGACGGCCAGGCGCAGGATCTCCCGGTCCTGCTCACCGATGAGTCGACGCAGCTTCGACCTCACCGTCGCGGTCGGCCTGTCATGAGCATGAGCCACATTGTGCCTGACTCAGGCTGTGCACAACCGATCAGACCCAGGAGTTCGGAAAATGGGACCCGACTTTTTCTTCTCCACAGTTGTGCATTGGTGAAACCGCAGGTCAGAGGCCCTTTGTGGGTGGTTGTCCCCAGATATCCACAGGAATATGCCCAACCTGTGCACACCTGTCACCGGAGTTTCCCACAGTTCGTCCACAGGGGGTGTGGACGGCGAACTACCACCCTGTGACCCGACCGGCGTACGGTCACGTGACTGACGCCGTCCGCCCGCAGTCTCGGGGGCGAGTCCGCCTGCGGATGGCGCCGGCGAGGGCCTGTCCGACCGGCGTGGTGGGGCAGTGGAAACTGTCGGCGGGTTCGGCTACGGTTCGAACGGTTGTTCGAACCGTGCCGGGCGTGGTTCGGCCGGGTGTCGGCTCGGTGGGACGAGGAGGTCGGACGAAGTGAGTGTGGCGGAGTTCCGCGGGGGGCAGGGCGGCGGCCAGGAGGAGCGCAACCCGGAGATGGGCTTCGACCGCACGCCGCCGCAGGACCTGGCGGCCGAGCAGTGCGTGCTCGGCGCGATGATGCTGAGCAAGGACGCGATCGCCGACGTCATCGAGACTCTGCGCGGCACCGACTTCTACCGCCCGGCGCACGAGATCGTCTTCGACGCCGTCACCGACCTGTACGCGCGGGGTGAGCCGGCCGACGCGATCACGGTCGCCGCGGAGCTGAACCGCCGCGGCGAGATGGCCCGGATCGGCGGCGCGCCGTACGTGCACACCCTGGTCGCCTCCGTCCCGCTCGCCGCGAACGCCGGGTACTACGCGCACATCGTCCGGGAGAAGGCGATCCTGCGCCGCCTGGTCGAGGCCGGCACCAAGATCGTCCAGCTCGGGTACGCGGGTGAGGGCGAGGTCGACGACGTCGTCGACGAGGCCCAGGCCGAGATCTACTCGGTCACCGAGAAGCGGACCGCCGAGGACTACGCGCCGCTGAAGGACATCATGGAGGGCGCCCTCGACGAGATCGAGGCGATCGACTCCCGCGGTGACGCGATGGTCGGCGTGCCGACCGGGTTCACCGACCTGGACGAGCTGACCAACGGGCTGCACCCCGGCCAGATGATCATCGTCGCCGCCCGTCCCGCGATGGGGAAGGCACTCGCGCTCGACACCCCGCTGCCGACGCCGACCGGCTGGACGACGATGGCCGAGGTCGCGGTCGGCGACCAGCTCCTGGACGCCGACGGGCTGCCGACCACGGTGGTCGCGGCGACCGAGGTGATGGTGGACCGGCCGTGTTTCCGGCTGTTCTTCTCCGACGGCAGCACAATCGTCGCCGACGCCGAGCACCAGTGGCGAGTCGAGGACGGCGGCCGCCCGGTGGTCTGCACGACCGCCGACCTGCACACGGCGATGTCCGCGAGTCCCGGGCTGACACCGCCGATCCCGGGGTCGGCGCCGCGTCAGATCACCGGGCACGGTTTCCCGGCCGCGCCGGCCGGCGAGGGCGACCGGCGGCTGGAGTGGCTCGACCCGGTGGAGAGCGTGCCGGTGCGCTGCGTCGAGGTCGACAACCCCGACCACCTGTACCTGGCCGGCAAGACGATGATCCCCACCCACAACTCCACCCTCGGGCTGGACTTGGCCCGGTCGGCGTCGATCAAGCACGGCCTGACCTCGTGCATCTTCTCCCTGGAGATGAGCCGCAACGAGATCACCATGCGTCTGCTCTCGGCCGAGGCGAAGGTGCCGCTGCACCACATGCGCAACGGCAAGATGACCGACGAGGACTGGGCCCGGCTGGCCCGCAAGATGGGCGAGGTTTCCGAGGCCCCGCTGTTCATCGACGACTCGCCGAACCTGACCATGATGGAGATCCGCGCCAAGGCCCGCCGGCTCAAGCAGCGCCACGACCTCCGGCTGATCGTGATCGACTACCTCCAGCTGATGACGTCCGGCAAGAAGGTCGAGTCCCGCCAACTCGAGGTCTCCGAGTTCTCCCGCTCGATCAAACTCCTCGCCAAGGAACTCGAGCTCCCCGTAGTAGCCATCTGCCAGCTCAACCGGGGCTCCGAACAACGCTCCGACAAACGTCCCATGGCTTCCGACCTCCGCGAATCGGGCTGCCTCACCGCGGACACTCGGCTGCTGCGCGCGGACACCGGTGCCGAGATCTCGCTCGGCGAACTGCTGGCCACGAACGCACGCGACGTCCCGGTCTGGTCGCTGGACGACCGGCTCAAGCTGGTGCCGCGGACGCTGACACACGCCTTCCCGAGCGGGGTGAAGGAGGTCTTCCGGCTGAAGCTCGCCTCCGGCCGGGAGATCAAGGCGACGGCGAACCACCCGTTCCTCACGTACGACGGCTGGAAGCCGCTGGGTGACCTGCGTCCGGGCGCCCGGTTGGGATCGCTGCGCCATGTCCCCGCGCCGCTGGACGTCGCGCCGTGGGACGAGGACGAGGTCACCCTCCTCGCCCATCTGCTCGGCGACGGCTCGTTCGTCAAGCGCCAGCCGATCCGGTACGCGAGCATCGACGAGGCCAATCTGACGGCCGTCGCCGCGGCGGCACGCCGACGCTTCGGCATCACCGCGGTCCGCGACGAGTACGCCGCGGACCGGGTCACCAGTCTCCGCCTCCCGGCGCCGTACCGCCTCGCCCGGGGCAAGCGCAACCCGATCGCGGCCTGGCTCGACGAGCTCGGCCTGTTCGGTCTGCGCAGCCACGAGAAGTTCGTCCCGGCTGGTGTCTTCGCCCTCCCCAAGGATCAGGTCGGCCGCTTCATTCGCCACCTGTGGGCCACCGACGGTTCCGTCCGCTGGGACGCCAAGGTCGGCCAGGGCCGCATCTACTACACCTCCACCAGCCGCCGCCTCGTCGACGACCTGGCCCGCCTCCTCCTCCGCCACAACATCTTCAGCCGGATCGAGACCGTCAAGAAGACCGGCGACCGCGACAGCTATCACCTGCACATCTACGGCGCCGAGAACCAGTTGCGCTTCTGCGACGAGATCGGCGTTCACGGCCTGCGCGAACTCGAGGTTCTCGAGGTGGCCGCGGCGCTGCGCGACATCAAGAGCAACACCAACCTCGACACCATCCCCCAAGAGGTCTGGACCCACGTCCGCGAGGCGCTCGCCGACCAGAAGATGACCCACCGGGAGTTCGCCTCGGCCATGGGCACGCAGTTCTCCGGCTCGGCGATGTGGAAGCGTGCCCCGAGCCGGCAACGCCTCGCCAAGGTCGCCGACGTCCTCGACGATGCCGACCTCGAAGTCCTCGCCACCAATGACATCTTCTGGGACACCGTCACCTCGATCCAGTCCCTCGGCGAACAGCCGGTGTACGACGCCACCGTCCTGGGCACCCACAACTTCGTCGCCGAAGGCATCGCCACTCACAACTCCCTGGAGCAGGACGCCGACGTCGTCATCCTCCTGCATCGCGAGGATGCGTATGAGCGGGAGTCCACGCGGCCCGGCGAAGCGGACTTCATCGTCGCCAAGCATCGCAACGGGCCTACCGCCGAAGTGGTCGTGGCGTTCCAGGGGCACTACTCGCGGTTCGTGGACATGGCCCACGACGGGTAGTCAGAGCTTCTTCCACCGGTTGGCCGAGATGGATTCCTGGGCCAGGAGGCGGAGGGAGGAGATGAGGGTTTCGCCGAGGATGGTGCCGATGACCACCGACTCGGCGAGTTGGTCTCGGGTGGGGTTGGTGGAGACGGCTTCGATCTCCAGTTCGGTGAAGCGTTCGACGGCTTCGGCGTAGGCGTCCAGGAAGGTGACGAGGTTGTCCTGGCCGAGGGTGCGGAGCGCGGCGACGGTCTCGATCAGGGTGGTCAGGGCGGGGGCCTCGGGTTCGACAGACCAGCCGCGGCTGGAGATGACGCCGGTCACCTGAGCGGCGGCGGCTTCGCGGGCCTCGTCGGACGCAGTCGGCTTGCGGCGAGGGGTGAGGGCCCGGTGGGCGCGGCCGATCTGCTCGTGCAGGGGTACGGCGTCGGAGTCGAGTGACTCGAGAATCTCTTTCACCTGGGCCACCGGGACCTGCGCGATCTCCACGAGGGCGCGGATCAACCGCAGCCGGCGGACGTGCGGTTCGCCGTACGACGCCTGGTTCGGGCTGGTGAGCTCACCCTGCGGAAGCAGCCCCTCACGCAGGTAGTACTTGATCGTCGGCACCGGTACGCCGGTGGCCCGGCTCAGTTCCCCGATTCGCATCTCGCTTGCCTTCCTCGCGGTCGTGATGGATAGTAGCAGTATCCATAAACGGATAGTGCCACTATCCATCGAAGGGAGGGTAGATGATCCCCGCAGTTCTCGTGCTGGCGACGGTGGTCTTCCGGGCGTTCGGTGCGCTCGGCGTCCGGCGGTTCGCCAGTTCGCCGGTGAGTGCGGCGCACGGAATGGCCGTCATGCTGCTGTTCACCGCGAGCGCGCACTTCGTGCCGGCGAGCGTGACGGCGATGCCGAACCACGCCGACCTGGTCCGGATGGTGCCGCCGTTCCTGCCGTTCGCGGACGCGCTGGTGTACGTCACCGGCGGGCTGGAGTTCCTCGCCGCGGCCGGTCTCGTGCTGACCGCGACTCGGCGGCCGGCCGCGATCGGGCTCGCCGCGTTGTTCGTGACGTTGCTTCCGGCAAACATCTATGCGGCGGCCGTACAGGTTGTCCTCGCCAACGGTGAGCCGGCGACGCCACTCTGGCAGCGGATTCCCGAGCAGATGCTCTACATCGCGGTGGTGCTCTGGGTTGCCCGGACCGCGGACAGTACGCCGACCCGCGGACTGCTCGCCCGAGCAGACAAGGAGAGCGTGTACTCATGAGTGATGCTTCGCGGATCATCGCCGGAGCGATCCTGCTGACGATCGTGACGATCCAGTTCGGCGGCTACTTCATGACGAAGATCGTCCGTGGCCAGGTGCCGATGACGGACTTCCAGAAGTCGTTCGCCCGGGCCGGCCACGCGCACGCCGGCGTCCTGGTCATCCTGAGCCTGGTCGGCCTGCTGTACGTCGACCAGACCGGGTTGACCGGGGCCATGCTGTGGGTCGCGCGGCTGGCGATCCCGGTCGCGGCGATCCTCATGTCCGGCGGCTTCTTCGCCTCGTCCACCGGCAGAGGCCGGACCCAGCCGAACCAGTTCCTCTGGATCCTCTGGCTCGGCGCGGCGTCCCTCGCCCTCGGCGTCCTGACGCTGGGCATCGGGCTCATCGCCGCCTGAGCGTCAGAGCGCCGCGGTCACGTCGATCTCGACGAGTTGACCGGGGAAGCCGAGTTGGGCGACGCCCAGGAGCGTGCTGGCGGAGGTGAACGCAGGCGCGAGCGGTGAGTCGTTGAGTTGCGTCCACACCGCGGCGAGCTCGTCGCGGTCCGCGCTGGCAACGTAGATGACCGTACGGACGACGTCGTCCGGCTTGGCGCCCGCGGCGTCGAGGGCGACGAGGATGTTCTTGATGACCTGCTCGGTCTGACCTTCGAGCCCGGCGCCGGCCAGCGTGCCGGACGGGTCGAGCGGGCACTGGCCCGCGAGGTAGACGAGAGTGTCGGCCTGGACCCGGGTCACGTGATGGTAGCCGGGCGTCGGATGCAGGTTGTCAGGGTTGGTGCGCTCGATCGTCACGCGGCCGAGCAAACGCGGCGGCGCCGCCCGCGGTCAACGGGATTTACCGGCCGAAGCGTCGTACGTAGCGCTTCTGCCAGGGCATTTCGACCGCGTGCCGGTCGTAGTGCTCCCGGACGAAGGCAACGGCGCGGTCGGCCGGGATCCCGTCCAGGACGGCCAGGCAGGCGAGCGCCGTACCCGTGCGGCCGCGGCCACCGCCGCAGGCGAACTCGACGCGTTCGGAGCCGGCCCGTTCCAGCGCCTCCCCGAAGACCCGGCGAGCCTCGGCGTGGTCAGTGGGCAACCGGAAGTCGGGCCAGCGCAGCCAGTGCGACTCCCAGTCGACCGGCGGAGGTTGCTGACCCAGGAGATAGACGCCGTACGTCGGCGGAGGCCCCGCCGGCGGGCCGGTGCGCAGACCGCGTCCGCGCACCGGCCGGCCCGACGGCAGGACCATCACACCAGGTACGTCGCTGTCCCAGGACGCCACCCGGTCACCTTAGTCGAGGCGCTCCTCGGTGGAGGAGGAGAACAGGTGCAGCTTGTCCGGGTCCGGGGCGAGGTGGACGAGCTGCCCCTTGTCGTTGTGCAGGCGGGTGCCGATGCGGGCGATGATCTGCTGGTTCGTCGA
>NZ_SMKR01000186.1 GCF_004348725.1 Kribbella turkmenica
ATCTGCACGTCGCCGGGCTGGTCGGCGCGGCGAAGGTCCTCTCGGCTCTGCAGGCCGAGCTGGCCGGCGACGTGGTGTTCATGTTCCAGCCGGGTGAGGAGACCAGCGGCGGCGCGCCGATCATGATCCGCGAAGGTGTGCTCGAGGCCGCCGGTCGCCGGGCGGACGCCGCGTACGGCCTGCACGTCGGGTCCGCCGGTCAGCCGCTGGGCATGTGGAGCAGCCGGCCCGGTTCCTTCATGGCCGCCGCCGACCAGTTGCACGTGCGCGTCGTCGGCGCCGGAACGCACGGGTCCATCCCGTACCGCGGCAAGGACCCGATCCCGGTCGCCTGCGAGATGGTCGGGGCGCTGCAGACCATGGTGACGCGCCAGTTCGACGTGTTCGACCCCGTCGTGCTGACGGTCGGCCGGATCGCCGGCGGCACCAAGGAGAACATCATCCCGGACGACGTGTTCTTCGACGCGACCGTCCGGACCTTCTCCGAGCAGACCCGTACCAAGATCCAGCGCACGTCCGTGCAGCTCATCGAGTCGCTGGCCGCCGCGCACGGGCTGACAGCCGAGGTGAACTATCACATCGGCTACCCGGTCACGGTCAACAACCCGGACGAGTACCAGTTCGCCCGGGACGTCATCGTGGACCTCTTCGGCCCCGACCGGTTCCGTGAACGCCCGCATCCGAGGTGCGGGGCCGAGGACATGTCCTACGTCCTCAACGAGGTCCCCGGCGTCTACCTGAACCTCAGCGCCTGCGCCACCCCGGACCCCCAAGCGGCCGCCGACAACCACTCGCCGCTGGCCCACTTCGACGACTCCGTCCTCCCCGACGCCGCCGCTCTCCTCGCCGAGCTCGCTGTACGGCGCCTCACCCGCTAGACCTTCGCGGACACGGCGTTTCGCTCGCGGACCCAGGCCGCGGCACTCAGTGCTGTTCCAGCGACCGTGGTGAGTGCCGCGGCCAGGTAGATCGCGCGCAGCCCCGAAGCGTCGATCACGCGACCGCCGAGCCAGCCCGCGATCGCGGCCGCGACCTGGTACGCCGACGCGTTGACCGCGATCGCCAGCGTCGGAGCCGCGGACGCCGTGGCCATCACACGGCTCTGCATGCCCGGAATCACCGAGAACCCGACGGCTCCGGCCGCGAAGACGAGCGCTGCTGTCATCGCCGTACCGGTGGATGCCCAGAACGCCAGGAGGATCGCGACCAGGACGGCCAGGCTGACGATCTGCGCCGGCAGTAGCGCGCGATCAGCCAGTCGGCCGCCGACCAGGTTGCCGAGGGCCGCACCGACGCCGTACACGAGCAGCATCGGCGCGACCGCACCGGCCGCGAACGAGCCGACCCCGGTCAGCAGCGGCGCAAGGTAGGTGAACACCATGAGCACCCCGATGTTCGCAACCGCCGTGACCGCGATGGCCAGTTGGAGGTCATGCTGTTGAAACGCCGTGAATTCCGCCAGCGCGCTGCTCCTTCTCCCGGACCGGTCAGCCGGTACGAAACGGACGACCAGCAACAGCCCGAGGGCGCAGCCCGCGGTGATCGCGAGGAAGGTCGCGCGCCAGCCGTGGGCGTCGCCGAGGTAGGTGCCCAGGGGTGCACCGAGGATCATCGCCAGGTTCATGCCTAGGGCAAGCTTCGCGATCGCCGACGCCGCCCGGCCGGGGCGGGCCCCGGCCACCACGATCACGACCGCGTTGGCGAAGAAGGTCGAGGTGACCAGTGCGGTCACGATCCGGGCCGCGAACAGGACGCCGTACCCGGGTGCGAGGGCGGAGACCAGGTTGCCGGCGATCGCGACTCCGAGCAGCACGAGTACCAGCGGCTTCCGGGCCCGGCCGGCGGTGATTGCGGTCAGCAACGGTCCGCCGACGATCATGCCGAGCGCGTAGGCCGTCACCAGCAGTCCCGCGGCCGGGATCGACACCTCCAGGTCGGCCGCGACCGCGGGCAGGATGCCGGCCAGGACGAACTCGCCGGTGGTGACGCCGAAGACGCAGACCATCAGCGCCGGAAGTGTGCCTCTCATGCTCTCCTCAATTGTTGATCGCTCAGTACAAAACGTTGCTAGCCGGGAACAGGCCCATCAGGAGCGGATCTCAGAGTGCGGCGACGGTCCCGTCGACCACGTCGAGCAGCGCTCTGCGGTCGTCGGTGACCTTGGCGAGCACCCGCAGGCCGTAGTACGCGCTCTGGAACATCCGCGCCGCCTGCAGCGGCGACAGCGAGGTCGACAACTCACCCGTACGTTGGCCGACCGCGATCAGTGCCGCGAGCGCCTCCTCGAGGTCCCTGAACTGCCGGTGCACCAACGACGTGACCTCGCCGCTGCGGCCGGCCGTCTCACCGGCCGCGTTCAGCGCGAGGCACCCACGCCGACCGGGATCTTCCAGATCACGCTCGATCATCGCGATCATCAGGTCCCGGAGCCGATCCCGCACTGAACCGCCGGACGGCGCCAACTCCTGCAACTGCAGTGCCGCGCGCGTCTCGGCGTACCGCTTGATCGACTCCTCGTACAGCGCGTGCTTGCTGCCGAAGGCGTTGTAGAGGCTCCCCCGGCCCAGCCCGGTGCGCTCGCACAGATCCTGCGTGGTGGTCGCCTCGTACCCCTTCTCCCAGAACAGTTCCATCGCCGCGTCGATCACGGCGGCGTCGCTGAACTCCCGGGGTCTGGCCACCACCCGACGCTAACCGGTTTTGTATCGATCGGTCAACAACTCTACCGGCCGAGGCCGGCGTCGCGGGCACGGATGATGGCCTCGGCACGGTCGGCGACGTGGAGCTTGGCGAAGATGTTCGAGACGTTGTTGCGGACCGTCTTCGGCGACAGGAACAGCTCGGACGCGATCTGGGCGTTGGAGCGCCCGGCCGCGACCAGGGCGAGGATCTCGTGCTCGCGGGCGGTGAGCTGCGGGAACGGGCTGCCCGCGCCGGCGACCGGCGGGGCGGCGAAGAACTCGGCGACCCGGCGGGCGATCGCCGGGCCGAAGATCGCCTCGCCCTGGGCGACCGCGGTGATGGCCCGGACGATCTCGCCCTGGTTCGCACCCTTCAGCAGGTAGCCGCGCGCGCCGGCCCGCATCGCCGCGAACAGGGTCTGGTCCTCCTCGGCCATGGTCAGGACGACGACCCCGATGTGCGGACTCTCCGCGGTGATCGCCCGGGTCGCCTCGATCCCGTCCAGCCGCGGCATCTGCACGTCCATCACCACGACGTCGGGCTGCAGTTCCCGGGCGCCGTCCACGGCCTCCACCCCGTCGGCCGCCGTACCGACGACCTCGACGCCGTCCAGCGAACCGAGCAACGCGGCCAGCCCGTCGCGGTAGACGGGATGGTCGTCGGCCAGCAACACCCGCACGGTCTCACCCATGGACACCCTCCGGTACGGCGTCCAGCGGCAACCTCACCCGGACGACGGTGCCACCACCCGCGGGGCACGTGACACTGCAGACTCCTCCGAGCTCGGCGGCTCGCTCGCGCACCGACAACATTCCCACGCCCGCCGACACCTCCGCACCGATCCCGATCCCGTCGTCGCTGACGGACAGGTCGAGCGTCGTCCCGTCCATGGTCAGCGTGATGTCGCACCGGCCGGCCTCGGCGTGCCGGGCGACGTTCGTCAGCGCCTCCGACGCGATCCGGTACGCCGCCACCTCGACGCCCGCCGGCAGCGGTCCGAGCGGCTCCGCGTCGACCGACACCGACAGCCCGCCGAGCCGGAACCGCTCCGCCTGCTGCTCGATCGCGCGGACGAGTCCGAGCTCGTCCAACGCCGGCGGCCTCAGGTCGTGCACGAGCCGGCGTACGTCGGCCAGCGCGGCGGCGACCTCGGTGGTCGCCTGCTCGAGCATCCGGTCCGACTCGGCCGGCGACGACCTGGCCAGGTTGCGTGCGGTCTCGATCCGGAGGGCGACCGCGCCCAGGCTCGGGCCCAGACTGTCGTGCAGGTCCCGGCGGATCCGGCGACGTTCCTCCTCGCGGGCCGCGACGAGCCGGCTCCGGCCCTGCTGCAACTCGGAGCTCAGCTCACTCGCGCGGGCCGCCGCGGCCGCCTGCCGGACCAGGTCACCGAGGAGCCGCTGGTCCCGCTCGGACAGCGCCGTACCGTCACCAGGGCTGAACACCAGCCGGCCGACGGGCTCGCCGCGATAGCCGACCGGCAACGCGTGGGTCCGGCCCGACTCGCGCCCGTGCTCGACGATCGCGAGCCGCCCGCCCGGCCGCTCGATCTCGACGCGTACGTACGGCAGCCGGAAGGCCTCGGCGAGCGTACGGGCCACCGCCCGGAGTTGCTCGTCCGGGTCCGCGGCCGACTCGAGTCGCGCGGCCAGCGTGGACATCGTGGCGTACGGATCGTCCCGGGAACCGCGGACCAGGCGCCGTACCCAGCGCCACAGCCGGCTCCGCAGCGGCGCGTAGACCACCGCGACCACGGCGATCGCGACCAGCGCGGCATCACGCTCGCCAAGGACTCCCCCGGCGACCGCGAAGACGGCCAGGTCGACCCCGACCACGAGCACCGCGAGGACGCCGTACAGGAAGGTGGCCGAGAGCAACCGGTCGACGTCGTACAGGCGGTGCTTGGTGACCGCGACGACGATCGCCGCCGAGGTCAGCGCGATGGCGAGCCCGAACAGGATCGCCGGCACCGCGGGCGGGTTCTCGAACGGGATGATCAGCACCACCATGTCGATCAGCGCGGCCCACATCAGCCAGCGGATCTGCGCCCGGCGTTCCCGCGTCGCCGCCCGGTAGCGGTGGACGGTCACGGCGAACGGTACGACGAGGCTGCCGAGCACAGCGGCGTAGGCGACGCGCAGCAGCGGCTCCCACACGCCGTACGGCAGGTCGATGCTGAACGGGTCGAGCGCCAACCGGGTGATCTCCGGCGGCAGCGACGCGTTGTGATAGCGCTGCATCACCTCGATCGGAGCGACGAGCAGTAGGAGTGGGAGCAGCACGGTCAGCGCCAGGCTGATGATCGACAGCCAGCGCCAGAGCCGCGCAGCGGGCAGCTTCCCGTCCGGGAAGAGCAGGATGAGCAGCGGCAACCCGAGCAGCAGGAACGCACCGAACCGGGAGTAGAACCAGTACGCCGCGGAGGCACCGGGCAGCCCGGGTGAGGTGTAGATCGCGTACGTCGCCCAGCTCGAAGCGAACCCGTCGACGATCCACAGCAGGCCCGATCCGGTCAGGATCCAGGCGATCGGGTGCCGCGGCAGGCGCTGGACAAGCAGCAGGCCCGGCACCAGTTGTGCGAGGCCCGACAGCCCGGCGCTCCAGCCTTCGTCCAGTTCGGCCGCGGCCGGGATGCCGGCGCCGTTCCGCACGTCCAGCACCACCGTGGCGGCAACCAGCAGAAGCGCGGCTGCCCCGAGTACAGCCGGCCCCCACGCCCTCCGTGCGTCCTCCCCCACCGCTGCATTGTCACCCAGAGTGTGTCCCGCCGTCGCGGGTCGACTGTCCCGAGTCGATTCGGGACACCGCGAAGGACGGCAGCACCTGCCCTCTGGGTCGCCCCGCCGCGGACAGTCGTTGCGAGACAAGCCTCAGGGAAGGAACCCGTAATGACTACGACACCTGCCAGAGCTCGCACCGACGTAGCGCCGACGCTGCGCACCGTGACCGGCCGTGCCGACGACGCCACCCGGCGACTGGGACTGGGATTGACCGCGGGAACGCTGGCGTGGGCGGCGAGCATCTTCGCGTTCAGCACTGTGAACGACGGGGTGCCGGAGCGGATCGGAGACCTGACCGGACTCGCGTTCCAGCTCGGCGTGTTCTGCCTGCTGGCGATCCAGTTCCGGACCCGGGCGACCGGGCTGAGCCTGGGCTCGGTCGTTCTGCTCAAAGTGGAGGCGGTGATCCTCGGGATCGCGAGTGTGTGGTCGCTGCTCCACGGCGTCCTGCCAGAGCCGCACCAGGACGCGGCCTGGCTGGTGCCGCTGGACATCTGCTGGCCGCTGTCGATGCTCGGGATGGCCGTGATCTCGGTGAAGATCGCCTTCGCCGGCCGCTGGCGGGGTGTCCTGCGCTGGTGGCCCCTGGTCGCCGAGAGCTGGGCCGTGGTGACCGTCCCGTCGATGATCGTCTTCGGCGACCAGGCGTCCCGCTGGGTCGGCGGTTCCCACCTCCTGATCGGCTACACGACACTCGGCGTCCTGCTCGCCCTGAAGCCGCACCTGGTCCTCCCGAAGGACTGAGACCAGGGGGTGCCACCCGTCGCAGGGTGGCACCCCCTGTGTGTGGTTATCCGGCTGCTGCTCCTGCGGCGGGCGCTCCGGCGATTGCGGGCTGTTCCTCGTCGATGTCCACGACCGCACCGCTGAACTGGGCGTTGTACAGGCGGGCGTAGGCGCCGTTCACCGCGAGCAGATCCTGGTGGTTGCCCTGCTCGACGATCGAGCCGTTCTCCATCACCAGGATCAGGTCCGCGTCGCGGATGGTGGACAGGCGGTGGGCGATGACGAAGCTGGTGCGGTCGGACCGCAGCGCGGCCATCGCCCGCTGGACCAGGACCTCGGTGCGGGTGTCGACCGAGCTGGTCGCCTCGTCCAGGATCAGCAGTTGCGGATCGGCCAGGAACGCCCGGGCGATGGTGAGCAACTGCTTCTCACCGGCACTGACGTTGCTGCCCTCCTCGTCGATCACCGTGTCGTACCCGTCCGGCAGGCTGTGCACGAACCGGTCGACGTACGTCGCCTTGGCCGCGGCGAGCATGTCCTCCTCGGTCGCGGCCAGGTTCCCGTACAGGATGTTGTCCCGGATCGTGCCGCCGAACAGCCAGGTGTCCTGCAGCACCATGCCGATCCGCGACCGCAGGTCGTGCCGGGTCAGCTCGGTGATGTCGACCCCGTCGAGGGTGATCCGGCCACCGTTCAGCTCGTAGAACCGCATGACCAGGTTGACCAGCGTGGTCTTGCCGGCCCCGGTCGGACCGACGATCGCGACCGTCTGCCCCGGCTCGGCGACCAGGCTCAGGTCGGTGATCAGCGGCTCGTCCGGGTCGTAGGAGAAGGACACGTGCTCGAACTCGACCCGCCCGCGGGCGTCGGTCACCTTCGCCGGCGTCTCGTCGTCCGGCACCTGCTCCTCGGCGTCCAGCACCTCGAACACCCGCTCGGCCGACGCGACCCCGGACTGCAGCAGGTTCGCCATCGAGGCGATCTGGGTGAGCGGCTGGGTGAACTGGCGCGAGTACTGGATGAACGCCTGGACGTCACCGAGCGAGATCGTGCCGGACGCGACCCGCAGACCGCCGACCACCGCGATCACCACGTAGTTCACGTTCCCGATGAACATCATCAGTGGCATGATCAGGCCCGAGATGAACTGCGCGCCGAACGCCGCCTGGTACAGCTCCTCGTTCTTCTTCGCGAACTCCGCCTCGATCTCCTTCCGCCGGCCGAAGACCTTCACCAGCTCGTGCCCGGTGAACGCCTCCTCGATCTGCCCGTTCAGCGCGCCGGTGTGTCGCCACTGGGCGACGAACCGGGTCTGTGAACGCTTCGCGATCGCCGCCGTCAGGATCATCGAGACCGGGATCGTGACGAGTGCGATCAGCGCCAGCAGCGGCGAGATCACGAACATCATCGTGACCACGCCGATCACCGTCAGCAGCGAGGTGAGCAGCTGGCTGAGCGTCTGCTGCAGGCTGGTCGAAATGTTGTCGATGTCGTTCGTCACCCGGCTGAGCAGCTCACCGCGCGGGGCACCGTCGAAGTAGCTCAGCGGGAGCCGGTTCAGCTTGTCCTCGACCTCGGAGCGCAGCTCGAAGACGGTCTGCTGGACCACGCCGTTCAGGATGTAGCCCTGCATCCAGGAGAGCAGGAACGCCCCGGTGTACAGGCCGAGGACCAGCAGCAGGACGTTGCGCAGGGCATCGAAGTCGATACCGACGCCCGGGATCAGGTCGATGCCCTGCAGCAGGTCGGCCAGCCGTCCGTTGCCGGCGGCCCGGGTCTGCTCGATCACCTGCTCCTTGCTCAGGCCGCCGGGCAGCTGCTTGCCGATCGCACCGGCGAAGATGATATCGGTCGCCCGGCCGAGGATCTTCGGCCCGAGCACCGACAGCCCGACGCTGAAGATGGCGAGCACGATCACCCCGAACACCTGGGTCCGGTGCGGGCGCAGCCGGCGGAGCAGCCGCTTCGCCGACGGCACGAAGTTCATCGACTTGTCCCCCGGGATCCCGCCGGGCGGGCCGAACGCGCGCCCGGTCGTCGGCCGCTCGGTCGCCTTCACCGTGGCCGGCGCGCCACCTCCGGCAGGAGCCTGTCCGTTCGCCGAGGCGGGCGTCGTCTTCTGTTCCTCGTTCACGCTGCCTCCTCCGCGGACCGCTGGGACTCGACGATCTCGACGTACGTCGGGCAGCTTTCGAGCAGCTCGTCGTGCCTGCCCTTGCCGACGATCGCGCCGTCCTCGATCACCACGATCTGGTCGGCGTCCACGATGGTCGACACCCGCTGGGCGACGATCACCACGCACGCGTCGGCGGTCACCGGCCGCAGCGCGGCCCGCAGCCGGGCGTCGGTGGACAGGTCGAGCGCCGAGAACGAGTCGTCGAACAGGTAGATCTCCGGTTTGCGGACGAGCGCCCGGGCGATCGCCAGCCGCTGCCGCTGACCGCCGGACACGTTCGTGCCGCCTTGGGCGATCGGCGCGTCCAGCCCGGCCGGCATCGCCTCGACGAAGTCCTTGCCCTGCGCGATCTCCAGGGCTTCCCACAACTCCTCGTCGGTGGCGTCCGGATTGCCGTAGCGCAGGTTGCCGGCGACTGTGCCGGAGAACAGGTACGGGCGCTGGGGCACCAGGCCGATGCGCTCCCACAGTGCCTCCGGCTCGATCTCCCGGACGTCGACCCCGTCGACGAGCACCCTGCCCGCGGTGGCGTCGAACAGCCGCGGCACCAGGGACAGCAGCGTCGTCTTGCCGGCGCCGGTGCTGCCGATGATCGCGGTGGTCTGCCCGGGTGACCCGACGAAGTTGATGTCCCGCAGCACCGGCTCGGCCGCGCCCGGGTACTGGAACGACGCGTTCTCGAACACCAACTGCCCGCGGCCGGTGAAGTCCCGGATCGGCGTGACCGGCGGACGGACCGACGACTCGGTGTCGAGCACCTCCGCGATCCGGTCCGCGCAGACCGACGCCCGCGGGACCATGATCATCACGAACGTCGCCATCATCACCGAGAACAGGATCTGGATCAGGTAGCTGAGGAACGCGGTCAGCGCACCGACCTGCATCGTCCCGCTCTCCACCCGGGAGGCGCCGAACCACAGCACCGCGATGCTGGACAGGTTGAGGATCAGCATGACCACCGGGAACACCAGCGCCATCAGCCGGCCGGCCCGGGTGGCGGTGTCGGTCAGGTGCTGGTTCGCCTCACCGAAGCGCTCGATCTCGTGCGGCTCGCGGACGAAGGCCCGGACCACCCGGATCCCGGTGATCTGCTCGCGCAGCACCCGGTTCACCCCGTCGATGTTCGTCTGCATCTTGCGGAACTGCGGGACCATCCGGCTGGCGATGAGGCCGATCGAGGCCGCCAGCAACGGCACGGCGACGGCCACCAGCCAGGACAGGCCGACGTCCTCGCGGACCGCCATCACCACGCCGCCGACCATGGTGATCGGCGCGGCCACCAGCAGTGTGCAGGTGGTGACCACCAGCATCTGGATCTGGGTGACGTCGTTGGTGCTGCGGGAGATCAGCGTCGGCGCGCCGAACTGGTTCACCTCCCGGGCGGAGAACTCGCCGACCCGGTGGAACACCGCGGCCCGGACGTCCCGGCCGAACAGCGCGGCCGTCTTGGCGCCGTAGTACACCGCGCCGATCGTGCAGACGATCTGCACCAGGCTGACGCCCAGCATCCAGCCGCCGGTCTCCATGATGTAGCCGGTGTCACCCTTGGCCACGCCGTTGTCGATGATGTCGGCGTTCAGGCTGGGCAGGTAGAGGGAGGCGATCGTCCCGATCAGCTGCAGGACGACCACCAGGGACACGTTTCCCGCGTACGGACGTAAGTGCGTACGCAAGACGCGAACTAGCATCAGGCATCCCCAGAGTCGTGGTTACCGGGACCGCCGCGGGCGAACTCGGCGATCTCCTGGGCGGCCGGCCGCTCGCTGTCACGCTGCCGGACACCGTCGAGGGCGAAGTCGACGATCTCCTCGGCGGACAGCACCTGGCCGCCCGAAATCAGTGGGTGGGTGGCGGAAAAGGTGATCAGCCCGATCCGGCGGACGACCTCCTCGGGCGGGAAGCGCAACTGGTCCGCGTCCGGCCGGAGCAGATCGGCGAACGCCGCGTTGGCCAGGTCGGACTCCCGCTTGCGGCGGGCCTCCTCCAGCGGTGAGGGCTTCAGGTCCGGCGGTCTGCGCAGCCGCAGCGCGACCATCAGCCGGAAGACTCCGCGCAGCCGCCGCTGGCCGACCTCGACCGCGGCGACCATCCGCTCGCGCAGCGGCAGTGAGCGGTCGATCCCCTCCAGCGCCCGAATCAGGTCGGTGGTGTCCATGGCCGCCGCGAAGGCGGCCTCGATCAGCGCGTCCTTGCTGCCGAAGGCGCGGAAGATCGTGCCCTCGGCGACGCCGGCCGCCTCGGCGATCTGCTTGGTGCTCACCTCGGTGCCGTGCTCCTCCAGCAGCGGCAGCGTGGCCCGGACGATGGCCGCGCGCCGTTCTTCGGGTGGTAGTGGGGCGGCACGGGGTGGCATGCGACGAGGTTAACTGAGTGAGTACTCACTCACAAATGAGTTCACCGTTTCGGGCCCGACCGGTTCTCCACCAGCGCGGACACGCCGTCCAGCAGCCGTTCCAGACCGTATTCGAACGCGTGATCGGCGTCGTAGGGAGCATCGAACTGATTCCCGACCGCGGTACCGACCCGAGTTGCCAGCGGGAAGTTCCGGGCGTCGCTGATCCGGTCGAGGTGCGGGACGTGGGCCAGCCACCACTCCTTGTCGCTGATGCCCGACCGCTGGACCACCTGCCGCGCCTCCACCGCGGTCCGGACGGCGCCGTGCACGTAGCCGTTCACCAGCGCGACAGTCGCGTCCATCTCGAGGTCGGTCAGGCCGGTCCCCTCGACCGCGGCCAGCTCGTACTCGTACTTCGCCATCACCCGCGGACCGAGCGGTGGCCGGCTGACCGCGACCTGGAGCATCCACGGATGACGCAGGTACAGCTCTCGGTTCTGCCGGGCGACCTCGTCGAGCCGGGCCCGCCAGCCGCCGTCGACCGCACGTCGCGGCAGCTCGCCGTACACGGTGTCGAGCATGACGTCGAGCAGCTCACCCTTGCCCGGGACGTAGCGGTACAGCGTCATCGCGCCGACGCCGAGCCCGTCGGCCACCCGGCGCATGGACATCCCGGCGACCCCCTCGGCGTCGGCGATCCGCAGCGCCGCCTCGACGATGCCCTCGACGCTGAGCCCCGGCTTGGGGCCGCGGGTCGGCTGCGGACGCCGGCGCCAGAGCAGCTCGAGGCTCTTCGCCGGGTCGCCGCTGCCGGTGTAGTCCTGATTCATGTGCGCGGCTCTTCCGGGGCGGCTAGGTGGTCCGGTTTCTTCGTACAGTGTACCCAGTCAGGGATGCGTTGACCTCAAGGACTGTTGAGGTTCTACCGTCGAAAACTGTCGGTGGTCCACGGGATCATCGTCTCTTCCCTTCCGACCACCGAGCTGCCGGAGTCCCACCGTGAGTATGGAAATGACCGCGTGGACGTCGATGTACCACGCGATGCACAGACAGGACGAGAAGCGGCCCTTCTCGAAGGCGACGCTGAAGCGCATCCTGGCGTTCGCGCGCCCGCACCGGCGAGCCCTGATCGCGTTCCTGGCGCTCAGCGTCGGGGCCGCGGTCCTCGCGGTGGCGACACCGGTGCTGGCCGGGCGGGTGGTCAACGCGATCGTCGGCGGCCAGCCGTTCGGCACGGTACTGCGGCTCGCGGTGCTGATCGCGGTCATCGCCGTCGCGGAGGCCGGGCTCGGGCTGATGACCCGCTGGCTGTCGGCACGCATCGGTGAAGGCCTGATCCTCGATCTTCGAACGGCGGTGTTCGACCACATCCAGCGGATGCCGATCGCGTTCTTCACCCGGACCAGGACCGGCGCGCTGGTCTCCCGGCTCAACAACGACGTCATCGGCGCCCAGCGGGCCTTCAGCGACACGCTGTCGGGCGTGGTCAGCAACCTGGTGATGCTGCTGCTGACCCTGTTCGTGATGCTGCGGGTCTCCTGGCAGATCACCCTGCTCGCTCTGGTGATCCTGCCGATCTTCGTCGTGCCGGCGCGGCGGATCGGCAACCGGCTGGCCGCGCTGGAGCGGGAAGCGGCGAACTACAACGCCACCATGAGCACGCAGATGACCGAGCGCTTCTCGGCGCCGGGCGCGACCCTGGTGAAGCTGTTCGGGCGGCCGGCGCGCGAGTCGGCGGAGTTCGCGATCCGGGCGCGGCGGGTGCGGGACATCGGCGTCCGGACGGCGATGGTCCAGTGGGTGTTCGTCACCTCGCTGACGCTGGTCTCGGCGCTGGCACTGGCCGTGGTCTACGGGCTCGGCGGCTTCTACGCGCTCCGCGACCAGCTGGACGCGGGTGCCGTCGTCGCGATGGCGTTGCTGCTGACCCGGCTGTACTCCCCGCTGACCGCGCTGGCGAGTGCGCGGCTGGAGGTGATGACGGCGCTGGTCAGCTTCGAGCGGGTCTTCGAGGTGCTCGACCTGGAGCCGCTGATCAAGGACGAGCCGGACGCCGGGACGGTGCCTGCGGGCCCGGTGTCGGTCGAGTTCTCGCACGTCCACTTCGCCTACCCGTCGGCGGACAAGGTCTCGCTGGCGTCGCTGGAGGAGGTCGCGAAGCTCGACACCCGCGGCGGTGTCGAGGTGCTGCACGACCTGTCGTTCCGCGCCGAGCCCGGGCAGATGGTCGCGCTGGTCGGCTCGTCCGGCGCCGGCAAGTCGACGATCGCCCAGCTCATCCCCCGGTTGTACGACGTCGACTCGGGCTCGGTGAAACTGGCCGGCGTCGACGTCCGCGACGTGAGCGCGGAGTCGCTGCGGGACACGCTCGGCATGGTCACCCAGGACGGTCACCTGTTCCACGACAGCATCCGGGAGAACCTGCTGCTGGCCCGGCCCGAGGCGTCCGAGGACGAGTTGTGGGACGCGCTGACGCGGGCGCGGCTGGGCGGGCTGATCCGGTCGCTGCCGGATCAGCTGGACACGGTCGTCGGCGAGCGCGGATACCGGCTGTCGGGTGGCGAGCGTCAGCGGCTGACGATCGCGCGGCTGCTGCTGGCGCAGCCGCGGGTCGTCATCCTCGACGAGGCGACCGCCGCCCTCGACTCCACCAACGAGGCCGCGGTCCAGGCCGCGCTGACGGAGGCGCTCGAAGGCAGGACCGCCGTCGTGATCGCCCACCGCCTGTCCACCATCCGCGCCGCCGACCAGATCCTGGTGATCGAGGACGGCCGCATCGTCGAGCAAGGCAAGCACGCGGAGCTGCTCGCCGCGGGCGGTCGCTATGAGGAGCTCTACCGGACCCAGTTCGATCAGCCCGGTGCAGGCCCGACGGACGCGGAGGTGCTCACGGTCTGAGGTCGGTGATGTCGACGGACGGTGTCGGGACGGTTGGCGAGGAGGGCGTTGGGGTTGGCGGGTTCGGGGCTGCACGAGTTGGCTGGATGTGGCGTGGTTTTCCGGCCGGCGGATCCGCCGCGGGACGGGCGGGTGTGCTTCTGGGAGGCCGACGGTGGTCAGCTGCCGTTGGGGGCGGGAGAGCAGACG
>NZ_SMKR01000187.1 GCF_004348725.1 Kribbella turkmenica
CCGCCGGCGTGGCCGCCGTCGCAGTCCGCGCCCAAGGGCCCACTGCCGACCGCGACCTCGCTTACAAGCTGGACATCACCCGGGCCCAGCCGCGGCTGACCCGCGCCTACCAGGTCGGGCTCGGCGACGTGGACGCCACCGGCGGCGTCGGCAACGACGTACGGTTCGACTTCGCTTCGGTCGCGATCTTCGACGACGGCCGGGTCGCCGTGTCCTTCCTCGACTCCACCACGACCTCGCCATCGACCACGAACCCGGATCGAAAGGGTCCCGCAGTCGCAATCGAAGGCGCCACCACGCTCGGCGCAAAGCTCAGACCCGAACCCGAGCTCACGCCCGAGCTCGGCACACCATATGCCGCGTTCGACTTCGAAAGCGGCAACCAGGACTGGACCACGGGCGGAACACCCACCTGGACACGCTCGGCACCCGGCGCCGGCACCGACGGTACGGACGACCCGAACGGCACCGCCTTCGCGATGGCCGGACCCACGCAGTACGTCGACAACGCCGACGCCACCCTGGAGTCGCCGCTGATCACGGCTCCGGCCGGTCCCGCTGTGCTGGCATTCCAGCTCAAGACTGACACCGAGCAAGGCTTCGACACCATGTCGGCACAATGGAGTGCCGACGGCACGACCTGGGAACCGATCGCCACATTCAGCGGCCGGAACACCGGATACCCAAGCTGGCAACAAGTCACCCTCGGCTTCACCTCACCCGCAGGTCAGATCCGCGTCAGGTTCCAGTTCACTTCCGACCTCGCGTGCTCCGCCCTCACACCGGCCTGCGGCGAATTCACGGGAGTCCACGTAGACAACGTCATCGTCGGATCTCAAGCCACCAAGAACTAGACCGCAATTCGTCGGCTCCAGCCGCGGCACTGATCGGCAACAGCGTCTCCGAGCTGATCCGGACGGCCGGCATACGTGGCCGGCCACTGGTGGGTCGTCAGCCGCACATTTCCGGCTACGCCAGACCGCATCGTGTGGCGCGCGGCGTAGCCAGAAGACGAGCCGTTTCACCGAGGTCGCAGGTGAAGGGCACCTCGCGCGGACCTGCCGAGTGAAGGTGCCCTTCACGCCTATGTGCCTCCTCCTACTGCGCGAATGCCTGGAACTCGGCCACTCGCACGTTGCGTGCCTGCGGGCTGGCGGTTGTGCAGTCTGTATTCGCCCGTGGGTCGGCGTCCTGCTCGCCTGCGTAGTCCGGCGCGCCTGTGCACTGGTTGGTCAGCACCTCAAGCCGCAGGTGCGTCGCCGTGACGTCCGGTATGTCGAAGGACCTGATCGTCAGCTCCGGCGCCCGCGGCCGTGGCGCGATCGACGGGAACGCGTCAGCTGGACTGGTGAAGACGACCTGGAACTGTGCCGGGTCAGAGCAGGTGACCGCGCCACCCGCCGTGCACGCCAGCACCCGGAACTGCCGCAGCGCGGAGAACCGGCTCTGAGTCGCGGCATCGGGGTCGGTAGCGATCGGCGGCCGCAGCAACGCGCTGACCTGGACGCGCCTTACCTCTTGGACGTCACCGGTCAGGTCGACGGTGATCTGCTTGCCGGCTGGTGCGCTGCCCAGCGAAGCCCAGTTGGTGGCTTCGTCGTCGTCGACGACCCTGGCCAGGTTGATCCCGTCGCCGCTCGCGGTGGCGCCGCCTGCGCTCGATGCGAGGTTGCGCGGCATCTGTGCGACCAGGTCGCTTGCCTGCCCCGGGCCGAACGAGCTCGCACCGAGTCGCGCATGCCCGAACCCCGGGGCCTGAGCGACGAAGATGTACGAACCCGGCACCAGGCTCACCTGGTCGGTGACAGGCGTCGCGGGGTCGGTGTCGGCCACCGGGACCGCCCGGGCCTGGTAGTCGCCGACGAACAGCCTCGCACCGGATACGGCCTGCCCGTTCTCGTCCACCGGACGGAAGGTGATCGTCGCCTCGGTCGCGAACGGCGAGGTAAAGTCCGGCCTCGGGTTGGGGTCGCCGGCGCCGTTGCTGAACGCGGCCTCGCCGAGGCCGCGCTTGGCGAACGCGTTCCAGAGGAGGTCCTGGTTGGCTCCGCCGAAGCGGATCTGGTCCGCCCCGAGCAGCGCCTCCCGCGCATCGACCATGCTGTTGGCGCTGTTCGCCATGAGGAGGAACGAGTCGAACACGAGCTGGGCCCACCGCCGGTTGCCCGGGCAGGACGTCACCGGAGTCTGGCCGTTGGCACACGACTTCTGCACCGCCGGCGTTCCGGCGCCGTACCGCTGGACCATCGCTGACCGGATGTCGAAGTTCGCCGCGCTCCACAGCTCGCCCGAGGCATGGACCTGCAGCCCGACGAAGTCGTAGTCGACGCTGCTGTAGTTGAGTGGGCTGTCGCTCATGTTGTAGTTGCGGATACCGGCGATCGGGTCGGTCGTGACGTACTCGCCGATCGTGAACGCCCGGATGCCGGCCGGCGCGTAGCCGTGCTCGGCGAGGTACTCCATCGCCATCAGGTCCGACCAGCTCTCGCTCATGCCTTGGGGTGAGCTGAGACCCATGTCCGGGCCGGCGACCATCCGATTGGTGATGGCGTGGGTGTACTCGTGGCCGATGACCGACATGTCGAAGTCGCCGTCGACGCACGGTGCGTAGAAGGCGCCCGCGATCGGCTGCCACAGATACATGTTCGTGATCGGCGGATGCCCGTCAGGCGGCGTGATCTGGTTGGCGTTGTCCCGCGCGGTGAAGGTCGGCGGTCCACCAGTGACCCCACCGGCCTGCGCGTTGCCCCGCTCGGGATCATTCGCCTTGCCGCCCAGCTTGAAGTTGTCGTCCTGCAGGTTGAACGTGGTCTCCGTGAAGCCTAGGTGGTAGGACCAGTCATGCATGCGGTTGTGCATCGCGAAGAGGTTCGCCCGGGCGGCATCGATGTCGTTGCGCGCGGCCGTCTCGAAGACAGCTGGCGAACACCTCTCCCTGAGCCACTGGTTCGTCCATGGATAGACGTACTCACGCGTCGGGCTCGGCGTCGCCATCTCATGCCCGACCTTGAACGGATTGTTTTCGAACCAGTTGTGAACAGCCAAGGCGTTGTTGCCGTCCGTGGTCTCGCTCGGCTTTCGGTTGGGCCCGATGTCCCAGGCGATTGGTGATGCGGATGTACCGACGATCTCGTCACAGCCCGGCCCGGCGGTGAAGCACCAGCGCTGTCTGGTGTCGACCGATGAATAGTCGGTCGGCGGTGTGTGGGGGAAGACCTCCCACTCTGGGTTGTCGCTGTCGGAGTCGACGAGGCTCTCCCTAACGAGGACGCTGCCGTCCCTGGCGTCGACGTAGGTGGTGAACGCGACTGGCTCGGCGCCTTGGAGCTCAGAACCGAAGGTGACTTGGTACGCGGCGCGCGCACCCCGGCCCGGCGTGGGAACCGCGATCGAACGGGTTCCCATGATCGTCGCGTCCGAGACACCCGCATCGGCGGTTGCAATGCGCTCGGCCTCGGCCGCGGACAGAGTTGCCTGCCGCGGTGCAGCGGCGTCGCGGGCAAGCGACGAACTCAGATACCACACCTTGCCGTCACGCACGCCCACCGACAGCAGGCCGTCGCGACCGGCGACGAGGTCGCCGAACTGTTGCCGGAACACGACCGCCGCACCGCTGCCGACGGGCGCGACGGTGAGAACCTCGAGGGCGTCCGTTGCGCGCTGCGTGAGACCGAGCAGATCGCGGTTGGCCGCCACGTATGCCTTGGCCGCCTGGACCGGGTCTGCACCGAGGCCGGTGGCTAACGGCGCCCCGGTCTTGGCCAGCACAGCCGGTGTGCCCAGACGGTTCCAGCGCGCCCGCGCGCCCAGTGCGGCGACACGGGCTCGCTGGCTGGCGGTCGGCGCCACCACGCCCTGCCTGTTGTCCTTCTCCTTGACGGGTTGATGGTCCCCCTTGATGCCGCCGCTGGGTACGGCCTCTTGTGCGTCGGAACTGGCTGCGAAGCCAGCCGGCCCTGCCGCAAACGCAAGGGCGGTTGCCGTCAGCAACGCGGTTGCCGCCACTGACGCACGGGATGACGTGCGCACGTTCCTCACCTCCGGGTGGCGTCTTTGCCACCTTCGATCAGTTCCAGCTGCCTCGCACGCGCCCGAATGATCCCTCGCCCCTGCCGGTTCGGACCTGTTCGACGAGCGCAGACTGAGGCTTGGTCTGCGGGAGACCACCGCCCCGGATCCCGTGGAACCGGGGTGGTGCCGGCAGTCGATCCTTCACTCCCTGCAGATCTCGCAGATCGTGCCGGTCGGGAGCGACCTACGACAGCTCGCCGTTCCGGCCGGTCTCGATGTCGGTGCCGACGCAGAAGCCGCTGCCGAACAGCAGGCTCTGGCGATCGAATCCGATGGCCGCCCGGGGTACGGCGTCGGCGTTCTGCTGGTCCCACAGGTTCCCCGATGCGGGGAAGAGCGCGATCCACCTGGTGATGCGCAGACCGTACGCGCCGTGACGCTGACGCACGCAATCGCTCCATGAGGCACCTCTCCTGCCTCGATCGATCCGCGCTGCAAGGCCCGCAAAGCGATCCGGGGTACGACGTAACTGGGCACGACCAACACCGCGGCCCCTGCCACTCGGCTCTCGCAGCCTAGATCGCCACCAGCCGAGCGACAAGACCACACGGCATCGCATCTCTTCTTCGTCCCTCAGATCTTCGCCGACAGTTCTGCCTGGCGCCGAGACCGAGACAGGCGAACGGGAAATCCCGGCCCGGAGACGACTACTCCGGGCTACCGACGGCGAGTGTGAGGGCATCCCGCAGGTTGAAGTTCCCCTTGAGGAACCCGATCGATCCAGAGGTACATCTCGTGCGGTAGCCAAGATGGCGTGTGAGTCGCGATCAGCGGCGGATCGGGCGGGCTCGCGACCAGGTCGAACAGGCGGCGCAGGCTGTTATCAGCTTCCGTCGACCGGCGTATCATCCGCGACGTAGGCGCGCACCGGCCAGGCGGCTCGGGGGGTCTGCCTCTGCGCATATCGGTTCACCGGAGGTGCGATATGCGACCGCTCGTCTCGATGTACCCCGGCGCGCCCGCCGTACGGCGTCCCACCGGACAACCCGCACCGGTACGCCGGGATGTGCAGACGGCTGCGACGAGATCTTCGCCTACGGTTCCGCAACCCCTACCAGATGTCCTTCGACAGGGGCGGCGGCCATGAACTGTTCGCCGGCGACGCCGTGCGGAACCTGTGGGAACAACCCCTCCGGGCGGATCGAGCACTACTTGCTCGGTTTCGGCCAGGACTCCTCGGGCGAGGTCTCTGTCCTGGTCACCAAGAACACCGGACCCACCGGCAACACCGGAAAGGTGTTCGAGATCGTGCGGCCGAGCGGCTGATGCCGCTGGCGCCGATATTTCCCTTCTCACCAAGCTCACCACTGGAGGTGTGGCATGAGGAGAACCTTTCCAGCACTTCTGTTCGCAACGGTCCTCGCGCTCGGAGTGCTGCCCGCCCCGGCAACGGCGTCGCACAACGCCGACCAGCACAAGAGGATGGAACTCCTGTTCACGTCCCCGAACTCGGCGATCAACTCCGATCTCGCGTTCTGGGGTGATCACGCGTTCATCGGCTACTACCGCAATGACCGCGCGGTAGGAGGCTTCCGTATCTTCGACATCTCAGATCCCGCCGGTCCACGCCTGCTGAAGGACTTCAGCTGCGACGGACTCCAGAACGACCCCATCGTCTGGGACCGCAACGGGAACGGCATCGCCGACCTGCTGCTGTTGGCCGTGGACCGCACCATGGCGGCGCCCGAGTGCGGAGCCCCCCGGACGGCGGAACACGGTGACCCGACCGGCTGGGAGGGAGTCCGGGTCTTCGAGATGAGCGACGACCCCGCCGACCCCTTCGCCGAAATCAACCAGGTCGAAGCGGTGTATACCGACTGCGGTGCGCACACCATCACGCTGTGGCCCGGCGAGCTGGACGAGACCAACAAGTTGCTCGTCTACGTGTCGTCGTACCCCCTGCGAGCAGGACCGACGTGCGGTGATACCGAGTACCTCAACACGGCGAACCCGTACGACGAGGATCCGGGAAGCCCGGCCAGCCCGCTGCACGGCGTGATCCAGGTCGTCGAGGTGCCGCTCGACGATCCGTCGGCGGCCAACGAGCTGCCGGTCCAGCCGGCGATCAGCTACCCCGGTGACCCGGACGGGATCAACGACTGGTGCGAGCGATCGCTGACCGGTCCCGGCCAGCCGTGCCCGGGTCCGTTCGAGCCCGCCGCGGTGGCCTGCCACGACATCGTCGTCCACGTCGACACCCGTCAGGGCGCGGCAGCATGCGCCGAGCAGGGTCAGGTGTGGAACATCGATGACAACGGCATCCCCGACACTGCCAACCCGACCCTGATCGCCGACGACGAGGTCAGCTCGGGCGGCACCGGGAACATCCCGGGAGCGATCGACTTCTTCCACTCGGCGATGTTCAACAACGACGCGACGGTCGTGAACTGGGTCGACGAGTCCTTCGGCAGTGGCTGCCCGCCGATGACGTCTTGGGCGGCGCGGCCCTGGCACCCGGCGGGAGTGCAC
Organism: Kribbella turkmenica; assembly: GCF_004348725.1. Classification (GTDB taxonomy): domain Bacteria; phylum Actinomycetota; class Actinomycetes; order Propionibacteriales; family Kribbellaceae; genus Kribbella; species Kribbella turkmenica. The sequence goes on from NZ_SMKR01000187.1 coordinate 6,541, forward strand.
AAGACCGGGAAGATGTTCTTCTCGGATCTCGCAACCGGGGCCTTCCTGAGCGAGTTCCAGGTCGGCGATCTGCGGCCCGACCCCGCACCGACCGCGTATTGCTCGGCCCACATGGGCATGGCGGTCATGGGTATCCAGCGGGACCTGCTGGTCAATGCCTGGTACACGGGCGGAGTCGACGTGATCGACTTCAGCAAGCCGACAAGGCTGAAGGAGATCGCGTACTACGACATCGCGGGGCCCGGCCCACAAGGCTCGGACAACTGGTCGGCCTACCCCTACACCGGCCCGCTGTTCCAAGGCGGGCCCGGGATTCCCGTCTACGCTTCCGACGGTGTGCACGCGCCGGACTCCGCGAGGGGCATGGTGGTGTTCCGCACCATCATCGAGAAGGCCGGTAAGGGCGGGATCGTGGACCACTTGAACCCGCAGACGATGGACTAGTAGCACCCGGCGTCTGACGACGCCGGCGGAGCCGGGGCCCCTGGAACTGCCCCGGCTCCGTCGTCCGAGAGTCGAGCTGTGCCATCGAGGAACGATCTGCCTGGCACCGATCTGGCCGAAGGCTCCAGACGGCGGCTCGGCTGGCCGGCGTGGACGAGCCACCGGTACTCGACGCGAACGCAGCATGCCACGGGCGGCGTTCGTACCACCTGACCAAGCCGAGTTCGCGTACGACGGCGCGCCCATGCGGATTTCACACCGCCAGGTAACTGCCCTTCTGCCGATCTGTCAGCCCACTCTGGTTGCTGCAGGCGGTCATCGGCCCAGGTCCACCCGGGGATCTGCACTACCGCCCCCGAAAACAGCCCGGACGGCTGCTTCATCGCCTTCGAAGTCAACGAGAGCCAGGGCGTCGTCAACGTCGAAGGCCCCAGCTATCGGGACGATCGGTGCACCATGAAATACCCTACGCAGTGGGGGTGTTGCGCGATGACCACTGGAATCGAGACGGCGGATGACTGGGTCGCCGCCGGTGGCGCGGCGCTCGCGCGCGGGGCGTGGGCCCAGGCGCGGGTGCAGTTCGAGGCGGCGGTCGCCGACGACGAGGTTCCCGAGGCGTGGGAAGGCCTGAGCCGCGCGGCGTGGTGGCAGGGCGACGAGCAGGCGACATTGGCAGCGCGCGAGCGCGCGTACCGCGGTTACCGTGATGCCGGTGACGGGCGCGGAGCGGCCCGGATGGCGATGTGGCTCGCCTCCGACCACCTTGACTTCCGCGGCGATGACGCGATCGCCTCGGCCTGGCTCCGGCGCGGCCGGGCGCTCGTGGGCGACCACGAGCAATGCGCCGAGCGTGGCTACATCACTGTGCTCGAGGCCGATATCGCGCTTCTGGCCAAGTCCGACCCGGAGAGCGCCGAGCGGGGCGCGCGCGAAGCGCTCAGCATCGCCCGTAGCATCCCGGACGTCGGAGTTGAGGTAGTTGCGCTCGCAGTCCTCGGCAGCGCGCTGGTCGCCTCGGGTCAGATCGAGGATGGCGTGCGACAGCTCGAGGAATCTGCGGCGCTGGCGGTCGGCGAGGACTTCTCCGAGACGGCCGCCCCAGGCTGGGCGCTATGTCACACGGTCTCCGCCTGTGCGAACGTCGGCGACTTCGGGCGCGCCGCGCAGTGGTGCCGCGCCCTGCACACCTGGTCGGCGACCTGGCAAGCACGAAACTTCTTCGGCGTGTGCCGAACCGCATACGGCGAGGTGCTGGCGACCGGCGGCGATTGGCCGTCAGCTGAGCAGGAACTGGTCAGCGCGATGGAGGACCTACGCGCTTCGCGGCCCGCACTCGCGGCGCCGACCGCTGTGCGGCTCGGCCGCCTGCGGGCGCGGCAGGGCGATCTCGCGGAAGCGCGAACGCTCTTCGAGGCAGCGCTACCCCTGCCACACGCCATCGTCGCCCTGGGCGAGCTGGACCTCGCAGGCGGCGACCCGACGGCGGCGGCGGACGCGGCCGACCGCGTCCTACGGCGCCTCGGCGACGCGAGTGTCCTCGACCGCTTCCCCGCGCTCGCTCTCCTCGCGCGCGCTCGCGCCGTGGCGGGCGATGCGAACGCCGCGGGCGCGGCGGCCGACCTCGTCGAACGCCAGGCCGCGCGGCTCGGTACGCCGTACATGCGAGGGCGTGGCCGCCTCGTGCGTGCACACGTCCTGTCGGCGGCCGGCGACCACGATGGCGCTCGGCAAGCCGCCGAGGACGCAGCCGATCTCTTCAGCGCGTGCTCCGCGCCGTACGAGGCGGCCGAGGCGCGGATGCTGCTGGCCACGGCGCTCGAGGCCCTTGGCCACAACGACCGCGCAGATGCGGAGTCGCGCGCCGGGCGCGATGCATTCGCACTGCTCAGCGCTCGAGGGGACCGCCGTCCGCCCGCGACCGACGAGCTCAGCCCCCGGGAGGCCGACATTCTGCGGCTCGTCGCGAAGGGGCTGAGCGACGCCCAGATCGCCGAGCGGCTGTTCCTCAGCCCGCACACGGTGCATCGGCACGTCGCCAACATCCGGACGAAGCTCCGGGTGCCCTCACGGGCGGCCGCGGTATCGCACGCCACCCGCCACGGCCTGCTCTGACCGGCGCCGGCGCGTTCGGGCCATCCCGCAGAGTGGCCGATTCGGGTGATGTCGCGGCCACCGCTCCCGGGCCAGACTCGCGGCATGTCTCACATCACGTTCACATCCGGCGTCGACGAACTCCGCTTCCGCCTCCTGGGCGCCGTACATGAGCCGGGCGACGCGTACTACGAGGACACCTGCACCCTCTTCAACACGATGATCGTGCGCCGGCCGCGCCTGGTGGTCGAGTGCATCGCCGTCGAAGACGTCGTGGTGTCTCTGGCGTTCGCCCGCGACCACGCACTGCCGATCGCCGTGCGCGCCGGCGGGCATTCCGTCGCCGGCCTGTCACTGTCCGACGGCGGCGTGGTGCTCGACGTCCGCGGCATGGCGGATATCGATGTCGACGCGGATCGGCAGATCGTGCGCGTCGGCGGCGGGGCCATCTGGGCCGACGTGGACCGCGCGACCCAGGCCCACGGCCTTGCGACGACGGGCGGACGCGTGTCGACCACCGGGGTGGCCGGCCTGACACTCGGCGGCGGTTCGGGTTGGCTCGAGCGCAAGCATGGCCTGGCGTGCGACAACCTGGTCGGTGCTGATCTGGTCACCTGGGACGGGCGGATCGTGCGCGCGTCCGAGCATGAGAACCCCGAACTGCTGTGGGCCCTGCGCGGTGGCGGCGGGAGCTTCGGCGTCGTGACGGCACTCGAGCTCAAGCTGCACCCCCTGGGACCCGAGGTCTTCGGCGGCATGGCACTGTTCGGCGCCGACCGGGGGCCTGAGGTGCTCCGCGCGTTCCGAGATGTCATGAACGAGGCGCCCGACGAACTCTCGCTCGCCTGTGCGTTCACCACCGCACCCGACGATGACGACGACGTGCCGGCTGAGCTCCGGGGCCGCCCGGTGGTAGCGGTACTCGGTATGTGGGCCGGTAGCGTCGCCGACGGTGAGCGTGCGCTCGCACCCATCCGGGCGCTCGGCCCTAGGGCGGACTTCTTCGGCCCGACGAGCTACGCGGACTTCCAGTGTTCGGTCGACGATCCGCCCGGCTATCGGAACTACTGGACGGCCGAGAACGTCGTCGACCTGCCCGAGGCGGCGATCGACGCCCTCGTTCGCCGGGCGCGAGAGCTGCCGGCCGGCCCGTCGCAGCTGTTCATCGTCGCCTGGGGCGGCGCGGTCCGCCGGTTCGGCCCCGAGCACTCGCCGCTCGCCGGGCGGGAGGCGCGGTTCATCGTGCATCCGCTGCTGCTCTGGGAGAGCCCAGCCGCCGACGAGCGCAACCGCGCGCTCGCCCGCACCTTTCGCAGCGACGTGCGCCCGTGGTCCACGGGGGCGACGTACCCGAACTTCCTCGGCGACGAGGGCATCGCACGGATGGCCGCGGCGTACGGGAAGAGCACTGAGCGCTTGACTGCGGTGAAGGCCGAATGGGACCCGCTCGGCCTCTTCCACACGCACCAGGCGATCCGAACGACTCCGGCGGCCACGGCCGGCGGCGACACGATCCAGCAAGTACAGGCAAACAGGAGCACAACGCGAAAGGAACATCGCACATGACCGCGACCGCACCCACCCACACCAGCGAACCCGCACTCTGGATCGAGCGCAAGGGACAAGGGCCCGACGTGCTGCTGATCGCCGGGCTCGGCGACCCCGCCGAAGCCTGGCAGTTCCAGCTCGACGGGCTGGGCGACCGCTATCGCCTCACCGCCTTCGACAACCGCGGCGTAGGACGCACGCCGCTTCCAGACGGCCCTCTGACGGTGGCCACGATGGCCGACGACGCCGCCGCAGTCATGCGCCACCTCGAGATCCCGGCAGCCCACGTCGCCGGCTTCTCAGGGGGTAGCGTCATCGCCCAGGAGCTGGCGCTCCGCCACCCAGAGCTCGTGCGAAGCCTCGTGCTCGTCAGCACCTGGTCGGCCATCGACACCTACTTCCGCTCGGTGGTCGACTCCTGGCGCTGGATGGCGGTGGCGGCGCCTGGCGAGCGCGCCTTCCTCGAGGCGTTCTTCGTGTGGATCTACACCTACCGCGCACACGCGGACGGCACGGTGGCGCAGATCATCGACGAGACACTCGCCTTCCCGTACAAGTCGTCGCCAGAGACGATCCAGCGCACGATTGACGCGTTCCTCGCCCACGAGACCGCCGACCGCCTGCGGAACATCGTCGCGCCGACGCTCGTGCTCGCCGGGGGGCAGGACATCACGACGCCTCCACGCTATGGACGCGCCGTCGCCGAAACGATCCCGAACGCCCGGTTCGAGGTCCTTCCCGCGGAGGCCCATCAGCCCTTCCAGGAAGTTCCGGAGGAGTTCAACGCTCGCGTCGACGCCTTCTGGCGCGAAGTCGAGGGCCGCGTGTGACACCGCGAGGCCTTATGTCCTCATCAGCTGGTTCTCGGGCACCGGCTCCGGCAGCTGGTAGCCGTAGTCGCGTCGGACCTTGAAGCGGGGATCGGCATCAAGGCTGAATGTGCGTTCGTGGGTGTCTACTTCACAAATCGGCTGCCACTGCGTCGGCCACGGACTGTCCGAGCCGGCGCCCGGCCCGGACAGTCGGTGTGTCGGCTCAGACCAGTTCGGGTACTCGTAGGTGCGCCAGGGCGAGCTCGAACTCCTGGACGTCGAGAAGCTCGGCATGAGTCTCCTGAATCGTCCGGGCCCGGATCTCCGTCTGTGCTTCGCTGCCGCGGCGCATCGCATCGACACTGTCGAACGTCACCGACGACACAGACCTGCCCGTGGCGCGATCGACGAACAAGCTGGCACTGCAGAACCCCGGCAGCTCCTCCAACGCCGGGAGCGCCGTCAGCTTGTAGACGTCGATCAGGCGATCGACGTCAGTCCACGCAACTTGCGCCCAGGTCACGCGCACGCAAGCGCCGTCCGCAGACCGGTGGTCGCGATGCAGATGGACGATCTCCCACTCCTCGACCCGGGGACTACCGCCCATCAACTGAGCGACACGTTCCCGGACAGGAGTCACCTGATCACCCGAGGCGTGCATCGCCTCCACGGACTCCCATGCACTGGTCGTGATGGACAGCCCAGTGGTCCGGTCGACGAGCATCGACAGACCCACACAACCCTGGATCTGTTGAACCTCCGGCATCGCCTCGTTCCGCACCTGTGCGATGCCGTCGTCGATCGCCTCGGGGTTGCCCATGATCGTGGTGGAACGCGCGTACACGATCCACCACCCCCTTCACGTTCGGGGTGGCGTCCCGGTGACGCCACCGGCTCGTTCCACACTGCGCCCCCAGCGACCCACCCGGCAACAGGCTTGACAGAGTGCTGCCAGGGACAGCCCGACGACGGTCAGCACGTCGCTAGCAAGTGATCCCCGGCGGCACGCCGTCAGGGCTGGACACCTCCCTGCGGAGCGCCCGGTAGTCAGATCAGGATCGGCAGCAGACCGAGGATCGGCTCTCCGAGAGCTCCCAGCCACTGCGCGAGCGTGCGGAGGGGCCCGACGAGAGCCGATCCGGCCGAGGCCAGGGAGCCCGTGGCGAGGAGGATGCGGGTCAGCCGCTCGAGCCTCGGCGCGATCCGGGCCCGATCCGGCTCCGGCTGGCGCAGGCCGGCCTCGACGTCGCGGAGTTCCGTCTCCGCCGCTACTGAGGTCATCGGGTCGAGCCGCGTGGCCTTGACGCCGGCGCGCAGGTCGGCGAGCGCCTGCCGGGCCTGCTCCGGCGTCACCACGATGCCGGTCTGGCCTCCGGTGATGTGCTGATCGCGGCCGACGTTGTTGATATTGGCAGCGTTCTGGTTGCCGATGTTGAAGGTCATCTCGACTCATCTCATGAGCTGGGGTGGCGGTAGTTCCCGGTCGACCCGCCGACGGCGCGCGGTGGCGACGATGTGCAGCACGGTTCCGGCGATGATCAGCAGTACACCGATCAGGTTGACCAGGCCGCCGAGCGCGAACACCAGGAAGCCGCTGAAGTCGTCCTGGGTGGGCATGCCGGATGCAGACGAGAAGTCCACGATCTGACCGAAGTACGTGTACCAACCGACGACGGCGATGGCGAGTCCGGCCAGGAACACCACGACACCGGCCCAGATCAGCCCCCGGGCCTTCGTCTTCGTCGCGGCGATCTCGCGGAAGAAGTTCTCGCGCTGCTGGATGACCTGCTGGACGTACTGGTCCCGCCCGACATTGTTGATCGTCTGCGCTCGCTGATCGCCGATGTCGTAGCGGACCGCGGTCGGCGCGTCCTCGCTCGTGCTGTAGCGAAGCTGCAGGTCTGCGAGCGTGACACGGTCGCCCGGGTACAGCCGCCGCGGGGCCGTGATCGCCTCCCCGTTCACGAAGGTGCCGCCGGCCGAGCCCAGGTCCTCGACGTAGTCCACACCGCCCCGCTGCCACAGCGCCGCGTGCGTGCGGCTCAGGTACGGGTCCTCGAACCGTACGTCGCAGCTCGGCAACCGGCCGATCGTCAGGTGGGCGCCGGTCAGCTTGATCCGCCGCCCTTCGTGCGATCCGGTCTCGACCACGAGGTACGGCGTACTCGATCCATCGCTCATCGTCCCTTGCGGCGATCGCGGGCACCTCGCACGTCGTCACCGCACCCCCACGATCAGCAAAGCACTCGGGCCGGACCGCAACAAGATGCAACCCCGGACAGGTCGTGGCGTCTTCCTGGTGAAGGATGCCGAGATTCTGGTACTGTCTCTTATACGCATTTAAC
>NZ_SMKR01000188.1 GCF_004348725.1 Kribbella turkmenica
GTCCGGGTCGACCTCGACGCCGCCCATCACGTAGTGGCAGGTCGGGCCGACCTCCATCGGCTCGGCGGTGATGTCGACGTCCGCGAGTTCCTTGAACTGGTGGTACATCGACGGCAGCCGGCGGGTGATCTCCTCGGCCGGGAGCCGCGACGACACGTCCAGGAAGACCCCACCGTGCGGCGTACCGCGGCCGGCCTTCACCTCGGAGTTGATCGCCCGGGCCACCTCGTCGCGCGGGAGCAGCTCCGGGGGACGGCGGTTGTTGTCCGGGTCCTTGTACCAGCGGTCGGCCTCTTCCTCGGTCTCCGCGTACTGCGCCCGGAACACGTCCGGCACGTACTCGAACATGAACCGCTTGCCCTCGGAGTTCTTCAGCACCCCGCCGTCACCGCGGACCGACTCGGTGACCAGGATGCCCTTCACCGACGGCGGCCAGACCATGCCGGTCGGGTGGAACTGGATGAACTCCATGTTGATCAGCGTCGCGCCGGCCCGCATTCCCAGCGCGTGCCCGTCACCGGTGTACTCCCACGAGTTCGAGGTGACTTTGAACGACTTGCCGACGCCGCCGGTGGCCAGGACCACGGCCGGTGCGTCGAACAGGATGAACCGGCCGGACTCGCGCCAGTAGCCGAACGCACCGGAGATCGCGTCCCCGTCCTTCAGCAGCTCCGTGACGGTGCACTCGCCGTACACCTTGAGGTTGGCCTCGTAGTCCCCGGTCTCGCGGAAGTCCTCCTGCTGCAGCGAGACGATCTTCTGCTGCAGGGTGCGGATCAGCTCCAGGCCGGTCCGGTCGCCGACGTGCGCGAGCCGCGGGTAGGTGTGGCCGCCGAAGTTGCGCTGGCTGATCCGGCCGTCCGGGGTCCGGTCGAACAAGGCGCCGTACGTCTCCAGCTCCCAGACCCGGTCCGGGGCCTCCTGGGCGTGCAGCTCGGCCATCCGCCAGTTGTTCAGGAACTTGCCGCCGCGCATCGTGTCGCGGTAGTGGACCTGCCAGTTGTCGTTCGAGTTCGCGTTGCCCATCGCGGCGGCGCAGCCGCCCTCGGCCATCACGGTGTGCGCCTTGCCGAACAGCGACTTGCACACGATCGCGGTGCGCTTGCCCTGTTCCCGGGCCTCGATCGCCGCGCGCAGACCGGCGCCGCCGGCCCCGATCACGACGACGTCGTAGGAGTGTCGTTCGAGCTCAGTCATGACAGAGAAAGTCCGTATCAGTTGAAGATGCGCAGGTCGGAGAACCAGCCGGCCGACAACGCCATGATGTAGGCGTCGGTCAGGATCACGGTGAACAGCGACGTCATCGCGAAGGTGCCGTGCTTGGGGTTCAGCTTGGACACGAAGGTCCAGTACCGGTAGCGCAGCGGGTGCTTGGAGAAGTTCTTCAGCCGGCCGCCGACGATGTGCCGGCAGGCGTGGCAGGACAGCGTGTAGAGCCACAGGAACACCAGGTTGACCCAGATGATCACCGTGCCCAGGCCGATGCCGAAGCCGCCGTCCTTGCCGTGGAAGGCGAGGATGCCGTCGTACACGTTGAGCAGGCCGAACAGCAGCGCGCCGTAGAAGAAGTAGCGGTGCAGGTTGAGCGCGACCAGCGGGAACTTGCGCTCACCGCTGTACTTCTTGTGCGGCTCCGGGACCGCGCACGCGGCCGGTGCGAAGAACAGCGACCGGTAGCCCGCCTTGCGGTAGTAGTAGCAGGTGCCGCGGAAGCCGGCCAGCACCGCGAAGGTGATGATGCTGAACGGGATCACCCGCGGGAACTCACCGAACCAGGTCCCCAGGTGGCTGGAGTTCGGGACGCAGGACTCGGTGATGCACGGCGAGTACAGCGGGGTGAGGTAGTGGTAGTCATCGACCCAGTACCACGTGTTCATGAAGATCCGGACCGTCGCGTAGACGATGAAGAAGGCCAGGATCACGCCGATCCGCAGCGGCGCCAGCCACCAGCGGTCGGTCCTTGCGGTCTCGAGCCCGATCTGCGCGCGACCGGGTGCGCTCACTCCGGTCGCCATCAGGATCGTCCTCGCTTCGCTGCGGGCGGTTCAGCCGGCGAGACGCCACTGTGCTGGGTTGTTCTCTCGCTGCGCTCGATCACGGGGCGTGCCTGTCGGGCGCGCCGAAGCCTTCGTGCTCCGCGTCTGTCCACATGGACGCGTCATACTCCACGTCGGGGATCTCCTCGAGTTCCTCCGGAACGGGTCCGGGTCTGTGACGGGGGTCGGGAGGGCCGAGCTCGGCCAGATCGTCGTTCAGCCTGGCCACGTCCGACACCAACCGGCGGATGCCGAGGGTGTCACCGTACTCCTGGCTGAGCTTCCCGACGGCCGCATGTAGGTTCTCGAGCGCGCGGACGACCGCGGCAACGCCGCTGTTGCCCGCACTGTTGACCTCAGCACCCATGCCGACTCCAGTGATGGTTTTATCGCTGTCAGTATGGGCACACTTTGCCCTCGCCGGGCGCCCAACGGAAGACCCCTCGGTACGGCGTGTTTCTTGTAAGGCTCACCTCAGTTGCCGACAGCCGTCGGGTGGAGTAATGGAGCGAATCCGGCCTTCAGTACAACGAGATTCGCCGAGGGTGTCAGAACGACGACCTCGTGGAGCCCCGGTGGCCGGACCGGATCGCCGTACCCCTCCCAGGACCACGGCAGCACCCGATGGCCGAGGACCAGGGCGGGGCGGCCGTCGTACCGGATCATCGCTCGGGTGCGTCGTGCAGGACGCTGGCTCCGTCGGGGAGCCGGTCGAGGTCCTGGACGGTGGTGCGCTGCTGCCGGGTGCGCGGGTCGACGCGTTCGAGGTGGAGTTGCGCGTCCATCGCCGCCGCCCGAGGCCGCTCGTCGAGACCGCGCCCGGCGGCCCAGGCACCGGCGTACAGCAGGAAATCCCTGCGGCGGCAGTAATGGCAGGGCCGGTGGCCCGCCGCGAGCGCGACCGCCTCGTCGAAGAAGAACAGCGCGGTCCACCGTCCGGCCGGCATCGGATCGCGCCGCACGCCCTTCCAGTCGAGGACGCAGCAGATCCACGCCTTGGAGCGCCACCGGGTGGTGCCGAGGCGGCGGTCCGGCCCGTGCAGCGTGCCGCGGTTGCCCATCAGCAGACCGCGGCCCGGCTCGGCCACGATCTCCTGGGTGGGCAGAACCCTGTTCTGCAACGGCATGCGCCCCATCCTGCCCGGCGCCGGGGACAGTTCGTCTGGCACAGTGCCTGTCCGTGAGCGAACGGCAGATCGTCATCGGGGTCGCGGTGTTCCAGGACGGCAAGGTGCTGGCCGCGTTGCGGACCGGTCCGGCCGGCGGCTGGGAGTTTCCCGGCGGCAAAGTCGAGCCGTGTGAGACGGATCACGTCGCCGGTGCCCGCGAGCTCCGGGAGGAACTCGGTCTCGACGTCAGGATCGGTGCTTCGCTCGGCGCCGACGTACCCATCGACGAGCGGTACGCGCTGCGCGTGTACGCCGCCGACGTGCGCGCCGGCGAACCCGTACCGCTGGAGCACGCGGAGATCCGTTGGGTCGGCCCCGAGGACCTGGACAGCCTGGACTGGCTGCCGGCCGACCGGCCGTTCCTGCCGGCCGTGCGGCACCGGCTCGGAGAAGCATCTGAATTGTGACGATTCGGTGTCCGGGCACCCGACTCTCTGGCGTCCACACTTCGAGATGCGTAGGGTTCCGGCAACTCGGCAGGAACGACCGGCGCCGGGGGCGGCACTCCTCGTGAAGGATGGGTGACAGGGAATGACACTGGGGGTATCCGAGTCGCAGTCCCCGGAAGGGGATCTGCCGGCAGATCATCTCGCGGAGACCTCCGAGGCCAAGCAGATCGAGGGCCGTTCACTCGGCCAGATCGCCTGGGCCCGGCTGCGGAAGGACAAGATCGCCGTCATCAGCGCGATCGTCATCCTGCTGATCATCGCGGTGGCGATCTTCGCGCCGCTGATCGTCAAGCTGAACGGTTTCCCGCCGGACCAGTTCAACCGGACCGACGCGAACGGCGACCCGCTGCTGAACACCCGTGACGGCGGTATCCCGATCGGCGGGCTGTGGGGGAGCGGCACGAGCAGCGAGCACTGGCTCGGTGTCGAGCCGCAGAACGGCCGCGACGTGTTCTCCCGGCTCGTCTACGGCACCCGGGTGTCGCTCCTGGTGGCGCTCGGCGGAACGATCCTCGCGGTCGTCCTCGGCACCGTCATCGGGATGGTGTCCGGGTATTTCGGCGGCTGGGTCGACACGCTGCTGAGCCGGCTGATGGACATCATGCTGAGCTTCCCGACCCTACTGTTCATCATGGCGCTGACGCCGGTGATCGCCGACCGCGGCCAGGACCTGTTCGGCATCCCGGACGACAACAGGCTCCGGCTGGGTGTGCTGATGTTCGTCCTCGGGTTCTTCGGCTGGGCCTACCTGGCCCGAATAGTCCGGGGGCAGACGCTCTCGCTGCGCGAACGGGAGTTCGTCGAGGCGGCCCGGTCACTCGGCGCGGGCCCGGCGTACGTGATCTTCCGGCAGATCCTGCCGAACCTGCTGCCGACGCTGCTGGTGTACACGACGCTGCTGATCCCGAACTACATCACCGCCGAGGCCGCGCTGTCGTTCCTCGGTGTCGGGATCAAGGAGCCGACCTCCTCGTGGGGCCGGATGATCGCCGACGCGTCCGACTGGATCGAGAGCAATCCCCTCTACCTGTTCTTCCCCGGGCTGGCGCTGTTCATCACCGTGCTGGCGTTCAACCTGCTCGGCGACTCGGTCCGCGACGCCCTCGACCCGCGCGCCGGAAGGAGCTGACCCGTGGGCCGTTACGTCATCCGCCGGCTGCTGCAGACAGTCGTCATCCTGATCGTCATCAGTGCGATCACGTTCTTCCTGTTCTGGGCGACCCCGGCGAACCCCGCGCTGCTGATCTGCGGCAAGAACTGCAACTCCGAGACGGTCGCCCAGGTCAACGCGACGTACGGGTTCGACGACCCGCTGATCGTCCAGTACGGCACCTACATGCAGGGTCTCGTCAGCCCGGGCGGCCGCACGATCGGTTCCGAGGGCAGCGAGCGCGAGTGCGCCTGGCCGTGCTTCGGCGAGTCGTACCAGAACGGCATCCCGGTCTGGGACTCGATCTCCGACGCGTTCCCGGCGACCCTCTGGCTGGCCGTCGGCGCGGCCATCCTCTGGTTGTTCTTCGGCGTGCTGCTCGGCCTGATCGCGGCACTGCGCAAGGGCAAGCTGGTGGACAAGCTGAGCGTCGGACTGGCCCTGTTCGGGGTGTCCTTCCCGACCCTGGTGTTCGGCTACCTGCTGCTGTTCCTGTTCATCGTCAAGCTGCAGTGGCTGCCGTTCCCGGACACGGCGAACGCGGCGCTGTTCACCGTCGGGCCGGTGAAGTGGCTGCAGTTCTACATCCTGCCGTGGATGACGCTGGCGCTGGTGTTCGCGGCGCTCTACACCCGCCTCACCCGCGCCAACATGATCGACACGATGAACGAGGACTACATCCGGACCGCCCGGGCCAAGGGCCTGGACGAACGGACCGTCGTGTTCAAGCACGGCCTGCGGTCGGCGCTGACCCCGATCGTGACGATCTTCGGCCTGGACCTGGGCGGTCTGCTGGGCGGCGCGGTGATCACCGAGCAGATCTTCAGCATCACCGGGCTGGGGAAGTTCGCGATCGACTCCGTTCTCAGCAACGACCTGCCCGCCATCATGGGCGTCGTCCTGTTCGCGGCGATCTTCATCGTCGTCGCGAACATCGTCGTCGACGTTCTGTACGCCATCATCGACCCGCGCGTGCGGCTGTCGTGACCCGGCAAGGAGACGCAGTGACCGAGTCCGTGACGAGTGCCGCACTGCCCGACGCCCGGGCCGGCAAGCCGTTCCTGGAGGTCAAGGACCTGCAGGTGCACTTCCCGACCGACGACGGTCTGGTGAAGGCGGTCAACGGCCTCAGCTTCACGCTGGAGCGCGGCAAGACGCTCGGCATCGTCGGCGAGTCCGGCTCCGGCAAGAGCGTGTCCAGCCTGGCCATCATGGGCCTGCACAAGGGCAGCCGGGCGCAGGTCAGCGGTGAGATCTGGCTGGACGGCTCCGAGCTGGTGTCGATGTCGGTGCCGGAGATCCGCCGGCTGCGGGGCCGGCAGGTCGCGATGATCTTCCAGGACCCGCTGTCGGCGATGCACCCGTTCTACCGCGTCGGCGACCAGCTCACCGAGGCCTACCTGGTGCACAACGACGCGCCGAAGGCGGTCGCGAAGAAGCGGGCCGTCGAGCTGCTCGACCGGGTCGGCATCCCGTCGCCGCAGAAGCGGTTCGACGACTACCCGCACCAGTTCTCCGGCGGCATGCGGCAGCGCGCGATGATCGCGATGGCGCTGATGTGCGACCCGCAGCTGCTGATCGCCGACGAGCCGACCACCGCGCTCGACGTCACCGTGCAGGCGCAGATCCTGGACCTGATGATGGACCTGCAGAAGGAGTTCAACTCCGCCATCATCATGATCACCCACGACCTCGGCGTGATCGCCCAGATGACCCAGGACGTGGTCGTCATGTACGGCGGCCGGGTGGTCGAGACCGGCAACGTCCGGGACATCTTCTACCGGCCGGAGATGCCGTACACCTGGGGCCTGCTCGGCTCGATCCCGCGGGTGAACCGCAGCGGCGACGGCCGGCTCAAGTCGATCCGCGGTACCCCGCCGTCGCTGATCAACCTGCCCAAGGGCTGCCCGTTCCAGCCGCGCTGCGACTACCAGCAGTACGTCGAGGGGCACTCGTGCGTCGACGAACTGCCGGAGCTGCTGCAGATCGCCACCGGCGGGCACCGGGTCCGCTGCCACATCGACTCCGAGAAGCGCAAACAGTTGTTCGCCGAACAGATCAAGCCGAAGTTGTGATGGGCGAGGAGCGATCGTGACGACGACATCGGCCGAGCAGGCGCCGGCCAAGGAGCCCGCGCAGGGGGAACTCCTCCTCGAGACCACCGGGCTGCAGCGGTACTTCCCGGTCACTCGCGGGATCATCTTCCAGAAGCAGACCGGCGCGGTGAAGGCGGTCGACGGCATCGACCTGACCGTGCACGCCGGCGAGACCCTCGGGGTGGTCGGCGAGTCGGGCTGCGGGAAGACCACCACCGGCCGCCTGGTGACCAGGCTGGACGAGCCCACCGGCGGGGAGATCAAGTTCCTCGGCAAGGACATCACCCACGTGAGCCGGTCGAGGATGCGGCCCTACCGGCGGGAGATCCAGATGATCTTCCAGGACCCCTTCTCGTCGCTGAACCCACGGCAGACGGTCGGCGCCATCATCGCGTCGCCGTTCGACATCCAGAAGGTGAAGACCGAGACCAGCACGAAGAAGTCGGTCCAGGAACTGATGGAGCGGGTCGGACTGAACCCCGAGCACTACAACCGCTACCCGCACGAGTTCTCCGGCGGCCAGCGGCAGCGGATCGGGGTCGCCCGTGCGCTGGCGCTGCGGCCGAAGCTGATCGTCTGCGACGAGCCGGTGTCGGCGCTGGACGTGTCGATCCAGGCCCAGATCGTCAATCTGCTGGAGGACCTGCAGGACGAGTTCGGTCTGGCGTACCTGTTCATCGCGCACGACCTGTCGGTGATCCGGCACATCTCGGACCGGGTCGCGGTGATGTACCTCGGCAAGGTGGTCGAGACCGCCGACCGTGACGAGTTGTACAACCACGCACGGCACCCGTACACGCACGCGCTGCTGTCCGCGGTCCCGGAGGCCGACCCGGACGCCACCGCCCACCGGGAGCGGATCCGGCTGACCGGTGACGTCCCGAGCCCCCTGAACCCGCCCTCGGGCTGCCGGTTCCGGACCCGGTGCTGGAAGGCGCAGGAGATCTGCGCCGACCAGGAGCCGCCGCTGGTCCAGATCGGTGCCCCGGGCCACAAGGCCGCCTGCCACTTCCCGGAGGAACGCGATGTGATCTGACCACTACCGAGAGCATCGGAGAGATTTCGGTACGGCACTGATAGGGGTCACGATCCGGTCACCCGGGACGAATCGTCATTGCGCGCCTTGTGAATACGTGAGTTGATGACCGCGACATGACGGGAGATCACTCTCACGAGCCGCCGTGACCCGGCGACGAACGTCATACAGGAAAGGAATACTGGCCATGGACAACGTCAAACGAACCGGGGCTATCGCCCTCGGGTTCGTCCTGACCCTTACGGCGGCTGCCTGCGGCGGGGATGAATCAGGCACGCCCTCCGGACAAGGTGACACGGCTGGTGCCAAGGGGGGCACCGTCACCGTCTACCACGTCAGCGACGTGGAGCACCTCGACCCGGCACGGAACTTCGTGACCGACTCGCAGATGATCGGCAAGCTGATCGGCCGCACGCTGACGGACTACCGCTACGACGCCGAGGCGAAGAAGATCGTCCTCGAGAAGGACCTGGCGGAGAGCTACGAGTCGACACCGGACTTCAAGACCTGGACCTTCAAGCTGAAGGACGGGATCAAGTACGAGGACGGCACGCCGATCGTCGCGGCCGACATCAAGTACAACGCGGAACGCTCGTTCTCCGCCGACATGGCCGAGGGTGCGCCGTACGCGCACGAGTACCTCGACTGCCCGGGCTACAAGGGCCCGTACGTGGCCGGCAACAACGGCGGCAAGGGCTGCACCGCGATCGAGGTGCCGGACGAGAAGACGATCATCTTCAAGCTGAACCGCCCGGTCTCGTCCTTCGACGGTACGGCGAGCATGAAGGTCTTCTCGCCGGTTCCCAAGGGCAAGGACACCAAGACGGCCTACGACAACCGCCCGTTCTCGAGCGGGCCGTACAAGATCGAGACCTACACGCGGAAGAAGCAGCTCGTCCTGATCCGCAACGAGCACTGGGACCAGAAGACCGACCCGCTGCGGACCGCGCTGCCGGACAAGTTCATCTTCAAGTTCGGCGACGCCGAGGCGACGGTCGACCAGCGCCTGATCGCCAACGGCACCGCCGACCAGAGCTCGCTGAGCTTCGCCGGCCTGCAGCCGGAGAACATCGCCAAGACCAACCAGGCGAACGTCAAGGACCGCATCGTCGAGGGCACCGACATCTGCCGTCGCTACATCGCGTTCAACCAGCAGAAGCCGTTGCTGAAGAACCAGAAGCTGCGCGAGGCCCTGTACTACGGTCTGGACCGCACCAGCTACCGCGACGGCCGTGGTGGCGAGCGGCTCGCGGCGGTCGTCGACTCAGTCATTCCGCAGGACATGGAGGGCTACAAGCCGGAGGAGCACTTCAAGGCTCCGCCGGAGGGTGACCCGGCGAAGGCCAAGCAGCTGCTGACCGAGTCCGGCTACAAGGGCGAGAAGCTCGTCCTGGCCACCGCCGACTCCGGCCTGGCCGTGAAGGCCGCCGAGGCCGCGCAGGCGTCCTGGAAGGCGGTCGGCATCAACGTCGAGCTCCAGAAGATCCCGGGCGACAACTACTACTCGACCCAGCAGCAGGACTCCGCGGCCGCGGACCTGATCACCGCCGGCTGGTGCTACGACTGGGCCAGCCTGACGACGATCGTGCCGTCTGTGTTCGGGCCGGACACGACCGCTCCGAACAAGGCCGCGCAGAACAACTACGGCCGCAGCCAGGCCGGCTGGGACACGATGGCCGAGCTGGCGAAGGAGACCGACAAGGCGAAGGTCGAGAGTGGCCTGTCCGACCTGTACGTGGAGATCATGAAGACGGCTCCGGTGGTGCCGACCGTTCAGGACCTCAACGTGTACGTCGTGGGCTCGAACCTCGACAACGTCGTGGCCGACCCGAACACCGGTGGTCTGCCGGACCTCACCCAGATCGGGCTGAAGAAGGTGAGCTGACCCGGTAGCGGTCACTACTGAGAACTGACGGAGAGGGCGGTGCCTGGACGGGCCGCCCTCTTCGCTTGTCCGGGGTTGTATGGGCGATCTGTACGGGTTGTACCTGGTGGCGGTCTGGACCGGATGGAAGAATCCGAGGCTGAGCCACTGGGGAGGAGTGTCGATGTCGGTCCAGCAAGTCGTCCAGGCGGCCCCGGAGATCGTCTGCGAGGTCTACGAGCTGGGGGCGCGCCGACGGACGCCGGCGGCGGTCCGGGAGCTGACCAGCCGGCAGATCGCGATCGGCCGGATGATGTCCACCGGCGCCAAGGACGCGGCCATCGCCCGCGAGCTGGGACTGTCGCTGCGGACCGTGCGGGCCGAGATCAGCGCCCTGGTCGCGGGCCTCGGGGCCAAGTCCCGCTTCCAGGCCGGCTGCCTGCTCGTCCGCCGCTTCGGCTGATCCCGGGCCGGCGAAAGCCCCGGGGATGGTGTCGGCGGGGCGACGTAGGCTTTCGGCATGAGTCAGCTTCCTGATCGCCGGCTGTTGCTGGTGCACGCCCATCCGGACGACGAGACGATCAACAACGGTGTGACGATGGCGCGCTACGTGTCCGAGGGGGCCGGCGTCACGCTGATCACCTGCACGCTCGGCGAGGAGGGTGAGGTGCTCGTGCCCGAGCTCGCCCACCTGGCCGCCGACCAGACCGACCAGCTCGGCGAGCACCGGATCGGCGAGCTCGCCGCCGCGATGGCCGAGCTCGGGGTCACCGACCACCGGTTCCTCGGCGCCCCGGGGAAGTACCGCGACACCGGGATGATCTACAACGACGAGGGCAACGCCGACGTCCCGCCGGACACGCGCAAGGACAGCTTCTGGCAGGCCGACCTGCTGGCGGCGGCCAACGACCTGGTCCCGGTGATCCGGGAGATCCGTCCCCAGGTCCTGGTGACCTACGACCAGTACGGCAACTACGGCCATCCCGACCACATCCAGGCCCACCGGGTGGCGACGTACGCGGCTGCCCTGGCCGCCGCTGCGTCGTACCGAAAGGATTTGGGCGAGGCCTGGGACATCCCGAAGATCTACTGGAACGCGATGGCCGAGTCCTCGCTGCGGGACAGCCTGCGCAAGCTCCGCGAGTCCGGTGACACCACGACCTTCGAGGGGATGGACCCGGAGGGCCCGCTCGGCCCGTTCGTCACCCCGGACAAGTACCTCGACTGCGTGATCGAGGCCGAGGGCTTCATCGACCGGAAGATGAACGCGATGAAGGCGCACGCGACCCAGATCACCGTCGACGGCCCGTTCTTCGCGCTGTCGAACAACAACGGCAACGAGATCTGGGGCTCGGAGGCCTACCGGCTGGTGAAGGGCACCGCCGCCCCGGGGCCGGACGGGCTGGAGCACGACCTGTTCGCCGGGCTGTGAGGGCATAGGCTGCTGGGGTGTCGTCCTCGGAGCCCAGTGGGAGCGTCGCGCCCGCGGAGTTCCGCGCGGCGCTGGGGCGGTTCGCGTCCGGGATCACGATCATGAGCACGCTCCAGGACGGCGTCGCGCACGCGATGACCGCGAACGCGTTCACCTCGGTGTCGCTGGATCCGCCGCTGGTGCTGGTCTGCGTCGACAAGGGCGTCCGGATGCACGCCGCCGTGCTCGAGTGCGGGTACTGGGCCGTGTCGGTGCTGGCCGGCGACCAGCGGCCGATCGCGGACCGGTTCGCCCGCTCGGGGCGCGACCTGTACACCCAATTCGACGGCATCGGCACGACGCCCGGCCCGAAGACCGGCTGCCCGGTGGTCCAGGGAGCGCTCTCCTGGCTCGAGTGCCGGACCTGGGCGACGTACGACGGCGGCGATCACACGATCGTGGTCGGGGAGGTCCTCAGCCTCGGCGTCCCGGAGTCGAACGGTTACGGAGCGTTGATCTACTACGCGGGTGACTACCGAGAGTTGCCGAACGACTAGGTCAAGCGGGCATCCCGGGGCAGGGCCAGCGGTCGGGGTGGGCTGCCGCTTCCCGTAGTATGTGCCCTTGTGCCCCGTGCGGGCGCGGCCTGTGTACTCGGCTCGAGCAGGAGGACTTCGTCCGGTGGGGAGAAAGCAACTCGCGGGGATCATCGCCGCGGCGGGGCTTGGCGTGCTCGTGGTCGGGTACGGTGCGGCGTTCGCATTCGCCGGCGACAAGATCCCCGGTGACACCACCGTGCTCGGGATCCCGGTCGGCGGGTTGTCCGAGGGGGACGCGAAGGCGAAGCTCGAGGCCGGCCTGAAGGACCGGCTCGCTCAGCCGATCGTGGTCAAGGCGGGCGAGTCGACGTACCAGGTGGACCCGGCCGAGGCCGGTCTCAGCCTGGACCTGGACGCCACCGTCGACGCCGCGGGCGCCGGCCGCAGCCTGGCCCCGGGCCGGATCTGGCAGGCCCTGACCGGCGGTGACGCGGTCGAGCCGGTGGTCGTCAAGGACGACGCCAAGCTGGCGGCGGCCGTCGCCAAGCTCGCGAAGCAGGTCAACCGGCCGGCCACCGACGGCACCATCACCTTCAAGGACGCCGAGCCGGTGCAGCACGAGGCCGCCGACGGCCTGCAGCTGGACAACGCGAAGGCGAGCGGCATCCTGCTCGCCGCCTACCCGGCCGACGGCACCCCGGACGAGCTCGCGGTCAGCGTGACCAAGCCGCAGGCCGACGCGGAGGCGATCCAGCGGGCGATGACGGAGTTCGCCGAGCCGGCCATGTCCGGCCCGATCCGGCTGACGGTGGGGTCGAAGTCGGTCGAGCTCACGCCGAAGGAGCTGTCGCCGGGCCTGGCGGTGACCGTCAAGGACGGCAAGATCACCCCGTCGCTGAGCACGAGGGCGCTCGAGCCGCTGTTCCAGACGCGGTTCAAGGCGCTGGAGACACTGCCGAAGGACGCCACCGTGCAGATCGTCGGCGCCGGCCCGAAGGTGATCCCGGCCGTGGACGGCCTGGTCGTGGACCGGACCAAGGTCGGCTCGGCCATCCTGAGCGCCCTGCCCAAGCCGATCGGTGACCGCCGGGCGGCCGTCAACCTCACTCCCACCAAGGCGAAGGTGACCACCGAGGAGGTGCAGAAGCTCGGCATCAAGGAAGTGATGGGGCAGTTCACCACCCAGTTCCCGCACGCGACGTACCGCAACGTCAACATCGGCACCGCGGCCCGCAGGATCAACGGCACCCTGCTGAAGCCGGACGAGACGTTCAGCCTGAACAAGATCGTCGGTGAGCGGACCAAGGAGAACGGGTTCACCGAGGGCACCATCATCAGCGGCGGCAAGTTCAAGGAAGACCTCGGCGGTGGGGTGTCGCAGTCGGCGACCACCACCTTCAACGCCGCCTTCTTCGCCGGGCTGAAGGACGTCGAGCACAAGGCGCACAGCGTCTACATCCCGCGGTACCCGATCGGGCGCGAGGCGACGGTGGCCTGGCCGTCGGTCGACCTGAAGTTCCTGAACGACTCGGGCCACGGGGTCCTGGTCCAGACCATCTTCAAGGCGTCCACGCCGGGCACCCAGGGCAGCATCACGGTGAAGATCTGGGGCACGAAGGTCTGGGACATCACCGCCGGGCAGTCGGGGAAGTCCAACGCCCGGGCGCCGAAGGTGGTCTACAACACCGACCCGAACTGCCAGCCGCAGGCACCGACCGCCGGGTTCGACATCACCATCTACCGGTACTTCGCGCAGAACGGCGTCCGGAAGAAGACCGAGTCGTTCGTCACCAGGTACAACGCGGCCGACGACATCCGCTGCGGGCCGAAGCCGGGAACGACGCCGCCGCCCCCGACCAACACCCCGCCGGGCCTGGGGAAGCCGTCCACGGGCACGAGCACCCGCCCGCCCGGCTAGGGC
>NZ_SMKR01000189.1 GCF_004348725.1 Kribbella turkmenica
CCGCCGAATGGCCGCACGCTTCACCGAACTCACGGTCAACGGCCCGTTCGCGGAGCGGTCCCACGCGTCGGCCTGACCTTGACGCTGCGTCAACCGTGCACGCTGGTAGCCGTCAGCGAAACAGCCGTTGAGCATTCAGCTGAGCTGAGCTGAGCTGAGTTCAGCGCACGTTGACGCCTGCGTCACCTGTCAGCCGAGTTGCTGCGCCAGACCGACGAAGATTCCCTCCGGGCCACGCACGTAGCAGAGCAGGGCGCTGTCCTCGTACCGCGCGATCCGGCCGACGAGCTCGCCGCCGTGAGCGCGTAGCCGGGTGACGACGTCCTCGATGTCGTCGACGGCGAACATCACCCGATGCATGCCGAGCGTGTTGTGCGGCCGGTCGCGCTGCCCGGCGTCGATCACCGCCGGGCTCAGGTACTTCGCCAACTCGAGCCGACCGTGCCCGTCCGGCGTCCGCATCATCGCGATGTCACAGACCACTCCGTCGAGCCCCACGGAATGGTCCGCCACCGGCCCGCCGACCTGGGCCTTCCCCTGCAGCTCCATCCCGAGCTCCTCGAAGAACCCCACCGCCGCATCGAGGTCCTCGACGACGATCCCGACGTTGTCCATCCGCTGGATGCCCACTGTGTCTCCGCTTCTCCGCCACGGCCACTTCTATCCCGGGACGGAGCCCCCGCCGCAGTCTCGACATCCGGCGACCCCGGGCCCGTGCTGCCCATCGAATCGCCCCGGGCTTTCAAACCACTTTCACCGGCCGGCAGGTGTTCGCGCCTGAGCGCTCTCGCCACAACCGTCGGCCACGTTCATCGCGAGCGACGGTGAGCACTCCGCGACCGCGCAGTATTCGTGGGCGCGGGGCTACTTCTTGTCCGGGTCGATGACCTCGCCCTGGATGACGTCGTCGGAGGCTTCTGGTCGCGCCCGGCCCGCACCTGAGCTGCCCGGCCCGGGGATGAAGCCGGGGAAGCCCGGCCCGGCAGCGCCGCCCATGGCGCCCATCCGCGTCGTCAGCCGGCGGCCGAGGAACGCCGACAACCCCCGGCGCGCGATCGGCCGGGTGAACGGCAGGACGAAGAAGAAGCCGAAGATGTCCGTGACGAACCCGGGGGTGAGCAGCAGCGTGCCGCCGACCAGGACCAGGGCGGCGTCGGCGAGCTCCCGGCCGGGCATCTTCGCGGTCTGCAGCGAGGTCTGCAGCGCGTTCCACGCCCGCCGGCCCTCGCGCTTGATCAGCCAGGCACCGAGCGCGCTCTCCACGAGCAGCAGCCCGACGGTCGGCCAGCCGCCGATCACCTGGCCGACCTGGATGATCACGTAGATCTCCAGGATCGGCACCACCAGCAGCGCGAGCGCCACGAACCACGGCATGTCCTACCCCTTCCTCACCAGACTCCGGAGCTGACGTGCCCGGTGACCCAGGCCCCACCGGCCGACCCGGGCCATCGCCTCGATCACGATCGCCCGCGACATCTTGGACTCACCGCGTTCCCGCTCGACGAAGGTGATCGGCACCTCGACGACCCGGAACCCGGCCTTGACCGCCCGCCACGCCAGATCGACCTGGAAGCAGTAGCCCGCGGAGGCGACCTGGTCCAGCCCGATCCCCTCCAGTGTTGCTCGCCGGAACGCCCGATACCCACCGGTCGCGTCCTTGAGCGGTACGCCGAGCGCGAGCCGGGTGTAGATGTTGCCGCCACGACTGAGGATCTCGCGCGACTTCGGCCAGTTCTCGACCGCGCCGCCGGGCACGTACCGCGACCCGAGGACGAGGTCCGCGTCCCGCAGCGCGGTCAGTAGCCGGGGCAATTGCTCCGGCTGGTGGGACCCGTCCGCGTCATGCTCGACGAGTACGCCGTACTCGCGCTCGATCCCCCAGCGGAAGCCGGCGATGTAGGCCGCGCCGAGGCCTTCCTTGCCCGTGCGGTGCAGCACGTGCACGTGGTCGTCGTCGGCGGCCAGTTTGTCGGCGAGGTCGCCGGTGCCGTCGGGCGAGTTGTCGTCGGCGACGAGGACGTCGGCCTCCGGTACGGCGTCACGCAGCCGGCGCACGATCGGCTCGATGTTCTCGGCCTCGTCGTACGTCGGGATGATCACCAGGATCCGGCCAAGATCCGCGAAAGGCGTCGTACTCACAGTGCTCCTGCCTCCGGTGACGACTGTGTCACCGGCTCCGAGCCGGCCTGAACGGTCAGGCCGGGACCTTTTCGCGGCTGCGCGTGGGTGCCGGCGGGGCCTCCGGTCCACCGGTCGCCCGCCTGCGGCGGGCCACCAGCGCGAGGACCACTCCCAGGATCCCCAGGCCGGTCAAGATCCACTGCGGCCAGCCGCCGAGTGTGGTGGCCAGCGTATGGGTATCGCGGACCGGAACCGAGGCGACATACACGTCGGGCACGAACTGTGACGACTTGTGCTCGACGGTGCCGTCGGGCCGGACCACTCCGGAGATGCCGCTCGTGGACGTGATCAGCACGGTCCGGCCGGTCTCGATCGCGCGCATCCGGGTGATCGCGAACTGCTGCTCGGGCTGCCCGGTCCCGCCGTACGTCGCGTTGTTCGTCTGCACGACGAGGATCTGGGCGTCGCGTTTCATCACGTCCCGGACGACGTCGTCGTACGCGACCTCGAAGCAGATGACGTCGCCGTAGGTCACACCGTTGATCGGCAGCACCCCTGGCTTCGTCCCCGGCGCGGTCTGCCGGCCGACCATCTCCAGCCGCTTGATGTAGGGCAGCAACTGCTCTCGGAACGGGATGTACTCACCGAAGGGCACCGGGTGCCGCTTCGCGTAGATCTCGCCGGGGCCGGTCCGCGGGTCCCAGACGATCCCGGTGGTCTGCCGCTCGTTCGGGCCCGGTCCTTCGAGTACGGCGCCGACGAGGATCGGCACGCCCACGGCCTTGACCGCCGCCTCGATGTCGGCGCGCGTCTCGGCGTCCTTGAACGGGTCGATGTCGGTCGAGTTCTCCGGCCAGATGACGATGTCCGGCTTGTCCTCCGATCCCTCCTGGACGCGCCGTTGCAGGTCGAGGGTCGCGTTCAGGTGGTTGCGGGTCACGGTCCGGGCGCGGCCGAGGAACTCCAGCCCTTTGCCGGGCACGTTGCCCTGCACCATGGCCGCGTTCACGACCCTGCCGTTGCCCTCGGTCGACAGGTTGATCAGCGCACTGCCACCGACGATCGCGACTCCTGCGACCACCGCGACGATCCGGAACCTGACCGTGCTCTTCGGCCGCAGTACGGCGTACACCAGCACGCCGAGCAGGGCGACGGCGAAGCTCAGGCCGGGGATGCCTACGAGCGAGGCCAGCTTGCCGAGCGGCGAGTCGGAGAACGCCCACGCCAGCCGGCCCCAGGGGAAGCCGCCGAACGGGACCGAGGCGGTTGCGAACTCGGTCGCCACCCACAGGCTCGCGATCCACAGCGGCCACCACTTCAGCTTCAGCACCTGGGTCGCGAACGCGCCGAAGACCGCGTAGAAGAGGCCCTCGAGGATCGCCAGCGCGATCGCCGCGTCGCCACCGATCACACTCAGCCAGGGGACCAGGACGAGGTAGTAGGTGATGCCGAAGCCGGCGCCGATCAGCAACCCACCCTTGGCCGAGGCGCCGGTGAGCGCGGCCAGGAACAGCGGTACGGCGACGATCGTCAGCCAGGGGTAGTCGTGCGGTTCGAAGGCGAAGCCGAGCAGAGCGCCCGCCGCGACGGCCACCGCCACCCGCGGCAGGACGCGACCAAGAGCCTTCAACCGGTCCACGCGGTACCCCTTGTCCTCACTGTTCCCGGCGGACGCCGGTCGCACGACCGTACAACGTCCCGGACAGGCAAATGTATCCGGTCAGTAGCCGGGGAGCACCGATCGCGGACAGGGAGGAAGAATCGACACGCCGGCAGGAACTGGGAGCGCTTCAGGTCCGGGAAGAGGAAAGAGGCTCGGCGTGCCTTCGGACCAACCGTCGATGCGCTGGCTGCGAACCGTCCGGCTGTTGTCTACTGGCCGCCGAGCCTCTTCCACCTCTGCCCCGCGGGGGGCTAACCACCGGCGATCTCAGCCCCCGTCGACTCAGGCCTGGCACTGGCCTGGTCAGCGTCGCGGGATCATCCGGTGGCCGAACTTCGTGTGACCGTTGATACAACGGGATTTGACGACTCCCAAAACGATGCTCGCTGACGGCGATGGTGTCAACCTCTCCACCGGCTCCTTGAGGCCGTTGTAACACTTTCGCCTGCCCTACCTGGAGAAACGAGAACGATTCATCGGAGTCACGTTACAGAGCCGTCTCGGCACTCCATGTAATCGTTACCCACGGCAACTAATCGTCACCCAACCGGTACGACGACGGTTCCGGTCGCCCGCGTGATCACCAGCGGCTCGGGCAGCACCTCGGCGGCCGACTCGGACCGGTCCGGCCGGCCCCGGCAGACGACGGCCGCGCTGAACCCGAGCTCCCGGCTGCGGTTGCCGACGCGGGTGATCGTTGCCGTCACCTCCACGACGTCACCGGCACGCAGCGGCTCCAGGAACTGCACGTCGGAGTACGACGCGAACAGGCCCTCGTCGCCGTCGGCCTGGATGCACACCTCGGTGGCGACGTCGCCGAACAGACCCAGCACGTACGCTCCGTCGACCAGGTTGCCGGCGTAGTGCGCGTGGCTGTACGGCACGTACCGCCGGTGCGTCACCGTCAGCCCGACAGTTGCCTTTGACACCTATGCGCTCCTCTTGCTCGGGGTCTGCCTGCGTCGCGTCACGAGTGCGTCGACCAGGTAGCTGGCCACCTCGCCCGGGGTGGTACCCCGGCCGAACACCCGGTCGACACCGAGCTCGCCGGCCATCTGCTCGGTGAAACGGGGGCCGCCGGCAACCAGCACCGGCCGCGCGTCGTCGGCGTACGCCTCGCGGAAGGCCGCCGACATCTCCTTGGTGTTCAGGACGTGCGCCTCCCGCTGGGTCACCACCTGCGACACCAGGATCGCGTCCGCCTTCTCCGCCTTGGCCCGCCGGACCAGCTCCGGTACCGCGACCTGGGCGCCGAGGTTCACCACCTTCAGCTCGCGGTAGTACTCCAGGCCCTTCTCCCCCGCGAACCCCTTGATGTTCATGATCGCGTCGATGCCGACGGTGTGTGCGTCGGTGCCGATGCACGCGCCGACGATGGTCAGCCGGCGGCGCAGCGTCTTGCGGATCGCGAGGTTGACCTCCTTCGGCGACAGCAGCGGGTAGTCCCGCTCGACCACCTCGACCTTGCCGGT
This sequence comes from Kribbella turkmenica, assembly GCF_004348725.1. Classification (GTDB taxonomy): domain Bacteria; phylum Actinomycetota; class Actinomycetes; order Propionibacteriales; family Kribbellaceae; genus Kribbella; species Kribbella turkmenica. The sequence goes on from NZ_SMKR01000189.1 coordinate 5,257, forward strand.
GTCGACCAGGTGGTTCACCGGGCCGTAGACCACGAAGAAGGTGAAGTCCGGTCCCATCGCCTTGGCGTGCACGACCAGCGCCGGGTCCATGCCCATCGTGTTGGCCAGCTGAACAGCGGCGCCCTCGGCGCGCTTGTCGTGCGGGATCGGCAGCGTGAACGACAGCTGCACCATCCCGTCACCGGTGGTGTCGCCGTACGGCCGGATGATGCTCACTTCCGCCTGCCTTTCGCCCTCACGTCCGCTGGGGTTCTGGGAAGAGAAGAAGAGGAGGGAGGTGGTGGTGCTTCCTCCAACAGCTCGATGGCCGGGTTGTAGTACTCCGGCGACCGTTTGGCCACACCGTCCAGACCGCGGCCGGCGTCCTGCGGGCGCTTCATCAGGCCGAACGTGCCGTCACCGATCGCGTTCAGCAGGCCGTCGTCCACGATCTCCTCGAGCAGTTCCACGGACTCGGACAGCACCTGGCGCGCCCGGGACGCGATGAAGCCGTCCGGTTCCGGCCGGAAGTCCTCATGAAGGTTGCCGGCGGCACCCATCACGTAGCGGACGTTCTGCAGGGCCAGGTCGCGGTCGGAGATCCACGGCGTCACCACCGCCTCGGTCATCATCCCGACCAGCAGGATGCCCTGCCCGGTCATCGCGCCGACCAGGTTGAAGAACCCGTCCAGCAGGTACCCGCGGAACACGTCACCGGTCATGTGCCGGGTCGGCGGCATCCACTTCAGCGGCGCCTCCGGGAACAACTGCCGGGCCAGCATCGCGTGCGCGAGCTCGAGCCGGAACGAGTCCGGCAGGTCGGGGTTGATCTCGAACGCGTGCCCGAGGCCGAGCTGCCAGTCCTCGAGCCCGGCCTCCTTGGCGAAGTACTCGTTCAGCAGCTGCGACACCGTCACCGTGTGCGCGGCCTCGACCGCGTCCGCGGTGGTCAGGTAGTTGTCCTCGCCGGTGTTGATGATGATCCCGGCGCGGGCGTGGACCTGCCGGCTGAACCGCTGGTCGACGAAGGTGCGGATCGGGTTGATGTCGCGGAACAGGATCCCGTACATCGAGTCGTTCAGCATCATGTCCAGCCGCTCGAGGCCGGCCAGGGTCGCGATCTCCGGCATGCACAGGCCGGACGCGTAGTTGGTCAGCCGGACGTACCGGCCGAGCTCGCGCGACGTCTCGTCCAGCGCGGCCCGCATGAGCCGGAAGTTCTCCTGGGTCGCGTACGTGCCGGCGAACCCTTCCCGGGTCGCGCCCTCGGGCACGTAGTCCAGCAGGGACTGCCCGGTCGACCGGATCACCGCGATGATGTCGGCGCCCTCGCGCGCGGCCGCCTGTGCCTGCGGGATGTCCTCGTAGATGTCGCCGGTGGCAACGATCAGGTAGATCCACGGCCGTTGCTCGGGATCACCGTGCCGCTTGATCAGCCGGTCGCGTTCGCGCCGCCGCGCGTCGACCCGCTTCAGCCCGGCGGCCGTGGCCTTCCGCGCCGCGGACCGGGCCCGGACGGCGTCCCGGCCCTCCGGCAGCCGGAACGTCACCGAACCCGTTGCCGCCTTCTGGGCGAGCACGCTCAGGTCCTCGGCCTCGCCACGCACGAGCGCGTCCCACACCGGCAACGCCAGCCCGTGCTCGAGCCCGACGTCGGCCCGGACGGTGTCCGCGAGCCGGTTCACCCACGGGATGCCTTCGGTGTCCGCGCCGGCGAGCCCGGCCAGCCGCAGTACCGCTCGTTCGACCGAGACCGTCGTGTGCTGTCGCGCCAGGTCGACGATCGGCCGGCCCGCCTTGCGGGCCAGGCTGCGCGCCTTCCGGACGGTGACCGGGTCGAGGTCGAGCTTCTTCACCGTGCGCGTCACTGGGACCATCCCTGAGCTTCGTGAACCACGCGGCCGCCGACGGCGGTGCGCAGACAAGTAGGCGTTCCTTCACTGAGGTCCGGCAGCACCGGCACCCCGGCGCGGGGGTCGGTCGACCAGGCGGCGACCCGGGAGTCCGGGGTCTGGACGACGAGCTCCGCGTCACTCTGCCAGATCGCGTACGTCGCCGCCGTGCCGGGCGCGAGCACACCGGCGTCGTCGATCCCGGCCGCCCGCCAGCCACCACGGGTATGCGCCTGGAACGCGGCCCGCACGGTGATCCGCTCGGTCGGCTCATGATGGAACGCGGCCGCGCGCACGGCCTCCCAGCCGCCGAGCCCGGTCACCGGCGAGTCCGAGCCGAACGCGAGCACGACGCCCGCACGGGCCAGCGAACCGAACGGGTTCATGCCCTGCCAGCGGTCGCCGACGCGCTCGGCGTACATGTCGTCCGGACCACCCCAGAGCGCGTCGAACATCGGCTGCACGCTGGCCACGACACCGCAGCGGGCGAGCGTCGCGATCGCCTCTTCGCTGGGCATCTCGACGTGCTCGAGCCGGTGCCGTGCCGCCACGAGCGCTTGCCCGCCGATCTTCTCGGCGGCGAGCTCGAAACCGCGCGCGATGTTGTCGACCGCCTGGTCGCCGATGCAGTGGAAACCGGCCTGCACGTTCCGCTCGGTGCACGCGATCACGTGCTCGGCGATCTCCTCGGGCGTCAGGTACACGTGACCGCGGTGGCCCGCGCGATCGGCGTAGGCCTCGCGCAGCGCGGCCGTCCGCGATCCCAGTGCACCGTCCGCGTTGAGGTCGCCGGCGAGACCGGCCAGTCCGTAGGTGTCGACGTGCTCGAAGACGCCCGGCTGCCCCCAGTACAGCGCCGCCGCCAGGCCGAGCTCGTCCGCCACCTCGCGCACGATCGGCAGCTCCCACAGCGGCCCGAGGTGGGGTGCCGCCATCTCGTGAAACGCCCCGATGCCCTTCGCGGCCATCGCCTGCAACGCGGCGCGAACGTCCTGCCTGCGCTGATCCGGTCCGATCAGCTCGCTCAGCGCATCCCGTACGGCGTGGTGGGCGTCGCGCTCGACCCGGCCGGTCGCGTCGAAGCCGTCGCCTTCGGCTACGGACATCAGCGCCGACGAGATCACGCCGGAGTGGCCGTCGATCCGGGACAGGTAGACCCGGCGGCCGCCCGCCGCGCGATCCAGCTCCTCCGCCGTCGGCGGCCGGCCCTCGGGCCACTTGGTCTCGTCCCACCCGGCGCCGTCGATCACCGCGTCCGGCGGAAGCCGCGCCGCGAAGGCCGCGAGCTGGTCGAGCGCCTCGGTGAGCGACGCCGCACCGGCCAGATCGAGGCCGGTCAGCAGGGCGCCGGTCTGCGCGGCGTGGACGTGGGCGTCGACGAACGCCGGCGTCACGAGCTTGCCGCCGAGGTCGATCACCTCGTCCGCGCCGTCGGTGTAGGCCGTGGCGCCGGTGTCGTCACCGAGCCAGGTGACCACACCGTCGTCGAACGCGATCGCGGTCGCGTGCGGATCGGCGGGAGAGTAGACGGAACCGTTCGTCAGAAGTGTGCGCACGGCTCAATCCTCCGCCAGCCTGCTCTCGAACAGTTCGCGGACACCCGCCTCGGTGCGCAGCAGCTCGATCGCGTACTCCGCGTGGCCGGGCACATAGCCGTTGCCGACCAGCATGGTGACGTCGGCGGCCAGGCCCTCGGCGCCCAGCGCGGCGGCGGAGAACGAGGTCGCCATCGAGAAGAAGATCACCGTGCCCCCGGTGGCCGTCGAGAGCACGGCGCCGTGCTCACAGCCCGGTACGTCGACGCAGACCACGGTGATGTCCGCCGGCCCCCCGGCCTGCTCGACCGCCGCGGCGAGAGCCACCGGGTCGCGGGCGTCCGCCAGCGCGACCGTGTCGGCCAGCGCGGCCGCCGCGAGCCGCTCGGACTCGTGCCGCACCGGGACGATGCCGATCGTCCGGGCCGCACCCGCGTGCCGGGCGGCGGCCAGGGACAGCGAGCCACTTTTCCCTGCGCCGCCAATTACTGACACGACAGGCTTTATGCCTTTGTCGACATACTGGCGGACCACCCGGGCGGTCAGCGCGGGCGCGCCGCAGACGTCCATGACCGCCAGGGAGAGCTCCGGCTCCAGGTCGTCCGGCAGCTTCGCCACGATCGACCGGGCGAAGAGGATCGCGTGCCCGTGTGCCGGCACCTGCTTACCGCGGCCGTCCCAGTTCTCCAGGCCATCGGTGATCCGCAGCGGCGTGAGGGTGAGCGAGACCAGGGTGGCGACCCGGTCGCCGGGGGCGACGCCGAGCGGTGACTCCGGGCCGACCTCGTCGACGACACCGACGAGCATGCCGCCGGAGCCGGTGACCGGGTTCTGCATCTTGCCGCGGGCCTCGACGATGTCGAGCACGGCGCGGCGGATCGCCGTACCGTCGCCGCCGTACGCCTCGGCCAGCTGGCGGTACGACGCGGCGTCCAGGTTCAGCCGCTCGACCGCGATGCGGACCTCGTCCGGCCAGATCTCGGGACGTGCGTCCAGTTTCTCCGCCGCCTGCGGCAACACGCCGGACGGGGTGATCACACGGTGCAGTCCTACCGGGTCAGACGACACGGGGCCTCCTTCTGAGTCAGGCAAAAGACTACCGAAACTGCGAGTCGACGGGAATTCTTCCGGCATATTGGTGGATCTACGGGACGTTCTATCGCTATCCTCACATATGACCGCATCGCCCCTGAAGCCCCGGAGGCCCTTCGTGACCGACCTGATCAGCCCCGACCTCGCCGTACCGGAGCCGAGTGATCTCGCCGGCCAGCCGTACGCGTACCGGCGAGCCGAGCTGGTGGAGCCGGACTGGAGCCGCATCCCCGGCTGGAAGGACGTCACGGTCGAGGAGTGGCGGTCGGTGCAGTGGCAGCGCGCGCACTGCGTGAAGAACGTCAAGCAGTTGCGCGACGTGATGGGCGACCTGGTGGACGAGCGGTTCTACGACGACCTGACCCGCGACCAGGCCGAGCGGGCGACGATGTCGATGCTGCTGCCGCCGCAGATGCTGAACACGATCGTGCCGCAGGGCGCCTCCGACTACACCGAGGCCTTCTACGCGGACCCGGTCCGCCGCTACATGCTTCCGGTGTTCAGTGACCGCCGCAGCGACTGGCCGTCGCACCCGCACGCGACTCGGGACTCGCTGCACGAGCACGAGATGTGGGCCACGGAGGGGCTGACCCACCGCTACCCGACGAAGGTGCTGGCCGAGGTTCTGCCGACCTGTCCGCAGTACTGCGGTCACTGCACCCGGATGGACCTGGTCGGCAACTCGACGCCGGTGATCGACAAGCTGAAGTTCGTCGCGAAGCCACAGACCCGGCTCGACGACATGCTCGACTACCTGCGCCGTACGCCGGGGGTCCGGGACGTCGTCGTGTCCGGCGGCGACGTGGCGAACATGCCGTGGCCACGGCTGGAGGCGTTCCTCGGCAGCCTGCTGGAGATCGAGAACATCCGCGACATCCGGCTGGCCACCAAGGCGCTGATGGGGATGCCGCAGCACTGGCTGTCGGACGACGTCCGGGCCGGGGTCGAGCGGGTCAGCCGGACCGCCCGCGAGCGCGGCGTGATGATGGCCATCCACACTCACGTCAACGCGGCCCAGTCGGTGACGCCGCTGGTCGCCGAGGCGACGAAGGCGATGTTCGACGCGGGCATCCGCGACGTCCGCAACCAAGGTGTGCTGATGCGCGGCGTCAACGACTCCGTGCCGCAACTGCTCGACCTGTGCTTCGCGCTGCTCGACGGTGCGACGATCACGCCGTACTACTTCTACATGTGCGACCTGATCCCCTTCTCCGAGCACTGGCGGGTCTCGGTGCGGGACGCGCAGCACCTGCAGCACGGGATCCTCGGCTACCTGCCCGGGTTCGCGACTCCGCGGATCGTCTGCGACGTCCCGTACGTCGGCAAGCGGTGGGTGCACCAGTTGTCCGAGTACGACGAGGTCCGCGGCATCTCGTACTGGAAGAAGAACTACCGCACCGGGATCGAGCAGCAGGACCCCGAGGCACTCAACCGCACCTACGAGTACTACGACCCGATCGACACCCTGCCCGCCGCGGGCCGGGAGTGGTGGAAGCAGCACGCCGGCACATCCCTGGCCGAGGCCGAACGACGCGCCGCCGCCTCCCGCCAGGCCGCCGAGTCCCAGAAGCTCCTGCAGATCAACTAACCATTCCCGCCTCCGGTGCCATCGATGCAGGGGGTGGCACCGGAGGCGTCCCACCGTCGCCGGCAATGGACGCATGGGCCCTTCGGTGGTTGCCGTCAGCGCGGATCCGAAGCACCGGTTCAGCAAACCGGTCGCTGCCTCGATCTTGAGGAGCCGGCGGGACAGCTCCCAGCGCAGGCTCGTTGCCTCGCGCACCTGTTCGTCCGTCGGTTCGACGCCGGTACGCCGGGCGATCGCCCGCAGCGTGCTCGGCAGATCGCCGTGCACGCCGGTCAAACGCTCGTACGCCGCCGCGAATTCCCGCGTGAACGCCTCACCGTCGACCCCGAAGACCTCGCACATCCGCTGATTGACCACGTCCCGCTCGGCGTCCCCACTCGGGACCAGCGTGCGGAACAGATTGACCAGCAAGGCCCCGGCGCGCGCCGGTCACAGCGCCGGCGGACGACGCTCGTACGGCGTACTCAGGACGATCGTGGTCGTCGTGGAGACGTTGGCGCGGGCCCGGATGACGGCCAGCAGGTTTTCCAGCGCGCCCGGCGAGGCCACCCGGACGACCAGGACGTAGCTGGAGTCGCCGGCGACCGAGTAGCAGGACTCGATCTCACGGACCTCGCGGAGCCGCTCGGGCGAGTCGTCCGGTTGGGACGGGTCGATCGGCCGGATCGCGATCAGCGCGGTCAGCGGCAGGTCGAGCGCCGTGTGGTCGACCGTCGCCGCGTAGCCCTGGATGATGCCGCGCTGCTCCAGCCGCTTGACCCGCTGGTGCACCGCCGACGTCGACAGGCCGGTCGCCTTGCCCAGGTCGGTGAAACTCATCCTGCCGTCGGTCGCCAGCAGCCCCACGATCTTGCGGTCAAGGTCCTCCACGTGAGTGACCCTACTGCCGTGGCGCCCCGGCATGAAAGCATCACCCCATGGCTGAGACTGCGCAGCGGCTGATGCTGCTCGATACCGCGTCGCTGTACTTCCGGGCGTTCTTCGGCGTGCCGGACACGATGAAGGCGGCCGACGGTACGCCGACGAACGCGATCCGCGGCCTGCTCGACTTCATCGCCCGGCTGGCCGAGAACCACCGGCCGACCCATCTGGTCGCCTGCTGGGACGACAACTGGCGGCCGTCCTGGCGGGTCGCGCTGATCCCGTCGTACAAGGCGCAGCGGGTCGAGTTCGTCACGCCCAAGGGCGAGCAGGTCGAGGACGTGCCGGACCGGCTCGAGGTCCAGGTGCCGTACATCCGGGCCTGCCTGGAGGCGCTCGGCATCGCCGTCGCCGGCGCGCCCGACCACGAGGCCGACGACGTCATCGGGACGCTGTCGCACCGGGCGACGATGCCGGTGGACGTCGTCACCGGCGACCGTGACCTGTTCCAGTTGATCGACGACAGCCGCGGCATCCGGGTCGTCTACACCGCCGCCCGCGGCGTCGGCCGGGCCGACGTGTACGACGAGAAGGCACTGCTCGCGAAGTACGAGGTCCCCGCCAACCGGTACGCCGACTTCGCCACGCTGCGCGGCGACGCCTCCGACGGACTGCCCGGGGTGAAGGGCGTCGGCGAGAAGACGGCCGCCTCACTGGTCACGGCGTACGGCGACCTGGACGCGATCCGCGCCGCGGCCGCCGACCCCAGCACGCCGATGGCGGCCGGGGTGAAACGGAAGATCCTGGACGCGGGCGACTATCTGGACGTCGCGCCGAAAGTGGTCGCGGTCGCCAAGGACGCGCCGGTCGGCAGGTTCGACGCGACCTTGCCGCGGGAGGTCAAGGATCCCGAGCGCTGGCTCGACTTGGTCGAGCTGCTCGAGCTCGGCAGCAGCGCGCAGCGCGTGATGGCGGCCCTCAAGCTGAGCCCGGCGGCATGAGCCGGACGGTCGAGCTGGCCGAAGGCTTCCGCGACGAGATCGTCACCCTCCGCCGGGCGCTCCACCAGGTCCCCGAGTACGACCTCGCTCTCCCGAAGACGCAGCAACTGGTCCTCGACGCGCTCGAAGGCCTTCCGCTGGAGATCACCCTCGGCAAGGAGCTGTCCTCGGTGACAGCGGTTCTGCGGGGCGGCGGCGGCCCCGGACCGGTCGTCCTGCTCCGTGGCGACATGGACGCGCTGCCGGTGACCGAGCGGGTCGACGTGCCGTACGTGTCCCAGCACCCTGGGATGATGCATGCCTGCGGCCACGATCTGCACGTCGCCGGGC
>NZ_SMKR01000018.1 GCF_004348725.1 Kribbella turkmenica
GGGCTACCTCTTGCTGTTCGGTGATCATGTCCTTGCTCCCCTCACGATGGTCCCCGTGCTGATTTCGGCAATGCTTCGCCCAGGTCCCGCCGGGCCGTTGCCGGCGGGACCTTCCTGGGTGGTGTGGATCAGACCTTGACGACGCTGATGTCGCCGGAGACCGTGCGGGCCCGCAGCATCAGCGCGCGCTCGCCCTCGGCCGGCCTCTCGCCGGGCTCCAGGTCGCACCGGATCCGTCCGGTGACGGTCTTCAGGTCCAGGTACGCCGGGACGCCGTCCGGCACCCCGATCTGGACGTCCCCGCGGGCCGTCTCCGCCTGGACGCTCGGCCCGTCGGCGATCTCGACCCGGACGTCGCCGGATCCGGAGGTGGCGACCGAGTGGTCCCGGATCCGCTCGATGGTGATGTCGCCCGAGCCGACCTTCACCGTGGTCGGGCCGGCCGCGTCGCCGACCCGGACGTCACCGGAACCGGTGCTCAGCCCGAGCGCGTCGGCGGCCTCGTCGATGGTGATGGAGCCGGAGCCGGTACCCGCCCGGACCACGCCGGCGGCGTGCTCGACCCGGACGTCACCGCTGCCGGTGTTGATCGCCAGGTCGCCCTCGACCCGTTCCAGCCGGACGTCGCCGGAGCCGGTGGACAGTCGCGCGGTGCTCAGCGGCATCCGCGAGCCGATGTCACCGGAACCCGTCTTGATCCGGGCCTCCAGGGTCGCCGGGGTGGAAATCCGGACCTGGATGTCCGGGCCGTGGCGGACGTTGCGTGGGCCTTCGACGAGCAGTTCGCCGTCGTGCACCTTGAAGATGACGTCCTCCTCGCTGCCGCTGTCGACCTCGAGGGTGACCTCGGTCTCGGTGCCGTCGTTCGGGACGATGTCGACCCGGCCGGAGCCGATCTCGATCCGGACCCGGTCGATCAGGCTCGCGGCCTCGACCAGCTGAGAGGTGAACCCGCTCACTGGACCCACCCCGTCATCCGCTGGCCCGGACCGCGGCGCCCGCGGTGGTCCCGGTCCCGGTCACGCCGGCCCCGGTCACGATCGCGGTCACGATCGCGGTCACGATCGCGGTCGCGGCCACGCTTACCGCGCTCGGGTCCGAACAAGCCTTCCTCGCCGAACGGGCCGTCGGGACCGAACACACCGTCCGGGCCGAACACGCCGTCGGGTCCGAGCGGTCCGTTCGGGCCCAGCGGGCCGTCGGGGCCGAAGAAGCCACCGCGCGGCGGCCGCGGGGGGCGCGGCGGGCGCGGCTCGCGGCCCCGGCCCCGGCCGCGGTCGCTCAGCTCGGTCATCACGGTGCGCATCAGCCACGCGTTCGAGGAGATGCCCTCGGCCGCGGCGGCCTCGTCCACCTTGTTCTTCACCGACATCGGGAGCCGCAGGGTGATCCGCGCGGTCGGCTCGTCGGCGTCTGGGGTGATCGCCTCGGCGGGCTGGTCGTCGGTTTCGCCGTCGAGGTCTTCGTCGTCCGTGTCGTCGTGGCCGGTCAGCTGGCTCGGGGCCGGCGTGACCACGAACTCGGGACGGCCACCGGCCATCCGGAGCTCGACCGAACCGGGGGACAGTTCGCGGCTGATCTCCCCGGCGGCGTCGGACAGGGCTGAGATGAGGGCCAGGCGGCCCGCGTCATCCAGCGTGGCTCCCAGGCGCTGGGCCACGGAGCGAGTCTGGTCGTCGGCCAGGGCGGTCGCGTTCTCGACGCTCCGCCGTACCGACTCGAGATAGTGGTCAAGTTCCATGACTGCAACTATGACGTCACCATGACGTCACTGTCAACCGCATCTGATGTCACGACGGCGGCACGGGCAGAATGTGGTGCAGTCGGCGACAGGAGGAACAGTGTCCAGAGGTGTGCTCGTGACGGGTGCGTCCAGGGGTGTCGGGGCGGAGGTCGCGAAGGTGTTCGCGCGAGCCGGTGACCGGGTTGTGCTGCACTGCCGTCGCGCGGTCGAGCGGGCCGAGCAGGTCCGAGCCGGCCTGCCGGGGGACGGTCACGGCGTGATCGCCGCCGATCTCGGTAATCCGGCCGCGATCCCTTGCCTGGTTGAGGAATCGGCCGCCGTCCTCGGCCGGATCGACGTCCTGGTGAACAACGCCGCGCTGTTCGTGGACGAGCCGGTCGCGGGATCCCGGCGGCTCGGCCATCCGCTCGCGGAGACGCCGTACGACGAGTGGGTGGCGGCTTGGCGCCGTACGCTCGCGGTGAATCTGGAAGGGGCGGCACACCTGACCTGGTGCGTGGCCCGGCAGATGCTGGACAAGGACCCGGCCGAGGGCGTACGGCGGGGCGCGATCGTCAACGTCGGGTCACGCGGGGCCTACCGCGGCGAGCCGGACGTGCCCGCGTACGGCGCCGCGAAGGCCGGGCTGCACTCCCTCGGCCAGTCGATGGCGGTCTCACTGGCGCCACATGACATCACCGTGACGTCAATCGCGCCCGGATTCATCGCCACCGACATGGCCGAGGCCGTGCTGTCCGGTCCGGGCGGCGACGCGATCCGGGCGCAGAGCCCGTTCAACCGGACCGCCACCGCCGAGGAGGTCGCCGAGGCCGTCCACTGGCTCGCCTCGCCCCAGGCCGGTTGGTCCAGCGGCGCGGTCCTCGACTTCAACGGCGCTTCCTACCTGCGGTGAGGCTCAGGCGCCGCGGTTCTCCGCGCTGAGCATCCAGGTCTGCTTCTCGAGATCGACGACGATCGCGTGCAGCAGGTCGGTCGTAGCCGGGTCCCCGGCGTCGACCCGGTTCAACGCGCGGGTCGCGGTGTGGTTGTCACAGATCAGGACATCGTCAGGAGCCGTAGACCTCGACCTCGACGATCCGCGAGTAGGTGTTGCCGTTGCCGGCCAGGCAGAGAATGCGGACGGCGTCCGCCTGGACCGGATCGAACGTCGACGTCACGTGGCCCAGGGTGTTCCCGCGGACCTCGGCCACCGTCCGCCAGTCGCCGGAGCCGCTGCGGACCTGGACGTCCCAGTCGCGCAGTCCGTTGGTCGCGGCCGGGTACCTGACCGAGTCGAGCGTGTAGAGCTCGACCCGGTCGATCGTGGTCGGTGTCGCCAGGGTGACGTCGTAATTGTCCGGGAAGACCGCGCGGGTCCCGTCGTTCCAGCCCGTCAGGGTGTCCCAGTGCTCGGAGTCGTGGTCGCCGTCGACCGCACCGCAGAGTGCGAAGTTGCCGTGCGTCGAGGACGCGGTGGCCTGTTCGCCGAGGGCGACGTTGCTCCCCGGATCCTTGGGTGGCGGAGGATTCACCGTCACCGGGACGGTCAGCCTGGACCGGTCCACCTCGAGGTCGACGGAGTGGTCGCCGGGCCGGGTGTCGCGCGGGACGCGGACCTCGACCGGTGCGGACACCGGCTGGTCGGGGTCGACGGCCGGCAACCAGGACGAGAACAGCGTCCGGGACAGCTGCAGCGGGCCACGGGGATCCAGCGTCAGATCGGCGTACCGATCCTCGGAGCCGGTGTTGGTCATGGTGAGCGTGAGGTTGCCGGGCAGGCAGGGCAGGCCGACGACGTTCAGCCGCTCCGGCTGGACCGATACCTGGACGTCGGCCCGCGGCCGGCTGCTCGTTGCCTGGGGCAACGCGATCACGGTTGCCGCCACCGCCGTACCGAGGGCGACGGCCGACTGCCATCGAATGGTCATCGCGGTCTCCTCAGAGGGTCTGGATGCCCGGGCGCCGGTCCTCGACGAGGAGCTTGGCGCGGGTGCTGACGGTGCCGTTCGGGACGCTGACCTTGTCGACCACGCGGTAGTCGGAGATCCAGCGCTGCGGGGTGATGCTGCAGCTGACGTAGCCGCGCTGGAAGTTGCCGAACTTGATGTGCGGGTTCTCCTGGAGCAGCGTCGCGCCGCCCGGATCCAGGTCCATCCCGTCGATGCCGGAGCTGATCGACGTACCGACGAACTCGGTGGCGACGGTCGGCGAGTCCGGATCGGTGAAGTCCAGCTTCAGGTCCGAGGCGACGCTGCGGTGCAGATCGCCGGCGATCGACACCAGGTTGCGAACCTTCCGTTGGACGGCGCCGCCGAGGACGCGCGCGCGAGACGCCTCGTAGCCGTCCCAGGTGTCCATCGGGACCAGCACGTCCGGACCTTGCCTGGTGTCCAGCCGGGCGATCGCGGTCTGGTGCGCGAGCACGTTCCAGCGTGCTCGCGACGCGGACCAGCCGTCGAGCAGCCACTTCTCCTGAGCGTCGCCGGTGATCGTCCGCGCCGGGTCCTTCGTTTCCGGCCCGGGTGCCTTGGTGCCGTCGCCGTACGCCTGGTCCGAGCGGTACTGCCGGGTGTCGAGTACGTCGAAGTCGGCCAGCCGCCCGTACTTGATCCGCCGGTAGAGCGGCAGGTCCGGGCCCTTCGGCAACTGCGTGAGCCGCAGCGGCATGTGTTCCCAGTACGCCCGGAAGGCGTTGGCGCGCCGGACCAGGAACTGCGCGGGCGGTGCACTCGGGTGTGCCTCGTCGGCCCAGTTGTCGACCACCTCGTGGTCGTCGAGCGTGACCACCCAGGGCGCGGACGCGTGCGCCGCCTGGAGGTCGGGATCCAGCTTGTACGACGCGTACCGGACCCGGTACTCGTCCAGCGTCACGGTCTGCTGGGTCATCCACGGCGCGTTCGAGTTCGGCCGGATGCCGCGGTCGATGCCGAACTCGTAGATGTAGTCGCCGAGAAAGAACACCAGGTCGTGGTCGCGCCGCGCCATGTCGGCGTACGCGGTGTACCACCCCTCCCACCAGGCCTGGCAGGACGCGAACGCGAGCGACAACTCGGGGACGATCGCCTCGGCCGCCGGCGCGGTCCGGGTCCGGCCGACCGGGCTGAGCTGCCCGTTCACGCGGAAGCGGTACCAGTAGTGCCGCCACGGCCGCAGCCCGCGGACGTCGACGTGCACCGAGTGACTCGACTCCGGCCGCGCCCTGGTGGTGCCGTGGCGGACGACCCGGCGGAAGTGCGGGTCCTCGGCGACCTGCCACTGCACCTCGACCGGGCGGCGGTCCATCCCGCCGAACGGTGCCAGCGGTTCAGGGGCCAGCCGGGTCCAGATCACCACCGCGTCCGGCAACGGATCGCCGGACGCGACGCCGAGGGTGAACGGATCCCGGCGGTCGCCGCGTCCGGTCGCCCCGGCCAGCGCCCGCCCGACTTCAGGCAGGTTGCCGGCCAGCGCCAGCGCGGCCGCCGTCCCGGTGACGGTCAGGAAGTTTCGTCGAGTACTTCGCATCGGCACCAGCCCACCCGATCATCCGTAGGTGATCACTTCCGTAACGGGAGATTACGAGAAGTTCTCACGATCGGGTGAGATCTGACCGATTCCGGCCTCAGCGCACGATCTTGCTCGCCGGCGGCGGCGTGATCCGGACGGGTGTGTTGAAGCCGGACAGGGTGACGATCATCGTCACCTTGGCGTATTCGAAGCTGATGTACCGCGGCCGGTGCGCCGAATCCAGCCAGAGCGTGTACGTCGCGGTCCGCGGCAACCCCTTGGGAACCGGCTGGCCCTGGGCCTTGAGGGCCTTCGCGACGTCGACCGTGACCTCGTAGCACTCGAGTTTCACACTGTCGAGAACCTGCCGACCGGTGTACTCGACCCCGCGCAGGCTGGCGCCGAGCGAGGTGAAGATCGTCGTCGGGTCGGTCCTCGCCAGCGTCTGGTCGAGCTCAGGCTCCTGACCGGCACGCAGCTTCACGTACTTGCCCGCCGGCGTCACCCCCGAGACCGACAGGTACACGGTCTTCCCGACCTTGATCAGCCGCGCGGTCCTGCCGTCGAGCTCCCGGCCGGTCATTCGCACAGAGGTCCCGGCAGGTCTGGTGGTCTGCGAGCCGGTCATCTCGAGCATGACGGTGCCGTTGAGCATCATCTTCGCGTTCAGCTGCCACGACGTCAGCTTCGCCTGGGCCGCACTCAACGCCGGGACGAACGTCTTCCGGTTCAGCTGGACGACCGGGTTCGCCTCGAGCGGCGCCACGGAGGGCGTCGGCCCGGCGGCCGAGAACGTCTGCTTCTCGGCCGCGCAGGCCGGGGTGATCAAGGCCAGGACAAGGGCCGCGGCCGAGGCGGCGACCCTGCTGGGAAGCGTCACCGGACGATCTTGCTCGCCGGCGGTGCGGTGATGGTGACCCGCTTGTTGTAGTCGGACATCGTCATCTCCATGCTCATGCCCATCAGGTTGAACTCCAATCGGCGGACGAGGTGGGACTTGTCCAGCCACATCGAGTAGGTCAGCGTCTTGGGCACACCGGCCGGCACCTTCTTGCCCTGCGCGGTGAGCGCCTTCGCGGTGTCGACGGTGACGTCGTACCTGTCGAGCAGCTGGCGGCCAACGGGTTCCGTCCCGACGAACTCGACGCTCCGCACCGCGCCCTCGAACGACTTGTAGATCTTGGTCGGGTCACCGCCCTCGAGCAGTTCGCGCAGTTCGGGAGCGTCGTCGGCGTCGATCCGCGCATATTTGCCGGCCGGGGTCATGCCCGGAATCGACGCGTAACCGATGTCCTTGATCACGATGATCTTCGCGGTCTTGCCCTCGAAGGCCGCGCCGGTCATCTCCATCTCGAGGGCCACCGGATCCGCCGTCTGCACACCGTCCATCGTGAGCAGAGTGCTGCCGTTGGCGGTCATGGTGCCGACGACGCGCCAGGACTTCTGCTTGGTCAGGGCGGTGTTCATCGCCGGGACGAAGGTGACCCGGTCGAGGTGTGCGGCCGGCGCGACCTTCTGCGGTACGGCGGCGGTGGTCGGCGTGGCGGCCGGGATCGACGCCGGGGCGGACGGCTTGTAGCCGGTGGCCTCGGGCTGGTCGGAGCCACAGGCGGCCAGTCCGAGCGCCAGCGGAAGTGCGGCGGCAGCGGACATGGCAGAGCGGAGCTTCATGGTGCGGATTCCTCCCCAGGTGATGCAGGACGGTGGATCTTATGGTCTGGACCACCTGGAAGGGAAGGGCCTTGCAGCTAGTTGCAATCAGCCGTCGCCGCGCTTGACCGAGGCGAGCAGCAGTTGGGCGACGTCGGCGACCTCGACCGACTCGCGGGCCGAGCCGTCGGCCTGCTTCGCGGTCAGGCCGTCGGACAGCATGACCCGGCAGAACGGGCAGCCGGTGGCGATCTTGTCCGCACCGGTCTCGACCGCCTCGGTGGTCCGGTTCACGTTGATCCGGCTGCCGATCTTCTCCTCCATCCACATCCGCGCACCGCCCGCACCGCAGCAGAACGACTTCGTCCGGTTCCGCGGCATCTCGGCGTACTCGGCGCCCGGGATGATGTCGAGCAGCTCGCGCGGGGCGTCGTACACCTGGTTGTGGCGGCCGAGGTAGCACGGGTCGTGGTACGTGATCTTCTGGCCGTTCAGGGTGCTGTCGGTCGAGGCGACCGGGGTGAGCTTGCCGTCGCGGACCAGCCGGTTGAGCAGCTGGGTGTGGTGGATGACGTCGAGCTCGACACCGAGCTGCGAGTACTCGTTCTTCAGCGTGTTGAAGCAGTGCGCGCAGGTGGACACGACCTTCCGCACCTTGGTCTCCTTGAAGACCTCGGCGTTCTGCATCGCCAGCTGCTGGAAGACGAACTCGTTGCCGGAGCGCCGGGCCGGGTCACCGGTGCAGGTCTCGCCGTCGCCCAGGACGGCGAAGCTGACGCCGGCGATGTCCATCAGCTCGGCGACGGCCTGGGTGGTCTTCTTCGCACGGTCCTCGAAGGCGCCGGCGCAGCCGACCCAGAACAGGTACTCCACCTCGTCGAGCGACTCGACGTCGGTACCGACCTGCTTGACCTCGAACGGCAGGTCCCTGGCCCAGTCCATCCGGCCGGACGGATTCATGTTCCACGGGTTGCCCTTGTTCTCCAGGCCCTTGAACAGCCCGTTGAGCTCGGACGGGAACGAGGACTCGATCAGCACCTGGTAGCGGCGCATGTCCATGATCGCGTCGACGTGCTCGATGTCGACCGGGCACTGCTGCACGCACGCGCCGCACGACGTGCACGCCCACAGCGCGTCCTCGTCGATCACCGCGACGTCCGGCGACCCGACCAGCGGCTTGTCCTGCTCGGCGAGCACCAGCTCCGGGAGGGACTTGCGCTCGTCGTCGGAGGACGCCAGCAGGTACGGCGCCTTGGCGTACGCGTGCTCGCGGAGGTTCATCACCACGAGCTTGGGCGACAGCGGCTTCTCGGTGTTCCAGGCCGGGCACTGCGACTGGCAGCGGCCGCACTCGGTGCAGGTGGTGAAGTCGAGCAGGCCCTTCCAGGTGAAGTCCTCGACCTTGCCGACGCCGAGGGCCGCGTCCTCGTCCAGGTCCTCGATGTTCTCGAAGTCGATCGGCTCTCCCTTGACCATGATCGGCTGCAGCGCGCCCAACGCCAGACCGCCGCCCTCACCACCCGGCTCGCGCTTGAACCAGATGTTCGGCCAGGTGGTGAACCGGTGCCAGGCGACGCCCATGGTGGCGTTCAGCGAGATGGTGATCATCCAGGCGAACGAGATCAGGATCTTGATCATCGCGACCAGGTAGACCGCGTTCTCCAGCCCCTGCTCGCTCAGGCCGCCGAACAGCCCGGTCCCGATGAAGAACGTCGTCGGGAAGTGGACCTTGTCGCCGGCGCCCAGCTGGTACTCCAGGCCGCGCAGCAGGAGGATGCAGACCAGGACGCCGAGGATCGTGTACTCGACGTAGTACGCCTGCCAGGCGCGCGACCCGAAGAACCGGCTGTACCGGGCCAGGTGGCCCTTGGGCAGGTTCAGCAGCCGGATCACGATCAGTCCGGCGATCGAGATCAGGCCGGTCCAGGTGAGGAACTCGGTCACCCACTCGAACACGAACCAGTGCCCGATGACCGGCAGAGCGAAGCGCGCGTCGAACAACTGGCCGAAGGCCGTCACCAGGCTGAGGAACAGCCCGATGAAGCCGAACGCGACGAACCAGTGCAGAACGCCGATGTGACTCCACTGCAGCATCCGGGTGTGGCCGAGCGTCTCCTTGGCCAGCGTGGCGCTGCGCTGCCCGGGGCGGTCGGTGCGGCCGGGGGCCGGCTGACCGAGCTTGATGACGGACACCATGTGCCCGATCGTCTTGCCGAACAACGCGATGCCGACGGCGGCGATCGCGAGCGAGACGACGATGGCGAGGATCTGCATACCAGCGATGTTATTGGTTGGTTACTCGGCAGTCATGTCGATGTCGGGCTCGTCACGCGAGAAATGTGATTGTGCACTCACCCGAACTCTTCCTCCGGCTCAGGCACGGAAGTCGAGCACGAGCTCCGGCGGGGGGAAGCCGGCTTCGAGGTCGATCCCGTGAACGGCGCGGCAGTGGTCGCGAAACCAGCGGTCGAACGGCTCCGGCGAGGAGGCGACCCCCGCCAATGCGGCCTGTACGTCGGCGGACTCGACGACCACGAGGGCGGCGTCGCCGTCCGGCCCTGGCTGGATCCACACCCGTTCCCGGGTGATGCCGAGCCGGCGGCGGGACGCTTCGTACTCGGATCGCCGGTCACCCTGCCAGCAGGCGTTCATCACCCGCCTGTCGGTGTCGGTCATCCCGGGCAGCAGCGGGACCGTGAACGCGATGGTCTGGATCTCGGTGGTCATGGCGTTTCTCCTGAGGTTCATCGGTTTCGGACACCCTCATCGTCAGTCGGCTCGCCGGTACGGCGGGAGCCAGGAAATCTGGGATGTTTTCCGGAGGTGACTTGCCCGCTCCCGCGCGTTCGTGCGGATAATCGCCCATGGGGGTCTGGGACGTGGACCGCCTCGTGGCCGAGGTGAGGCGGCTCTCCCTGCGAGGAATGCGGCGTGAGGAATTCCATCAGGAGCTCGCGGCGCGGATCCGTCGTGCGGTTCCCATCGACGCGACCTGCTGGCACGGTCTGGACCCGCGAACCCTGATGCTGACCTCGGCGAATCCGGTCGAGCTGCTGGCGGGTGGGTTCATGACCCTGGAGAACCAGCCCGCCGCGGCCTGGTCGGTGCTGGCGAGCGAGTACGAGCGTGACGATCACAACACGTTCGCCTCGATCGCCAGGCGCCGTGCGCCGGTGGGAATCCTGGGCGAGTCGACCCGCGGTCGTCCGGAACGAAGCGCTCGCTACCGGGAGTTCCTGGCGCCGCACGGCACTCCGTTCGAGCTGCGCGCCGCGTTCGTCTCCCGCGGCCGTGCCTGGGGCTGTGTCGTGTTCCATCGAACGGCTGCGACCGGAGACTTCACCCACCGGGAGGCCGGCGTGGTCGCGCGCTTGTCCCGGCCGATCGCCGAAGGCCTCCGCGCCTCGATCCGGCTGGACGCGGCGCGTCGGTGCGACAACGACGCGGCGCCCGGGCTCGTCCTGCTCGGCCGGCGCGACGAGGTGGAGCTCGTGACGCCGCCGGCGCGGGCGCTGCTCGACGACCTGGCCGGGGAGAGCTCGTCCAGGCCGCACAAGGTCCCGCTGCCCTTGCCGTCACTCGCCGCGGTCGCTCGCCACCACGCGCGGGGGATTCCGGATCGCGCGGCACCCAGCATGGACGTTCCGACCCGGGCAGGCTGGGTCTCGCTGCATGCGTCCGTGCCCGACGGGGCCGGATCCGACCGGGTCGCCATCGTCATCCAGCGCGCGGCACCGGAAGCCGCGATCGCCTTGGAACTCGAGGCGTACGGACTCACCGACCGCGAGCGCGAGGTGGCCGGCCTCGCCGTACGAGGTTTCTCCACGGTCGCGCTCGCCGAGCAACTGCACCTCTCGCCCTGGACGATCCAGGATCACTTCAAGTCGATCTTCGAGAAGACCGGGACCCGTAGTCGACGGCAACTGCGCGCACTGGTCTTCTTCGAGGAGTACCTGCCGGCCATCAACGCACGGCGGCCGCTCGATGCGAAAGGTTCGCTCACTCGAGCAGGCGGGTGAGGCGTGCGATCACGGCCGCGTGGCGGGGGTCGTGGTGTGGCAGCGTGGTGGCCAGGGTCTCGAAGACCTCCAGGTCCTCGGCGCCGGTCGGGGTCTGGGCGAACCGCCAGAGCAGGTCGGCGTCGGCGGTGTCGAGGATCGCGCGGCGGACGGTGGCGTCCAGCTCGTCGCGTTCGGCGCGCAGGGCCGGGGCGTCGGAGCGGGCGAGCAACGGTCCGCGGTAGAGGTCGAGAACGGTGGTCAGCTCGCCGTCGCGGAGGGCGGCCTGGACGTCGGTGACGTCACCGGTGACCTCGGCGATGATCCGGTACGGCTTGGTGTCGAGGACCCCGCCGCCCAGCAGGTTCCGCAGCCGGTGCATCTCCGCGCGGACGGTCGTCGGGTTCCCCTCGTCGCCGTACAGCTGGAGCATCAGCTGCTCGGCGGTCAGCCCGGCCGGATGCAGCAGAAGCAGTGCGAGGACTTCGGCCCGTCGCAACGTCAGCGCGATCTCCCGGTCGCCGACGACCGCGATCGGCTGCCCGGCCCCGAGCAGCTTCAGCCGCAGTGACGGGCGGCTGCTGCGGCGGACCGGCGTACCGGGCATCCGCAGCAGGTAGCCCTCGTCGAGCGGTTCGATCAGGCCCTCACGGCCGTCGCCGAGGTCGATCCGGTCGGTGCCGTCCGGCACGACGAGGCGGTCGGGCAACCACTCCAGCGGCTGGACGGCGAGGACGCGGCCGGTCGGCGTGAGCAGGGCGCCTGGGGCGTCGCCCAGGGCCATCAGGTGCCGCATGTTCCGCGCGCGCAGCATCTCGTCGGCCGCGGCCATCCGGACGCGCAGTTGTCCCTCGGCCAGCTGCGCCGCGGCGGTCACCAGTGCGACCATCGCGGGGTGGACCGTGCGCAGCGGTCCGGACACGTCGACCGCCCCGAGCAGCTTGCCCGTGTCCGGGTCGTGCACAGGCGCGGCGGCACAGGTCCACTCGTGGATCCGGCGGACCAGGTGTTCGGCCGAGTGGATCTGGACCGGTTTGCCGACGGCGAGCGACGTACCCATGCCGTTGGTGCCGATCATGTCCTCGGACCAGATCGCGCCCTCGGACAAGGCGATCCGGTCGGCCTGCCGGCGGACGTCGGCCGCGCCTTCACGCCAGAGGATCGTGCCCTGCGCGTCGGTGATGATCATGATGTGCGAGGCCTCGTCGGCGATCGACGTCAGCGTCTGGCGCAGTACCGGCAGCACGGCCCGGAGCGGGTGGTTCTCGCGCAGGCCCTCGACCACGCCGTTGTCGACGATCACCGGCGGCGCGTCCAGCTCGGGGTCGACGTCGGCGGCGAGCGATCGTTGCCAGGACGCGGCGACGAGCGGGCGTTGCGCCTCGGGCACCCGGCCGCTGCCGAGCACCTCGTCGTACAGCTGACTCAGCCTGCGGGCCTGCTCCGGTGCGTCCATCCAGCCTCACTCCGGGTTGCAACGTCCATGCAACGTCGCGCTGCCTAGGTTCGGTCCACCGTCGCGTTCCGTAGGAGGACCCATGACGATCTTCGCAGTTCCCGGGAGTGATGGCAGCCCGGTCGCGTACAAATCCCGCTACGAGCACTACATCGGCGGCGAATGGGTGCCGCCGGCCAAGGGCGGCTACTTCGAGAATCCGACGCCGGTCACCGGTGAGGTCTTCACCGAGATCGCCCGCGGTACGGCGGACGACGTCGAGCGCGCCCTCGACGCCGCCCACGGTGCCGCACCGGGCTGGGGGCGTACGTCGCCGGCAGAGCGGGCGAACATCCTGAACAAGATCGCCGACCGGATCGAGGCCAACCTCGAGGCGCTCGCGGTCGCCGAGACCTGGGACAACGGCAAGGCGGTCCGGGAGACGCTGGCCGCCGACCTGCCGCTGGCGATCGACCACTTCCGGTACTTCGCCGGCGCCCTGCGGGCCCAGGAGGGGTCGGTCTCGGTCATCGACGACGACACCATCGCGTACCACTTCCACGAGCCGCTCGGCGTGGTCGGCCAGATCATCCCGTGGAACTTCCCGATCCTGATGGCGACCTGGAAGCTCGCTCCCGCGCTCGCGGCCGGCAACGCCGTCGTACTGAAGCCGGCCGAGCAGACCCCGGCGTCGATCCACGTGCTGCTGGAGCTGGTCCACGACCTGCTGCCGCCCGGTGTGCTGAACGTGGTCAACGGGTTCGGCGTCGAGGCCGGCAAACCGCTTGCCTCTAGCAACAGAGTTGCCAAGGTCGCGTTCACCGGCGAGACCACGACCGGCCGGCTGATCATGCAGTACGCCTCCGAGAACATCATCCCGGTCACGCTCGAGCTCGGCGGCAAGAGCCCGAACATCTTCTTCGACGACGTCGCGGCGAGCCGGGACGAGTTCTACGACAAGGCGCTGGAGGGGTTCACCCTGTTCGCGCTCAACCAGGGCGAGGTGTGTACCTGCCCGTCCCGGGCGCTGATCCAGTCGTCGATCTACGACGACTTCCTGGCCGACGCGACCGCGCGGACGAAGGCGATCAAGCAGGGCAACCCGCTGGACACCGACACGATGATGGGCGCGCAGGCGAGCAACGACCAGTACGAGAAGATCCTCGCCTACATCGACATCGGCAAGGAGGAAGGCGCCAAGGTGGTCGCCGGTGGCGTCCGGGCCGAGCTCGGCGGCGACCTGGCCGGCGGGTACTACATCCAGCCGACCATCTTCGAGGGCGACAACAAGATGCGGATCTTCCAGGAGGAGATCTTCGGCCCGGTGGTCGCGGTGACCAAGTTCGACGACTACGCCGACGCGATGAAGATCGCCAACGACACGCTGTACGGGCTGGGGGCCGGGGTCTGGTCGCGGGACATCAACACCGCGTACCGGGCCGGGCGGGAGATCCAGGCCGGCCGGGTCTGGACGAACTGCTACCACGCCTACCCGGCGCACGCCGCGTTCGGCGGGTACAAGAGCTCTGGCATCGGCCGGGAGAACCACAAGATGATGCTCGACCACTATCAGCAGACGAAGAACCTGCTGGTCAGCTACAGCCCGAACAAGCTCGGGTTCTTCTGAGTCCCCGATGGTCGACCGATCGGGGCGGTGGGGTGGGGAAGGTGTTCAACGAGTGTTGCTCACGGGCGAGGCGGCGGCGTTGCTCCGCCGCCTCACCGAGATGCACGGTCCGCTGATGTTCCACCAGTCCGGTGGGTGCTGCGACGGCAGTTCGCCGATGTGCTACCCGGACGGGGAGTTCAGGACGGGGTCGGCGGACGTGCATCTCGGCGATCTGGTCGTCGACGGCCTGGACCGGCCGATCGCCTTCTGGATGTCCGCGAACCAGTACGCGTACTGGAAGCACACCCAGCTCACCGTCGACGTGGTGAAGGGTTGTGGCAGCGGCTTCTCGGTGGAGGCTCCGGAAGGTGTCCGCTTCCTGATCCGCTCCCGCCTCTTCACCGACCAGGAGTCCGCCCAACTCGGACTCCACTAGAGCGGGTGCCGACCGTCCGGTGGCGTTGCCGGACGGCCGGCACTCCCATTTCGGGCCCGAGTACGGCGGCGAAGCCTCGTGCCTGGTCGGGCAGTGACGTGCTGTCGACGGTTGGCGTCAGGTTCGCCGGATCACCAAGGGCCTTCCGGGCAGGACCACGGTGGCTTCGGTGGGCAGTGCGGCGCCGTCGACGTGCACGGCCTCGAGGTCGAGCTGGCCGGTGTGGCAGGTGACGGTGACGGAGTCGGCGGTGCTGGTTGCCACTCCCCAGCCGGTCCCGGCGACGAAGGGGAGTTGCCAGGTGTCGGCCGTGCGGGCGACGTCGAGCGGTGCGAACGTGAGGATGCCGGACAGGGCGTCGTACCGGAAGCCGGCGAGGGCTTCGAGCACGGTCCAGCCGGCGGCGTTGCGGATGTAGTGGTCACCACACTCGATCGGGTTGAACGGGTTGCGCCGGCTGCCGTCGTACCGGTCCCAGAGGCCCTGGAGGATCTGGAAGCCCTCGTCGACGAGTCCTTCGTAGAGGCAGTGTGCGGCGACCTGGTACTCCGATCCGGTCCACACCTCGTCGCAGTACCGGGTCGGGACGTCCGGGCGGCCGCCGTGCGGCCAGGTGCACATCAGCAGGCCGGTGTCGTCGCCGTCCGCAAAGACTCGGTAGGGGTGGTCGAAACCATCGAAGCCCTTGCGGAGGTTGTGCCGCACCACGTTGCGCAGCGCGGTCTTCACGTGGTCGGCCGGCAGGACGTAGCCGAGGTCGAGCTGGTGGGCCCACCACTGCCCGACCAGCTGGTCCGCCAGGCAGCCGTCTCCCCACTGGAAGTCCGGCTTCTCGTCCGGCGACAGGATCTGCCGGTAGTACTCACCGGTGAACAGGAGTTCGTCGTACGCCTTGCTCCCGGCTTCGAAGAGCACCCGGTAGCCCTTGCCGTCCTCGCCGAGAAGCAGCGCCATCTCCTCGGCGGCGCGGAGTGCGGCCAGCCAGAGCGTGCCCATGAAGGTGTTGACGCCACACAGGTCGATGTCGTGCGTACTGGGCTGAACGCCACGCAGTACGCCGGTCGCCCCCGCGTCCCATTTGTCCCGGATGTGGGTGAGCAGTCGCTCGACGTTCGACCACCGGCGGCGGAGCCAGTCGAGTCCTGCGCCCAGCCGGACCTCGCGGTAGGTCTTCAGCACCGCGCCGAGCATGCCGTCGAGCGCGGGCTCCTCAGGGCCGCCGATCATTACGTCCCACAGTTGCCGGTGGTACGTCGGCGCGATCACTCGGTGGGGGATGTACCCCTCGGGTGCCTGCATCACGTCGTACTCCGTATCCCGCATGTTCCGCTCGAGCGACGGGAAGAGCCGGGAGAGCGTCTGCTCGTAGTTCCACACGTGTGTGCAGTTGAGCGGGCACGAGCCGCCGTACCGGCCGGCCCACATCCCGGTGGACGCACCGAGCACGCCCTCGAAGCCGAGCACGGTGTCGTCCGCGGTCTGGAACATCGTTGGGCTGCGGATGTCGGCAACCAGCGCAGCCAGCCGAGAACCGGCCTCACCGGGCAGACTGCTCGACTCGAACGCGTCCGCCCAGGCGGTCGTGACCGCCTGCAGTTCCGGCCACCGGGCGATGAACGACTCCGACACCGCCACGGCATCAGGCGTACGGCGGGTGTACGCGTTGCCGAGCCAGAAGCGGCTGTGACCGTAGTCGCGCCGCGGTCCGAACTGCTGAAAGTCGACATATCGGTTCGGGAAGTGCCACGCGATCAGGAACCGGCGCCGCACGGTTTCACCGGGCTCCAGACGGAAGGGCGCGGCCAGGGCGCCGTTCCAGGTCGTTCCCTGCGCGCTCGGGCCGTCGGCCGAATACGGGCGACGTGTCGGCCGGCCGGCCAGGTAGGTGATGAACTGCTCGGGCTTCGACCACTGTGGATAACTCAAGGCCGCCGGGCTGTCCGTCGAGAGCACCAGTTGTCCTGCGCCTGGGTGATCCAGAGCGAGGGCGGTGTTCTCCATGATGAGCGACGTCCACTCGTCGGTCTCCCGCAAGCGGTTCGTGTTGCCGCCGTACAGGCTGCAGTCGACGCCGTCGATCGGGGTCACGCCGTCCCAGCCGACGGAGTTCTGCAGGGCACCGGCGAGCAGACCGTGCAGGGGGAACTCACCGGTGTTGTGCAGCGTGAAGGTGAAGGCGACCACCGGTTGAGAGCTCGCGGCCGCGTCGGTCGGCACCAGCGGGTTGAACACGTCCATGCTGATGTCCAAGGGCAGGTCGGTCACGTAGTCGACCCGTGCGCGCGGATACACCGCCGACACCTTCGCCTCGCCCACCGGCTGCAGCACCTGATGCAGCCGCCGCTCGCAGTCCGGTACGACGTCATCCGTGACAAGTGGCGTGTGCGACGGCTGCCGCAGCGGTCCTTGGAGCAGACGGATGTCGTCCAGCGGCGGCTCGACCTGGGACAGCCGCAGCGCGAAGAAGCTGTCCGGCACGCTGGCCTCGTGGTTGCCGATGTTGTGCAACTGCCACTGCCGCAACGCGCCGTTGCCGGCGAGGGCGACGGTGCCGGTCCCCAGGCCGCCCAACGGCAGTGCGAAGTGCGTCAGTTTGTCACCGCTGTAGTGCATGGTTCTCCGTCCGGTAGACAGTCCAGGTGCCGGCCGAGGCGAACAACGCCACCGGACCGGGTGCGAGCAACAGCAACGAGGCGGTGACCGAGGTGCCGAGCATCAGTGCGACGACTCCCAACGCAACGATCCCCAGGGGTACGACGGGTGCGCGAGCGACCAGCGCCAGCGACGTGAACCACAGCGACCGCCCTCGCATTCCGGTGGTCACACGGAGGCTGAACGCGTAGCAGGCCGCCAGGACGGCCAGCACGGTCGCACATCCGCTGACCGCCATCGGCAGCAGGAACAGCGGACCGCTGTAGAGAGTCCAGTTGAGCAACGCCAGCGCACCGATGATCGCGGGAACGGCGGCGACCTCCAGCCCGGCGGGCCCACATCGTCGAACGCTGCGCAGCATCAGCAACACCCCACCCGGGCCGTCGCGCACTACAGAGTCAGTGGTCGCTACCAGGCCGGCCCACACCGGACCGACCAGCAGTGCACTCAGTAACACGCTGCCTGGTGAGAGCCCAGGCATCAACAGCACGACGACTCCGGACGCTGTACACACCAGGACGCCGGCAGCGGCGAGCAGCGGTAGCTCGTGCCAGAGAGCACGGAGGGCGGCGGGGAGGTGGTCGGTCATGCGCGCAGGCCAGTGGAGGCGATCGAGGCGATGAAGGACCGCTGGAAGATCAGGAACAGGACGAGGATCGGCAGCACGACCAGGGTGATCGCCGCGAACAGCACGACCGCGGGACCGCCGCCCATCGCACCCTGCAGCGCGACCAGGCCGACCGGCAGCGTCATCTTCTCCGGGGACGACAGGAAGATGTAGGGCCAGAAGAAGTTGTTCCAGGACGCCTCGAAGACGAAGATCCCGAGCGCCGTCAGCCCGGGCCGGGCCAGCGGCAGGATCACCCGGAACAGGATCCAGAAGTGTCCGGCGCCGTCCATGATCGCCGCCTCGTCCAGCTCGCGCGGGATCGAGGCGATGTACTGCCGCAGGAAGAAGATCCCGAACACGTTCACCAGCGCCGGCAACCAGATCGCCACCGTGGTGTCGACCAGGTTCAGCCACCGCATCATGATGAAGATCGGGACGACGGTCAGCTGGACCGGCACGACGAGCGCGGCCAGCAGCACCGAGAAGATGTGGTCGCGCCCGGGGAACCGCAGCCGGTTGAACGCGTACGCCGCCAGCGCACTCGTCAGCAACGCGCCGGCCGTCGTGATCACCGCGATCTGCAGGCTGTTCCAGGCCATCCGGGCGAACGGGATCAGGTCGGGCACCTGCTGGAAGTTCTCCAGCGTCGGCGGACGCGGGATCCACCGCGGCGGCAGCTGGAACGCGTCGATCGGTTCGGACAGCGCGGTCACGACCAGCCAGACCAGCGGCGCGATCATCAGCAGCCCGCCGAGCACGAGCACCAGGTCGATCAGTTTGCCCTTCACTGGTGCACCCACCGCCGGCTGAGGCGGAACTGCAGCCCGGTGACCACCATGATCACCACGAACAGCACCAGCGAGAGGGCGGCGGCGTACCCGACCTCGAAGGACTGGAAGCCCTTCTCGTAGGTGTACATCACGATGCTCCGGGTCGCGCCGTCCGGGCCGCCCTGGGTCATGATCACCATCGGGTCGAAGATCTGGAACGCGCCGATGAACGTGATCACGGTGGCGAAGAAGATCGTCGGCGACATCACCGGCAGGGTGACGCTCCAGAACCGCCACCACGCGTTCGCGCCGTCCACCCGGGCCGCCTCGTGCAGTTGCGCCGGGACCGTCTGCAGCCCGGCCAGCAGGATGATGAAGGTGTAGCCGATGGTGTGCCACCAGTCGACCACGATCAGCGTCGGCAGCGCCCACGTCGGCGAGGCCAGCCAGTTCGTCGTCGACGAGAGGTAGTAGTTCGCCAGCCCGAACGCCGGGTCCAGGACGTACTTCCAGATCAGCGCGACGGCGGCCCAGGAGATCAGGAACGGGAAGAAGTACGCCGTCCTGACGAAGTACTTCGTGCCCCGGGTCATCGTCCGGTGGACGCCGAGCGCGAGCACCATGCCGAGGCCGATGTGTGTGACCACCGACGAGATCGCGAACACGAAGGTGTTGACCACCGCGCGGATGGTGTCCCCGTCCGTGACGAGTCGGCGGAAATTGTCCAGCCCGGCGAACTCCGGCGTGCTGAGCAGATCCCAGTGGAACAGGCTCAGCCCGAACGCGGCGACCAGGGGGAGGGCCACGAAGACAAGGAAGAGCAGCACCGCCGGACTGATGAACAGGTAGCCCGGCAACCAGTCCCGGCGCTGCTTGGCCGTCGCCTGCTGCACCCGGGCCCGCTCGGCAACGGCGGTCACCAAGTCAGACCAGCCCCTCGAGCGAGGTCTGCGTCTTGCCGAGCGCGTCGGCCGGGGACGCGTTGCCGGTGAGCACCTGCTTCCAGCCGTCCTCCACCGCCTTCTGTACGGCGGCGCCCTTGTCCGGCGACGGAATCGGCGTCGCGTAGCTGAGCGCCTGGTACAGGTACTCGGTGCCCTTCGGCGCGTCGGTCAGGAAGGACTCGCTGTTCGCGATCGACTTCCGCGCCGGCACGATGGTCCCGCCGAGCTGGGCGAAGAACGACGACCCTTCCTTCGAGATCAGGAACTTGATGAAGGTCCAGGCGTCGTCCTTCTTCTTCGACGCCTTCATGATCGGGTAGCCGTTCCAGCCGACCGGCGAGCCCTGCTCCACCTTGGTCGGCCAGGGCACGATGCCCATCTTCGCGGTCGCCTTCAGGTTGCGGATGCTGATGATCGGCCACCGGCCGCCGCCGAACATCGCCAGCTTGCCCTGCGCCGCCGCGGTCGTCGCGTCGAACGTGCCGCCGGGAGGCGGCGAGAGCTTGTCGGCGACCAGCTTGCGGTTGAACTCGGCCGCCTCGAGCACCGCCGGGTCGTCGAACGTCGGTGTCGACCAGTCGTCGCTGAAGCTGCTGGTGCCGTTGGTGAGCAGCCAGGGCATGATCGCCGCGAAGTACTCCGGGCCCGCGGCGTACCCGAAGGCGCCGGTCTTGGCCTTGATCGTCTCGCAGGCGGACCGGAAGTCGTCCCAGGTCCACGTCGCCGTCGGTTCGGGAACGCCGGCCTTCGCGAACAGCTCCTTCGAGTACCACATGCACATCGTGTTGAACTCGCCCGGCAGGTAGTACGTCTTGCCGTCGGTGGAGCTGTACTTCTTGTTCCACTCGATCAGGTTCGGGTCCATGTCGGCGTAGTACTCGTCGATCGTCGCCTTGTCCTTGGCGATGTAGTCGTCGAGCGGCGCGAGCAGCCCCTTGGACGCGAACAGCCGCTGGCCCTCGGTGGCCACCTGGATCACGTCCGGCACCTGGCCGCCGGCCAGCCGGGTGGACAGCTTGTTGAAGAAGTCGCCCCAGTTCGACAGCGGGATGCCCTCGGCCTTCAGCTTGATGTCCGGGTGTTGCTCACCGAACCTGGCGAACAGCTTGTTCCAGGTGGCCTGCTGCTCGGCCGTGCCCATGTAGACGAACGACAGTTCCTTCGTCGACGACCCGCCGCCGTCCTCACCCCCACCGCACCCGGCCAGCGCACCGGCGAGCGCCGTACCGCCCGCTGCCTGCAGGAACGTTCGACGGCTGAGCAGGGACATCGGTGGACCTCCAGCATGGGAAATCGATTTCTCGCCACCTTACGCCCGGCCGGCGAAACCGTGTCAAGGGCGAACGCCCCCAGGGGCCAGGTCCAGGCCGCACCGGCCGCTCGTCGCGGGATCGCCGGGCGGATCATGATCCGCGGTGGCAATGCACTTCGTGTCGGCTCCGACCGACCCCAGTCGCACATCCACTGGACGACACCCATTGCGTTCATCTCGTAGCTGGGTGCAACGGTTCTGCTGTCGCTCCTAGTACTCTTCCGCACACGAAGGACAACCCTCGTTCCCATGCCCAATCCGGTGATTTCCCTTCCCCGGGGCCACCGCCAGGCTTAGGGTCACCCCCGGGACGGGTCGTGGAGGGCGATCCGCGCACACAACTCCATGGAGCGTTTGTGATCACATCACGCAGAGGGCGGGGGCTCCTGGCAGCCACCGCCGTCTCCGCCGCCACTGTGCTGGTCGTGACCGCCGCAGGTGGCGCCACGGCCGCGCAGACCGCCGGTCCCGATCAGGGCAAGGCGGCTCAGGGCGAAACACTGGGGGGCCGGGAGCAAAAGGGCAACTACGACGCCCGCACGCCCAGCGCCAAGACCACGTACGCCCGCGCCGCCAAGGTGGCCGGCAAGGAGACCGCCGCGTCGGAGAAGTTCCGCAACTCGCTCGGCACCCAGGGTGTCGTCGAGGTGGACCCGAACACCGGCACCCCGGCCCAGGTGACCAAGCTCGACGGCTTCCTGACCGGCAGGAGCGCCAAGAAGGCGCAGGACATCGCGCTGAACTACGTGAAGGCGCACCCCGAGGTCTTCAAGCTCTCTGCCGACGACCTGGCCACGCTGAAGCTGCGCAAGGACTACGTGGACGACCTCGGCACGCACCACATCTTCTGGACCCAGGTGGTCGACGGCATCGAGGTGTTCGGCAACGGCCTGAAGGCCAACGTCACCAAGAACGGCCAGTTGATCTCGATCATGGGCGCCCCGGTGGCCGGCCTGACCTCCCAGGCCCAGGCCCGGTCCGCCGCGGCCGCGCCGAAGCTGACCGCGGCGGGGGCTCGCAGCGCCGCGGCCGAGGACATCGGCGGGACGGCGAAGTCCGCGACCGCGAAGACCACCGGCGCCGAGACCAGGTTCAGCAACGGCGACATCGTCGAGCAGGTGTGGTTCCACACCGCCGACGGGCTGCGCAAGGGCTGGATGACGTACGTCAACACCGGGGGCACCAAGATCTACACGCACGTGATCGACGCCCAGACCGGTGGCCTGCTCTACCGCCGGAACCTGTCCAGCGACGGCGTCGGCGACGCCCTGGTCCAGGACAACTACCCGGGCGCCGCCAAGGGCGGGACCCAGCGGGTCGAGAACCTGATCTACAACAAGTGGCTGCCGAAGAACGCCAAGACCCTGCTCGAGGGGACGTCGGTCGCCGCCTGGGCGGACGTGAACGACAACAACCAGCCGGACGCCGGCGAGACGGTCAAGGTGCCCGGCACCCGGACCACCGCCGAGTACAAGCTGACGCCGTTCAACGCCTCGTCGATCTGCTCGGCGACCTTCGTCTGCTCCTGGGACCCGGCCAAGCCGGACTCCTGGAAGACCAACCTGAACCAGGACGTCACCAACGGGTTCTACCTGGCCAGCAACTTCCACGACTGGCTGGCCAAGCCGCCGATCAGCTTCACCCCGGCGGCCGGCTCGTTCGACGCCGCGGGCGGCGACCCGGTGCTGCTGAACGCGCTGGACGGCGCGGCCACCGCGGCCAACGGCGGCCCGGACGCCAACCACGTCAACAACGCGAACATGAACACCCCGCCGGACGGCATCCCGCCGACCATGCAGATGTACCTCTTCGGTACGCCGGGCGACAACACCACCGTGGCGACCAGCTCGTCCAACTCGGCCGACATCCTGTACCACGAGTACGGCCACGGTCTGTCCAACCGCCTGGTCGTCGACGCGACCGGCAACTCGACGCTGAACAGCATTCAGGCCGGCGCGATGGGTGAGGCCTGGAGCGACTTCTACGCGCTCGACTACCTGGTGTCGCACGGTCTGGAGAAGGACACCACCGCGCCGGGCGAGGTCCTCGAGGGCAAGTACGTCACCGGCGGTGGCTCGATCCGTACCCAGGCCATCGACTGCCGGGTCCGGGCGAAGGCGCCGGCGTGTGTCGCCGCCGACGGCTCGCAGGGCGGCTACACCTACGGCGACTTCCCGGCCATCGGCGGCGCCCCGCAGGTGCACGCCTCGGGTGAGGTCTGGGCGCAGACGCTGTGGGACCTGCGGGAGCGGTTCGGCCGCAGCTACGCGGTCAGCATCATCACCCGCGCGATGGAGCTGGCGCCCAACGACCCGACCATGCTCGACATGCGCAACGCGATCGTGCAGGCCGACCTGGTCGCCAGCGGCGGGAAGAACGCCGACATCATCTGGACCGTGTTCGCCAACCGCGGCATGGGCTGGTACGCCGGTGTCGTCGACGGCGGCGACGCCTTCCCGGCGGAGGACTTCCACAAGCCGCCGAAGGGTGCGACCACCACGCTGACCGGCACGGTGAAGGACAAGGACACCGGCGCTCCGGTGGCCGGTGCGCTCGTCTACGTCGGCGGCCACGCCTCCGGCTTCGCGGGTGACTACGCCGACGCCACCGACGCGAACGGCACGTTCGGCATCACCGGCGTCGCCCCGGGCACCTACCCGAAGGTCGTCGTGTCCGCTCCCGGCTATGAGCTGATCGTCCAGCCGGTCACGGTCAAGCCCGGCGCCACCGCCACCTTCGAGCCGCGCCGCAACTGGGCGGCCGCCTCCGGTGGTGGTTCCGTGGTCGACTTCAACGGGCCGGACTACAGCCCGCAGTGCGGTCCGGACTACGCGATCGACAACGCCCAGGGCACCGGCTGGGGCAGCACCACCGGTGACGACAACGCGACCCCGACCAACCAGATGATCCCGAAGCACATCGACGTCAAGCTTCCGGAGACGGTCGACATCAGCGCGTTCAACGTCGACCCGTCGAACACCTGTGGTGACCCGGGCAGCTCGTCGACCGGTCAGTACAAGATCGAGACCTCGGCCGACGGCACCACCTGGGCGACCGCGGCGGAGGGCACCTTCACCGCGGAGAACCGGGGCAAGTACAACCTGGTCAACCCGACCGGCAACGCCACCGGCGTCCAGTACGTGCGGTTCTGGATGCTCAGCCCGCAGGTGCCCGACTTCGCCACGAACTGCCCCGACGGAGCCTTCGGCGGATGCCAGTTCACCGACATGACCGAACTCCAGGTCTTCGGCACGAAGTAACGCAGTACCTCCGCGAGGGCCGGTCGAGCATTCGCTCGGCCGGCCTTCCGCATTCTGGACAGTCGCCGGAATGTGTAGTGAATTAGTCTAGTTTCGCCGGATGGACGATCCTGGGTGGAGCGGCGACCGAGCCGCGCTCGATCAGCGTCGGCTCGACGGTGGTCCGGCGGACGCGGCGGTTGGTGTCGACGGCGGACGTGACCCGCGCGACCACGTCGTTCACCAGGTCCTCGAGTGGCCAGTGGAAGGTCGACAGCGGCGGCGTGAGCAGCTGGGACAGCGGCTGGTCGTCGTAGCCGAGCAGGGAGACGTCGTCCGGCACGCGGAGGCCGAGCTCGCGGCCGGCTGCGTACACTCCGAAAGCCATCGAGTCGGCGAGCGCGAGAATGCCGGTCGGGCGGGAACTGCCGCTGAGCAGTTCGCGGGCCACCTCGGTGGCGCCGGCCAGGTCGTGCGGGCAGGGGATGATCCGGACCTTGAGCTTCAGGTCAGCGGCGACTCGCTGGGCGATCTCCTCGGCCGGACGCTGCGTCTCGAGACGGTGCGACGGGCTGAGCACCGCCACGCTCCGGTGACCCGCGTCGGCCAGCCGGCGCAGCGCCGTACTGACTCCGGTCTCGTTGTCGAAGATCACCTCGGACTTCGCCTTGGCGCCGGGGAGGGCGTCGCCGATCGCGATCACCGGCGCCTGCTGGGCGATCCTGGCCCAGCCCTTCGCGGCCGGGTTGACCGGAATCACCACGATCGCGTCGGCACGGTGGTCGACCAGGTGCTGGGCGAGCTCGAGCTGCCGGTCGGCGTCGCCGGCCGAGTCGATGATCCAGGCGTTCCGGTCCGGTGCCAGCAGCTCGCGGCCGAGCGCGGCCGCGAGCCGTTGCTGCCAGAGATCCTCCAGGGACGCGCAGAGCACGCCGACGGAGCCGCTGCGCCCGGACGCGAGCGCCCGGGCGACCGGGTCGGCCTGGTAGCCCAGCCGGTCGGCCGCATCCTGGACGCGTTGCCGGGTCTCCGGCGTTCCGTGCAGGCCACGCAGCGCGTAGGACACGGCCGCCATCGACAGGCCGGTCTCCGCGGCGATGTCCTTGAGGGTTGGCCTCCGGCCGGATCCGGACATGTGTCGAACCCTAGCCCGTCGGTCGGACAGAAACTTGACAAGCGCGGTCTTGAAGCGCTTCACTCTAGACATCCTGAAGCGCTTCAATTTGATCAGGTCCAGGAGGTGACGCAGTGATCGACGTCCATCAGCACCTGTGGCCGGCCGAGTTCGTCGACCGGCTCCGCGCTCGCCGGGCCGCGCCGTACCTGGACGGCTGGACGCTGCACACCGCGACCGAGGCGCCGCACGAGATCGACCCGGCGGCGCACGCGATCGACAAGCGGGTCGCGGTGGAGCAGGACGCCGGCACGGCGCTGGCCGTGGTGTCGCTGTCGAGTCCGCTCGGGATCGAGCAGCTGGGGGACGCGGCGCTGCTCGACGCTTGGCATGTGGGCACTGCCGCGCTGCCGAAGCCCTTCAAGGCGTGGGCGTCATGCGATCTGCGCGAGCCCGATGTGGCCGGCGCGGAATCCCTGCTGAACAAGGGATTCGTCGGATTGCAGCTGCCGGCGCACGTGCTCGGGACGCCGGCCGGGTGGGAGGCGCACGGCGAGCTTCTCGCGACGGCCGAGCGGTTGAACAAGCCGATCCTGGTCCACCCGGGCACCGCCGTACCGGTCGACGAGGCGCCCGGGTGGTGGGCGCCGGTGGTCGACTACTCGAACCAGCTGCAGGCCGCGTGGTGGGCCTGGCACGCGTACGGCGGGCGCCACCAGTTCCCGCGGTTGCGGCTGTGCTTCGTCGCCGCGGCCGGGCTCGCACCCGTGCACCACGAACGGCTCGCCGCCCGCGGCGGCGCGCTCGGCACCATCGACCCCAACCTGTACGTCGACACCTCGAGCTACGGCCCGCAGGGTATCGACGCGGTCGCGCGGGTCCTCGGCATCGACCAGGTCGTGCACGGCACCGACCGGCCGTACGCCGGGATCACCGACCACCGCCAAGGCGACGCCGCGACCGCGGTGATCCGCCACGACAACCCACACCGGCTCCTGTACGGAGCCGGGCAACCATCTCCTGAGAGGGGAGTGCAGTGACTGCTCAGCCCATCGACGTACCAGTCGTCCCAGCGCGCCAGGCCAGCCGGCTCGTGGAGCTCAACAATTGCCTGTCGCTGGACAACCTTCCGGGCCGGGACCTCGATCCCACCGAGTTGTCCGAACTCGCCGCGTCGGTCGCCGCCCAGCCGCACCTGTGGGAGGACATGGTCGCCTACAGCGACCAGGAGCGCGTCTTCGCCTCGCTCCACCGCGACGCCAACGTCGACGTCTGGCTGATCTGCTGGACGCCGGTCAACGACACCGGCTGGCACGACCACGACGTCTCCTCCGGCGCGGTCGCGGTCGCCCGCGGCAAACTCGTCGAGCACAACCTCGCCATCGGCACCGAGTCCATCGAGACCGAGGTCGAAGCCGGCGACGTCTACGGCTTCGGCCCCGACCACATCCACCGCCTCACCGGCCTCGACAAAGGCAGCGTCACCGTCCACGCCTACAGCCCACCCCTGTGGCGCATGGGCCAGTACTCGGTCAAGGAAGGGGTCCTCCGCCGCGTCTCCGTCTCCTACGCCGACGAGCTCCGCCCGTTGGACTGACGGAGAGCAGAGAAGACCGGACGAGGACAAGAAAGAAGAGATACACAGTGGCCTGCGGGTGGCCGGCCGGTTCAGGCAGGCCGGCCTCGCCGCGGTCGATCCGACGATGTCGAGTCGAGCGTTCGCGCATGTTCTCGCTCCGCGCGCCGCCGCGGTCGACGGTCAGCCGGGCGACGGGGGCGAGTTCGCTGCTGCCGAGGTCGGTGCGCTCGACGACGCGGACCCCCAGAAGACGTTCGACCGTCCGTTCCACCCCGGCGACTCTGTCCGCCCGGATGTCACTTGTTTGTCGGTTCGCCATCGATCTCGTCCGGCGGTTGGGTGGTACGGGGTCCGCGGGGTAGAGATGGTGCAGTACCGACCCGGGGGGCGGGATCCGAACGGAGCGGAGAAGGATTCATCGATGGCGGAGCTTGCAATCGCGGCGTTGAACCCGGCGATCCTGCCGGCGGCCACGGGCAACTACACGCACGGGGTCCAGGTGGACGGGGCCGAGCGGATGGTGTTCGTCAGCGGCCAGGTCCCATGGGGCAACGAGCACGGGCGGGTGCCGGAGAGCTTCGAGGCGCAGTGCCGGATGGTCTGGCGGAACGTGCTCGTGGTGCTCGGCGAGGCCGGGATGGGGGTGCACAACCTGGTGAAGGTGACGACGTACCTGTCCGACCGGCAGTACCGCGCGCTCAACTCGAAGATCCGCGAGGAGGTCCTGGGCAAGCACGCCCCGGCCCTCACCGTCATCATCTGCGACATCTACGCCGAGGAATGGCTCCTGGAGATCGACGCGGTCGCCGTGGCCTGAAGCCTCGGGCGGACGGGCGAGTCCGCCCGAGGCTGTTCGTCAGGCCCAGGTCTCCGCGTGGGTGGCGGTGCCGTTCGGGGCGATGAGCTCGGTGACGACGTCCTCGGCGTCGGCGTCCAGCGGCTCGAACGGCGGCTCCGGTACGACGTACGCGCGGGCGCCGGCCACCATCTCGATCCCCGGCAGCTCGAACCACGCCTCGCCGACCTCACGGCTGATCTCGTAGATCGCCTGCTCGGCCGACTCCACCGGCTCCGGCTCGGCGCCGTCGTCCAGCTCGGCCGGGTGCCGTTGCTGCGCGGCCCGGCCGGCCTCGATCAGCGCGTCCAGGTCGGCCACCCGCAGGTCGAAGCGGGAGACCACACTGATCACGTGGTCCTGCTCGATCTCGTCGTCCTCGTCGTCGGCGGTGTCCTCCAGCAGGAGAGGTGCCGTACCGGTGTGCTCGAAGACGGCGTCGTTCCAGCCCTCGACCAGCTCCTCGAGCGCGGCGTTCTGCTCGTAGAGCGCGGCCTGCTCCTCGTCGCCGGTCATCGCGAGCAGGGCCTCGGTGTGGGCCTGGAGACGCTCCGCCAGCCGGCGGCTCGCCTCGGCGAGCGCCTCCCGGGTCTCCGCGGAGAAGAACTGCTCGGTCGGCGCAGCGATGTCCATTTCGGTCACTAGGTGTTCTTCTTCCCTTGTCTGTGGGCTGTGATTGCCAGGCGTAAGTATGCGGACTGCGGCCGTCAACGCGAAGTCGCACCCGGCAGCGACTGCCCGTGAGAACCCTGTGAGAGCTCCCGCGGCACGTGTGAGAGCCCTGTGAGAACCCTCCTGTCAGCGCAGCGAGCGGTGTGCAGTGACTGCATGAGCACCTTCTCTGCCGGCCTCGTGGTCGCAGTGGCCCTGATTCTCTACCTCGTCGCCGCCCTGATCTTTCCCGAGAGGTTCTGATGTCCGACACCGTCGCCGGCCTGCTCCAGGCCGGCCTCCTGGTCGTGCTCCTGACCGCCGTGTACCGGCCGCTCGGCGGCTACCTGGCCAGAGTCTTCACCTCCGACCGGGACCTGCGGATCGAGCGCGGCGGTTACCGTCTGCTCGGGGTCGACCCGACGGCCGAGCAGACCTGGGCCGTCTATGCCCGCTCACTCATCGCGTTCTCCGTGATCAGCCTGGTCCTGCTGTTCCTGATCCAGCGGCTGCAGTCCCATCTGCCGTTGTCGCTCGGGCGCCCGAACGTCGAGTCCGGGCTGGCGTTCAACACCGCCGCGTCGTTCGTGGCGAACACCAACTGGCAGTCGTACTCGCCCGAGGTGACCATGGGCCACCTGGTCCAGTTCGCCGGCCTCGCGGTGCAGAACTTCCTGTCCGCCGCCGTCGGCATCTCTGTCGCGATCGCGGTGATCCGCGGTTTCGCCCGGTCGACGACCGACCGGCTCGGCAACTTCTGGGTCGACCTCACCCGCACCACCCTGCGGGTCCTGCTGCCGATCGCGATCGTCGGCACCCTGGTGCTGGTCGCGACCGGCGTCGTCCAGAACTTCTCCGCCGGCCACGAGGTCACCTCGGTGGCCGGCCAGACCCAGACGATCCCGGGCGGTCCGGTCGCCAGCCAGGAGGTCATCAAGGAGCTCGGCACGAACGGCGGCGGCTTCTACAACGCGAACTCCGCACACCCGTTCGAGAACCCGAATCCGCTGTCCGACCTGGTCGAGATCTTCCTGCTGCTGCTGATCCCGGTCTGCATCACCCGGACGTTCGGCCTGATGGTCGGCGACGAGCGGCAGGGCTACGCGATCCTCGGCGTGATGGGCACGCTGTGGGCCGCCTTCACCTTCGCCACGACGTTCTTCGAGAACCAGGGCGCGGGTACGGCGACCCAGGTGGCCGGCGCGGCCATGGAGGGCAAGGAGACCCGCTTCGGCGAATGGGCGTCGGCCCTGTTCGCCTCCTCGACCACCGGCACGTCGACGGGCGCGGTGAACTCGGCGCACGACTCGTTCACCCCGCTCGGCGGCGGTACGGCGCTCCTCCACATGATGCTCGGCGAGGTCTCACCCGGCGGAGCCGGGACCGGGCTCTACGGCATGCTCGTGCTCGCCGTCCTGACCGTGTTCGTCGCGGGCCTGATGGTCGGCCGGACCCCGGAGTACCTGCAGAGAAAGGTCACCGCGCGCGAGATCAAGCTGGTGTCGCTGTACATCCTGACCACGCCGACGCTGGTGCTCACCGGTGCGTCGACCGCGATGGGCCTGGCGGTGGCGCGGGCGTCGATCTTCAACACCGACAGCCCGCACGGCTTCTCCGAGGTGCTCTACGCCTTCACGTCCGCCGGGAACAACAACGGCAGCGCGTTCGGCGGGCTCAGCGCGAACATCCCGTTCTACAACGTCGCTCTCGGACTCGTGATGCTGCTCGGGCGGCTCGTGCCGATCGTGCTCGTGCTGGCGCTGGCCGGCTCGTTCGCCCGGCAGCAGCCGGTTCCGGTGACCCAGGGCACGCTGCCCACCGACACGGCCTTGTTCGTCTCGATGCTGGCCGGCGTCGTCCTGATCGTCACCGGCCTGACCTACTTGCCCGCACTCACTCTCGGACCCCTTGCGGAGGGACTGTGACCGCGCCGTCGAAGTCGTCCACCGGCCGATCGGACCCGCGGATGCTGCTCACCTCGCTGCCGGACGCGCTGCGCAAGCTCGACCCCCGGGTGATGGTGAAGAACCCGGTGATGTTCGTCGTCGAGGTCGGGGCGGTCGCCGCCACGACCCTCGCGGTCACCGACCCAGGGGTGTTCGTCTGGTGGATCGTCGTCTGGCTCTGGCTGACCGTCGTGTTCGCCAACCTGGCCGAGGCGGCCGCCGAGGGGCGGGGCAAGGCCCAGGCGGAGACGCTGCGGCGGTCGAAGACCGAGACTACCGCCCGCCGGCTGACCGGCGACGGCGGGGAGGAGGAGGTACCGGCCACCGCCCTGAAGCTCGGTGACCTGGTGGTCGTCGAGGCCGGCCAGGTCATCCCCGGTGACGGCGACGTGGTCGAGGGCGTGGCGAGCGTCGATGAGTCGGCGATCACCGGTGAGTCCGCGCCGGTGATCCGGGAGTCCGGCGGTGACCGGAGCGCGGTCACCGGCGGCACCAAGGTGCTGTCGGACCGGATCGTCGTGAAGATCACCACGAAGCCCGGCGAGAGCTTCATCGACCGGATGATCGCCCTGGTCGAGGGCGCGTCCCGGCAGAAGACGCCGAACGAGATCGCGCTGAACATCCTGCTGGCCGGCCTGACGATCGTCTTCCTGGTCGCCACGGTGACGTTGCCGACGTTCGCGGCGTACGCGAACACCGAGTTGAGCCTGGTGGTGCTGGTCGCCCTGCTGGTCTGCCTGATCCCGACCACCATCGGTGCGCTGCTGTCCGCGATCGGGATCGCCGGGATGGACCGGCTGGTCCGGCGCAACGTGCTCGCGCTGTCGGGCCGCGCCGTCGAGGCGGCGGGCGACGTGAACACGCTGCTGCTCGACAAGACCGGCACGATCACGCTCGGGAACCGGCAGGCGGCCGAGTTCGTCCCGGTCGGCGGGGTCGCCGACGCCGAGCTCGCGGACGCGGCCCAGCTGTCCAGCCTGGCCGACGAGACGCCGGAGGGCCGGTCGATCGTCGTCCTGGCGAAGACCGGGTACGGACTGCGTGAGCGGCACACCGGCGAGTTGCCGCAGGCAACGTTTGTCGAGTTCACCGCGCAGACCCGGATGAGTGGTGTGGACGTGGACGGCCGGCTGATCCGCAAGGGCGCGGCCGGGGCGGTCGACGGCTGGATCCACGCCCGCGGCGGGAGCACGGACCCGCGGCTCGGTGAACTGGTCGACGGCATCTCGGCCTCCGGCGGTACGCCGCTCGTCGTCGCCGAGAGCGTGGACGGCACGGCCCGCGCGCTCGGTGTCATCCACCTGAAGGACGTGGTCAAGCACGGGATGCGGGAGCGGTTCGGCCAGCTGCGGTCGATGGGCATCCGGACCGTGATGATCACCGGTGACAACGCGCTGACGGCGAAGGCGATCGCCGAGGAGGCGGGGGTCGACGACTTCCTGGCCGAGGCGACGCCCGAGGACAAGATGGCGTTGATCAAGCAGGAGCAGGAGGGCGGCCGGCTGGTCGCGATGACCGGTGACGGCACCAACGACGCGCCCGCGCTCGCCCAGGCCGACGTCGGCGTGGCGATGAACTCCGGTACGTCGGCCGCGAAGGAGGCCGGCAACATGGTCGACCTCGACTCCGACCCGACCAAGCTGATCGAGATCGTCGAGATCGGCAAGCAGTTGCTGATCACCCGCGGGTCGCTGACCACGTTCTCGATCGCGAACGACGTGGCCAAGTACTTCGCGATCCTGCCGGCGCTGTTCGCGACGGCGTACCCGGGCCTGGACCGGCTGAACGTCATGCGGTTGCACTCGCCGGAGTCGGCGATCGTGTCGGCCATCGTGTTCAACGCGCTCGTCATCGTGGCGCTGGTTCCGCTGGCGCTGCGCGGGGTCCGCTACCGGCCGTCGTCGGCCTCGGCGATGCTGCGCCGCAACCTGCTGGTGTACGGCGTGGGCGGCCTGGTCACCCCGTTCGTCGGGATCAAAATCCTGGACCTGGTGATCTCGCTGGTCCCGGGTCTCCGCTGAGAGGTGGTAGTTGACAATGGCAAGCAGTCTTCGGCAGGCCGGGGTGGCGGTCCGGGCGCTCGTGCTCTTCACCGTCGTCCTCGGCGTCGCCTATCCGCTGGCGATGACGGGCGTCGCGCAGGTGCTGTTCCACGACCAGGCGAACGGATCGATCGTCAGGGTGCACGGCCAGGAGGTCGCGTCCAGCCTGATCGGTCAGCAGTACGGCGAGCGGTGGTT
The DNA here is from genome assembly GCF_004348725.1 of Kribbella turkmenica. GTDB lineage: Bacteria > Actinomycetota > Actinomycetes > Propionibacteriales > Kribbellaceae > Kribbella > Kribbella turkmenica. Next base: position 32,230 of record NZ_SMKR01000018.1, read on the forward strand.
CCAGACGCGGCCGTCGGCGGCCGACTACGACGGGATGGGCAGCGCGGCCTCGCAGTACGGGCCGAACAACCCGGAGCTGGTGAGGCTGATCGACGAACGGCGGCGAGCGGTGGCCGAGCTGGAAGGCGTCAGCCCGGACCGAGTCCCGCCGGACGCAGTCACGGCGAGCGGCAGCGGCCTCGACCCGCACATCAGCCCTGCGTACGCCGCTCTGCAGGTGAACCGGGTCGCTCGCGCACGTGGCCTGCCGGTGGCCGAGGTCCGGAAACTGGTGCAGGAGAACACGGAGGGTCGCACGTTCGGCTTCCTCGGTGAGCCCCGGGTGAACGTGGTCAGCCTGAACGCCGCGCTGGCCGCGCTCTGAGAGCATGGAAGCATGAGTGCTCGCGGGCATCTGCGGATTTACCTGGGTGCCGCGCCCGGCGTCGGGAAGTCCTACAAGATGCTGGGCGAGGGGCAACGACGGCTGGCCCGGGGCACGGACGTGGTGGCCGGATTCGTGGAGACCCACGGCCGGCAGCACACGGCCGACATGCTGGAGGGCCTCGAGGTGGTCCCGCGGCAGATCATCGACTACCGCGGTGCCCGCTTCACCGAGCTGGACGTCGACGCCGTACTCGCCCGCCGGCCGGAGGTGGCGCTGGTCGACGAACTGGCGCACACCAACGTCCCGGGCAGCCGGAACGCGAAGCGCTGGCAGGACGTCGACGAGTTGCTGGCCGCCGGCATCGACGTGATCTCGGCGGTCAACATCCAGCACCTCGAGTCGATCAACGACGTGGTCGAGAAGATCACCGGCGTACCGCAGCGGGAGACCGTTCCCGACCGGGTGGTCCGGGCCGCCGACCAGATCGAGCTGGTCGACATGACCCCGGAGGCGCTCCGCCGCCGGATGGCACACGGCAACGTCTACGCGGCCGACAAGATCGACGCTGCCCTGGGCAACTACTTCCGGGTCGGCAACCTGTCCGCCCTGCGCGAGCTCGCCCTGCTCTGGCTCGCCGACCGGGTGGACGCGGGCCTGCAGCAGTACCGCGCGCAGCACGACATCGAGTCGACCTGGGAGGCCAGGGAGCGGGTCGTGGTCGCCCTCACCGGGGGGCCGGAGGGCGAGACCCTGATCCGGCGGGCCGCCCGGATCGCGGCCAGGTCCGTCGGCGGTGACCTGCTCGCGGTGCACGTCGCCCGCTCCGACGGCCTGACCGGCGCCGACCCGACCCGGCTTGCCGAGCAGCGGACCCTGATCGAGAGCCTCGGCGGCAGCTACCACCAGGTGGTCGGCGACGACGTACCGGCCGCGCTGCTGTCCTTCGCCCGGGCGGAGAACGCGACCCAGCTCGTGCTCGGCGGTTCGCGCCGGTCGCGGCTGTCCTCGATGCTCACCGGCCCCGGGATCGGCTCCAGCACGATCCGCGACTCGGGCGACATCGACGTCCACATCGTCACCCACGCGCAGATGGGCCGCGGCCGGCTGCCCCGGTTGCGCGGCAGCCTGTCCCGGCGGCGCAAGGTCCAGGGGTTCGTGCTGGCCGTCGTCCTGCCGCCGCTGCTCGCGCTCCTGCTCGAACTCGGCGCGGACCACCTGAACCTCACGAGCAACGTGCTCGCGTTCCTGCTGGGAGTGGTCGTGGTCGCGCTGGTCGGGGGACTCTGGCCGGCGCTGCTGACCGCGATCGGCGGCACCGTCGTGCTGAACTACTTCTTCACCCCGCCCACCCGGACGTTCACGATCGCCGACATCAACAACGCGCTGGCGCTGGCGATCTTCGTGCTGGTCGCGGCGATGGTGAGCTCGGTCGTCGACCGGGCGGCGAGACGGACCAGACAGGCGGCCCGCGCGGCCGCCGAGTCCGAGACCCTGGCCACGCTGGCCGGGTCGGTACTGCGCGGTCAGACTGCCCTGCCCGCGCTGCTGGACCGCGTCCGCGAGGCTTTCGGGATGACGGGTGCCTGCCTGATGGAGCGGGTGGACGACGAGCTGACCGAGGTCTGGCGGCCGATCGCCTCGGCCGGCCCGCTGACCTGCACGCGGCCGGAGGAAGCCGACGCGGAGATCCCCGCGCGGGACGACCTCGTCCTGGTGCTGCAAGGCCACCAACTGGCGGCGGACGAGCGCCGGCTGGTCGGGGCGTTCGCCGCCCACGCGGCTGCCCTGGTCGACAAGGCCCGGTTGAGCGAGGCCGCCGCGGAAGCGAAGCCACTGGCCGAGGCGGACAAACTCCGTACGGCATTGCTCCGGGCCGTCGGTCATGACCTGCGATCACCGCTCGCGTCGGCGAAGGCGTCGGTGACCAGCCTGCGCAGCGACGACGTCGACTGGACCGAGTCCGAGCGGGCCGAGTTGCTGGAGACCGCGGACGAGTCGCTCGATCGGTTGTCGCGACTCGTGGACGACCTGCTCGACCTGAGTCGGCTGCAGGCCGGCGTCCTGCCGGTCTTCACCCGGCCGATGGCGCTGGACGAGGTGATTCCCGGCGTACTGGCCGAGCTCGGCGACGACGGCGACCGGGTGACCGTGGACGTCCCGCACACCCTGCCGCTGGTCGAGGCGGACCCGGCGCTGCTCGAACGGGTGATCGCGAACCTGCTCGCGAACGCGGTCCGGTACTCGCCGGAGGGGCGGCCGCCGCTGGTCACCGGCAGTGCGCTGGGCGACACCGCGGAGGTCCGGGTGATCGATCGCGGACCCGGGTTCCCGCGTGCGGACCTGGACCGGGTGTTCGCGCCGTTCCAGCGGCTCGGTGACACCGACAACACGGTCGGGGTCGGCCTGGGTCTCGCGCTCGCGCGCGGGTTGGCCGAGGCGATGCGGGGCACGCTCCAGCCGGAGGAAACTCCCGGCGGCGGGCTGACCATGGTGATCGCGCTTCCCACCGCGACGGCGCGCCCCGCGGACGCTCCGGTCCCAGGAGCCCGCGAACGCCTGGGCCGGGAGGCTCCGTGACCAGGGTTCTGGTGGTCGACGACGAACCGCAGATCGTCCGCGCGCTGCAGATCAACCTGCGGGCCCGCGGTTACGAGGTGCATCTGGCCGGTTCGGGGACGGCGGCGCTGAAGGTGGCGGCGCAGCACCCGCCGGAGCTCGTCATCCTCGACCTCGGGTTGCCGGACTTCGACGGTGTCGACGTGATCCGCGGTCTGCGCGGCTGGTCGGGGGCGCCGATCCTGGTGCTGTCCGGGCGGACCGACCAGACCGACAAGGTCGAGGCGCTCGACGCCGGCGCGGACGACTACGTGACCAAGCCGTTCGGCATCGACGAGCTGCTCGCCCGGATGCGCGCCGTACTGCGGCGCAGCTACAGCTCCCAGGATCAGCCGGTGGTCACCGTCGGCGGCGCGACCGTGGACCTGGCCGCCAAGCGGGTGACGTCGGAGTCGGGGGACGACGTCCGGCTCACCCCGACCGAGTGGCACCTGCTCGAGGTCCTGCTCCGGCACCCGGGCAAGTTGATGTCGCAACGCCACTTGCTGACAGAGGTGTGGGGGCCCGGCTACGAGAACGCGAGCGGCAACCTCCGCTTCTACATGGGCCAGCTCCGCCGCAAGCTCGAGCCGGACCCGGCCCGCCGCAAGCACCTGCTCACCGAACCAGGCATGGGCTACCGCTTCGAACCCTGACCCGATGTCTGTTTCGTTCAAGACCCTCGCGGGCAGGTGCGGCAAGGTATCGGCATGGACATCTTCAACGCAGGTCGGGATTTCGTACGCCGCGAGGGACGGCTGGTGGAGAGCCGGTTGTTCGCCGCGGTCTTCGAGGAGGCTGACGCGGGCGGCGTCGTGGACGCGTTGCGTGGTTACCAGAACGCGGACGGCGGCTTCGGCCACGGGCTGGAGCCGGACAAGCGCTGCCCGGACAGCCTCGCACTCGACGTGCAGGTCGCCTTCGAGACCCTGCTGACCGCCGGCGCGCGGGACGACGAGATGGTCCGGCGGGCTGTCGACTGGCTCGACTCGATCGCGACCCCGGACGGCGCGGTCCCGCTGTGCGGCCCGGTGATCGAGGGCTACCCGCGGGCCGAGCACATGACCGAGTGGACGTACGAGCCCGGCCTGAACCCGACGGCCGGTCTGGTCGGACAGCTCCACCGGTTCGGCTTCGAGCACCCGTGGCGGGACAAGGCCGGTGCATGGTGCGCCGCCGAGCTGGCCAAGGGCTTCCCCGAGGACGCCCACGGCATGCACGTCGCGATGGAGTTCCTGGAGCACACCGACGACGTCGACCTCGACAAGGTCCGGGACTGGCTGCCCAAACTCAACTGGTACCGCGCCGACGCGGCCGACCCGGAGTACGGCGTCACCCCGCTGCACCTTGCGCCGACGCCGGACAGCTTCTGGCGCGGGCTCTTCGACGACTCCCAGCTCGAGGCCCACCTCGACCGCCTGGTCGCCGACCAGCAGTCCGACGGCGGCTGGACCCTCACCTGGGAACCGCCGGGCACCTCCTCCACCCTCGCCTACCGAGGCATCGTCACCATTGCGGCCCTTCGCACCCTGAAGGCCTACGGCCGGCTCTGAGAAGACTGTGCGTTCGGCTCTGAACTCCGACCGCTCACCGATGACCGGTTGCGAGTGTGCGGCGACTCCGGGTGAGATCGAAGGGAACGTCCCGTTTCCGCCCAGACGAAGGTGGTCTCATGCGCCGTCTCAAACAGCTCGTCGCCGCTCTGGCGCTGCTCGCGCTTCCGCTCACTCCCACCGCCTCGGCCTCGCCGTCACCCGACTGGATCGGCAGCTGGGCCGTCGCCGTCACTCCACCGGGTACGTCGGGGCTTTCGGCCACCGGTGTCACCGACACGACCCTCCGGCAGGTGGCTCACCTGAGCGCCGGCGGCTCGGAGCTGCGGCTGCGGCTGTCCAACGTCTACGGTAGGTCCCCGCTCGTCGTCGGCAAGGTGACGCTGACGCCGCGAGGTGACGACCTCGCGGGGACGCCGACGGTCGAGCCGTCCAAGCTGGTCCCGGTGCTGTTCGGCGGCCGGCCGTCGGTCACGATCCCGGTGGGTACCGAGTGGGTGTCCGATCCGGTGCGCCTCGCCGTACCGGACGACACCGACCTGGTCATCAGCACGTACTTCCCTGGTCCGACGGGCCCGCTGACCCAGCACCCGGCCGGTTACGCCACGAGCTTCCTGGCCACCGGTGACCAGACCGGCGGCGACGGGTCGCAGTACCAGGCGATCTCCGGGATGGCCCGGTACATCATCGAAGGTGTCGACGTGCGGAGCCGGGTGCGCGGCTCGGTCGTGCTGTTCGGCGACTCGATCACCGACGGCGTGGTGTCGCCGATCGACCAGAACCTGAGGTACCCGGACCAGTTGGCCGACCGGCTGCTGGCCGGGCCGGCGCACCGTGAGCTCGGCGTTCTCAACGCCGGGATCAGCGGCAACCGCCTGCTCAACAACGCCGGTACGGCGGGCGACTCGGCGCTGGCGCGGTTCGACCGGGACGTGCTCGGGCAGGCCGGCGTGCAGACCGTCGTACTGCTCGAGGGCATCAACGACATCGGTGGCAGCCGCGGCGCGGTCGAGCCGGCGGCGTTGATCGCCGTGCACCGGCAGTTCATCGAGCGGGCGCACCAGGCCGGGCTGAAGGTGATCGGCGCGACGCTGACGCCGTACGAGGGCGCCGGCTACTACACGCCCGAAGGGGAGGCGGACCGGCAGGCGCTCAACCACTGGATCCGGACGTCCGGTGAGTACGACGCCGTCGTCGACTTCGACAAGGCGGTCCGCGACCCGGCGGCACCGTCCAAGATGCTGCCGGCGTACGACGTCGGCGATCACCTGCACCCGAACGCCGAAGGCTTCAAGGCAATGGCACAGGCCTTCGAGCTCAAGGAGCTCTAGCCGGACTCGGCGGGATGCTCGACCTGGCGGTCGCCCCACTGCGTGAGCAGGCCGCGGGCGATCTCCAGGTCCTCCCGCAGTGAGCGGTCGGTCAAGTCGCCGGGCAGCGCGGCCAGTGCGTCGGCGAGCCACGGCCCGACCGCGGCCGGTGCGAGATCGTCGGGCGACAGTCCGGCCAGGCGGATCGCCCGTACCGCGGTGACCAGTTCGCTGGCGAGCACCTCGCGCAGTGCGTCGAGGAGCTGTGCCGTCAGTACGGCGGCCTGGGGCGCGAAGCTGGCGTGGTGCTCGGCGCCCCGGGACAGCGTCGCCGTGCCGAGAGTCGCGGGCTGCGCCGACGACCGGACCGCCGCCAGCGCGTCGTGGGCGACGTACTCGATCATCATCACGCCCGAGCTCGCCGCGGCACCGCTGGCCAGGAACCGGCTCAACCCGGTGAACTCCGGATCGACCAGGTTGGCGACGCGGGACGTCGACAGCGTCGCCACGCTGTGCAGGCTGAGCCGGAGGGAGTCGAGGGCGAGCGCGATCGGCATCGCGTGCCAGTTGCCGTTGTGCAGCACGGTGTCACCGGCCACCAGTGGATTCTCCGCGGACGCGTTGATGTCGATCCGCAGGCCGTTGCCCAGAGCGTCTGCATGGTCGACGGCCGGGCCGAGCACCTGGGCGAACGCCCGCAGGCCGAACGGGTCCTGGACCCGGGCCGGCGGGATCGGCAGACCGTCCAGCAGTCCGCGCATCCGCCGCGCGACCCGAACCTGCCCCGGCTGCGGGCGGGCCTCCTGCACGCGAACGTCGTACACCTCGGCGTTGCCGCGGAGCGCGACGTGCGACAGGGCGCCGACCAGCGGTACGACGTTGATCAGCGTGGCGGCCTCGACGTACGCCAGACAGCACTCGGCGAGCGTGATCGCGTTGCTGGACAGCAGTGGCAGGGCGCTGGTCCCGTCGACGACGTCGCCGAGGGCGAGGCCGAGCTCGGCCAGCGGACCGAGGTCACCGGTCCCGATGGCGCCGCCGCGGTGCAGATCGGGCAGCTCGTCGTCGTTGAGCAGGGCAACGATCGCGTCGGCGACCTCGGGTTCCAGCCCCGAGCCGCCGGCCGCGAGCTGGTTCACCCGGATCAGCAGCCCGAGCCGGACCGCGTCCTTGGGGTACGACGTCGTACCGGTGGTGGAGTGTGATCCGAGCAGACGGGCACCGTGCTCGGGGTCCGATGTCAGCACGTCGCGGTTCGCGCCGACCCCGGTCGTCCGCCCGTAGACGGGTCGGTGCCGGGCCACCTCGGCCACCGTGGCGGCCGACTCACTCATCCGCTTGCGGGCGTCGTCGCTCAACCGCACCGCGGTCCGCCGCTGCCCGAGGGCAACGGCCTCCAGCGGGGTCAGGCCGACCCCGGAAAGCTCCACCGGTTCCACAGCCCCAGTGTGAGACCTGGCCGCCGGTCCTGGCGTCACCCGCGGAACGCTTCCCGTCTCGGATCTCAGACACAAGCCGGCACTCGGGTCCCTGGACAAGAAACCGGGGCCTGGAACAGGCAATTCCCTGTTCCAGGCCCCGAGAACCTGTGGCCGGCCGCGGCGGGTTACGCCTTGCCGTAGCGCTTCTTGAACTTCTCGACCCGGCCCTGGGTGTCCATCACGCGCTGCTGGCCCGTGTAGAACGGGTGCGTCGCGGACGAGATCTCGACGTCGACGACCGGATAGATGTTCCCGTCGTGCCAGACGATGGTCTCGTTGCTCTCGCGGGTCGAACCGGTGAGGAAGCTGAAGTCGCCGGACTTGTCCCGGAAGACGACCCGGCGGTAGTCGGGATGGATGTCCTTCTTCATGCAGCGGTACTTCCTTCCAGATAAGGGGCGAACGGATCGGTCAGGGGGTGGACCGCTTCGTCCGCACGTAGGACACAACCGTCGAGCCGCTCGCGGAATTCCCGGACGTCCAGGTCGATCCCGGTGAAGGACAGGTACGACGCCCGGTCGCCGTGCCGGGGGTGCCACTCGAGGGCCGACCGGGCTTGGTGCTGCTGCCCGACCCCGGTCCACCGGTCCGCCGGGAGGTCGGCCAGCCATGGGCCGAGCACCCCGACCGAGATGTTCGTGCCGAAGTTGTCCCAGCTGAGCCGGTTGCGGTGCTGCGTCGCGATCCACAGGGTCCCGCGGCCGCGCGCCGTACCGGCGACCAGGTCCTCCAGGGCGTCGTACAGCCGTTCGGGGTGGAACGGCCGGTCCGACTGCCAGACCAGGGTGCGGACCGGGCCGTCCTCCAGCGGGGCGCCGATCGACCCCGGCTCCGACCCGGTCCTGTCCGGGTCATGCAGTCGGAGGCCGAGGAGTCCGGCCGGTGTGGTCCGGACGAGCAGTCGGGGGTTGATGGCCTGGGTCATGGCCCGGACGGTGCTGTCGTCGGTGGTCAGGACGGCCGCGTTCGCGTACTCGAGCTGGCGTGCGATCACTTCGGCGATCGCGCGGTTGTCCTCGGCGGCGGTCGGGATGCCACGCTCCTGGATGGACCCGTCGCCGGTGAGGTCGTCGATCACGGTGCGGGTGTCGATCGTGGTGACGATCGCGTCGACGCGCAGTTCCCCGGACGTCTCCCGGGTGATCTCCTCGGCCAGCGCCTTGGTGTCCCCGGCGCCGGGCACCGACACGATCGCGGCGCCGTACCGCTCGACGGCCGCGATACTGTCCAGCAGCGCGACGAGCGAGCCGCGCATCGCGCAGGAGACGCACGGGTGACCCAGCCGGATCATCTCGCGGTCGATCACCCCGCCGGCGGTTCGGGCGATCCGGACGACGGACCCGCCGGCCAGAGCACCGACGTCGTACTCGACCAGGACACCGGCCGGACCGGCGGCGGCGAGCAGATGGCCCGCCACGGCGGCGCGGAACGGCTCGTCGACACCCGTCAGCAAGGTCACCGGTAGCATCAACACTCCTGCCTTATTGAAAATGGTTACCAGTACAAGGTAACCTCCGGAGCGGAATACCGGCTACCCGGCCGACGTTCTGCTCAGCGAGGGTCACCCGCCAGGTGATCCAGGAAAGGACAGTATGGCCAAGCGCAACGACCTCCGCCCGATCGTCAAGCTCCGCAGCACGGCGGGCACCGGCTTCACCTACGTCACGCGGAAGAACCGCCGGAACAATCCCGACCGCCTGGTGATGCGCAAGTACGACCCCGCCGTCCGCCGGCACGTGGACTTCCGCGAAGAGCGTTGATAGCGAACACCTGGTAGTGCTCCGGCCGCGACGTGGATGCCGCGGCTGTGGGTGACGCGACGGCCCTCCTCGAAGTCAGGTGGTTTCGAGGAGGGCCGTCGTACGTCAGGCGCTCGAGCGACTGCCGGAACGGGATGCGGTGATCCTCAGGCGTGGGTGGAACTACCCGTGCAAACGGCGAGTGAGTGCCGTCGCGGCCTGGCGGATTCGGTGGGCCAGGAGGCGGCGTTCAGCGGGTGGTACGGCGTCGGTGCGGAAGGTGACGCTGATCGCGGCGACCGGGTGGCCGGCGTGGTCGACGGCGGCGCTGGCGACGGACGAGACCCCGGGGCTGATGAACGAGTCCTCGACCGCGAACCCCTGGCGCTTCTCGTCAGCGAGCAGACGACGAAGCTGCGTCAACGTCTGCGGCCCCTTGTCCGTGCGCCGTACGAAACTCTCCGGACCCGGAAAGAGCGCCCGCACCTGGGCGGCCGGCAGCTCCGCCAGCAACGCCCGCCCGGACGCGGTGAGCGTCGCGGGCAACCGGACGCCGACATCCGTGACCAGCGTGACCGGCCGCGGCGGCTGTTCCTTCAACAGGTAGACCAGCTCCCGCCCGTGCAGTACGCCGAGATGCGCGGTCTGACCCACCTCCGCGACCAACTGGACGAGCAACGGACGCGCCAGCCGCTCCAGGGGATCGTGCCGCAGGTACGCCGACCCGATCTCGAACGCCGCCACCCCGAGCCCGTACCGCTTCTCCTCCGGCAGGTGGACGACGAAGCCCTCATCGATCATTGCCCGCAGCAAGTGGTACGTCGACGAGCGCGGCAGGCCGACCGCGGAGGCGATGCGCTCCATCGGCACCGGTCCGGGCTGGGTGGCCAGGAAGGTCAGCACCCGCAGCGTGCGGGTCGAGGCGGGAACGTTGCCGCTCACAACGGCAGCGTAGCCGCGAACTATCGGATTGCGGACGATTCCCGTGACCGGGCGCGGCTGCGCCGCAGCCAGACGCGGAGACCTTCACCGGCGAGCGCCGGCCCGAACAGGCCGCCGGCGACCAGCCAGTCGACATCCTGGTCGTCCCCGGACAGCAGAACGCCGGCTCCGAGGGAGAGGACCGCGAAGAACACGAGGACGAGAAAGAGGCGCATCAGAGGTTCTTCTCCGCGGTATAGGCGGCCGACGACACCTGGTAGCCGAGCCAGGAGTTCACCGCCAGCATCGGCGCGTTCCCCGCGTCGTTGCCGGTGTAGGCCTGAATGAATCCCGCGTCGCGGGCGCGTGCGAGAGCCGCCGACTTCACCACCTTCGCCAGCCCGCGGCCGCGCTGCGCCGGGATCGTGCCGGTCAGGTTGGACCAGATCACCCGCCGCTCCGGGTCGGCCGTCGTGACTACGAAGGACGCGACGGTCCCGCCGTCGAGCACGGCGACGCTGAGGTCGCGGCGCAGATCCGCGTGACCCCAGTCCGTGGCCAGCCACTCGTCGTACGGCGGTGCGAGCGACAGGCCACTCGGGTCACCCTTCGCGACGGCCACGACCGCCCGCCACACCTGCTCCGGCTCCACCTGGTCGAAGTCGACGTCGCGCAGGCCTTCGGGCGGAGCGGCCGGTGCGGGTACGGCGCTCAGATCGGCCCGGGAATGGCTCATCCGGCGACCGATGGTGAATCCGCGCCGGGTCGCGAACTCCTTGGACTCCTCGCTGTCGTCCACCACGACCAGCAGACTGGCCGCACCGGCCTTCGCCGCTTTCGCGGTGACGGCCTCGGCCAGCGCGCCGCCGATGCCACGCCGGCGTTCGCCGGGCGGCACCTGCACCGAGATCCGCACCCGCGGCGCCTGCTCACCGGGATCGGGCAGGAACACGTTGCCGTAGCCGACCACCTCGGCGCCGTCGACCGCGATCAGCACGATCCGGCGGGTGCTGTTGCGCAGTTCGGCCTCGATCCCGCGCGCCGTCTTCACCAGTTGCGGCATCGCGGCGGCCCAGACCCGGGCGATCCCCACCGCATCCTCCGGCCCCGCCGTCCGGATCTCGAACACCATCCCTGAACTTTAGGTGGCCGATGGGCCATGTCTCAGATGCGAGACAGAAAGTGCATGGCGCTGCTGTCGGATCACCGGGCCGCGCGGTGGAATGAACGCGTGGATGAGCAGAACGAGGTGATCGTCGGCGTCGGGCCGCTGCGGGCGGCCGACGTGGTCGCGGTGGCCCGGTACGGAGCCCGGGTGCGGGTCGACGACCAGGCGCTCGAGGAGATCGCGAAGTCGCGGGCCGCGATCGAGGCACTCGCCCATGCGGACACCCCGCACTACGGCGTCTCGACCGGATTCGGTGCCCTGGCGACCCGGCACATCGCCCCGGAACTGCGCGCCCAGTTGCAGCGCAGCCTGGTCCGGTCGCACGCCGCCGGCTCCGGTCCGGAGGTGGAGACCGAGGTCGTCCGTGCCCTCGCGCTGCTGCGATTGTCGACCCTCGCGACCGGCCGCACCGGTGTCAGGGTCGAGACAGCCCAGGCGTACGCCGACCTGCTCAACGCCAACCTGACGCCGGTCGTCCACGAGTACGGCAGCCTCGGGTGCTCCGGTGACCTCGCGCCCCTGTCCCACGTCGCGCTCGCGGTGATGGGGGAGGGCTTCGTCCGAGATGCCGACGGCAACCTTCTCGAGGCCGGCCGGGCCCTGGCCGACCACGGCCTGCGGCCGGTCGTGCTGGCGGAGAAGGAAGGCCTCGCGCTGATCAACGGCACCGACGGCATGCTCGGCATGCTGGTGCTCGCCCTCGCCGACCTCGACCGGCTGGTCAAGACCGCCGACCTGGCTGCCGCGATGAGCGTCGAGGGCCAGCTCGGCACCGACCGGGTGTTCGCGGACGACCTGCAGGCTCTGCGGCCGCATCCAGGCCAGCGGTCCGCCGCCGCCAACCTGCGCGCGATCCTCGCCGGCAGTGCGATCGTCGCGAGCCACCGCGGTCCGGACTGCAACCGGGTCCAGGACGCCTACTCCCTGCGCTGCTCGCCGCAGGTCCACGGTGCCGCCCGCGACACCGCGGCGCACGCCGCGACGGTCGCCGACCGCGAGCTGGCCGCCGCGATCGACAATCCGGTCGTGCTGCCCGACGGGCGGGTCGAGTCGAACGGCAATTTCCACGGCGCGCCGGTCGGCTACGTGCTCGACTTCCTCGCGATCGCTGTCGCCGATCTGGCCGGCATCAGTGAACGGCGTACCGACCGGTTCCTCGACGTCGCCCGGAACCACGGGCTGAACGCGTTCCTGGCCGACGATCCCGGTGTCGACAGCGGTCACATGATCGCGCAGTACACCCAGGCGGCGATCGTGTCCGAGCTGAAGCGGCTGGCCGCGCCGGCCAGCGTGGACTCGATCCCGAGCAGCGCGATGCAGGAGGACCACGTCTCGATGGGCTGGTCGGCCGCCCGCAAGCTGCGCACGGCGATCGACGGGCTGCAGCGCGTCCTGGCCATCGAGATCCTGACCGCCGCGCGGGCGCTCGACCTGCGCAGACCTCTCGCCCCGGCCCCGGCCACCGCCGCCGTCCGGGACGTACTGCGGGAGCACGTCGAGGGCCCGGGCACCGACCGGCACCTCGCGCCCGAGATCGAGCACTCCGTCCGGCTCGTTGCTGACGGCACCTATTTGTCCGCTGCCGAGGCCGTCACCGGCCCACTCGCCTAGAAAGGCTGGATCACCCATGTCCGGACCCCGTCCCGTGCGCGCCCCCCGCGGTACCACCCTGACCGCCCGCGGCTGGCAGCAGGAGGCCGCGCTGCGGATGCTGCAGAACAACCTCGACCCCGAGGTGGCCGAGCACCCCGACGAGCTGGTCGTGTACGGCGGCTCCGGTAAGGCGGCCCGGGACTGGAACTCCTTCGACGCGATGGTCCGGACGCTGACCACGCTGAAGGACGACGAGACCATGCTGGTGCAGTCCGGCCGGCCGGTCGGCGTGCTGCAGACGCACGAGTGGGCACCGCGGGTGCTGATCGCGAACTCGAACCTGGTCGGCGACTGGGCCACCTGGGAGGAGTTCCGCAAGCTGGAGGCGATGGGCTTGACGATGTACGGCCAGATGACGGCCGGCTCGTGGATCTACATCGGCACCCAGGGCATCCTGCAGGGCACCTACGAGACCTTCGCCGCGGTCGCGGAGAAGAAGTTCGGCGGCTCGCTGGCCGGCACGATCACGCTGACCGCCGGGCTCGGCGGGATGGGCGGTGCGCAGCCGCTGGCCGTCACCATGAACGACGGTGTGGCGATCTGCGTCGACGTCGACCCCACCCGGATCGACCGGCGGATCGAGCACCGTTACCTGGACGTCCGCGCGGACTCGCTGGAGGAGGCGCTGCGGCTGGCCGAGGAGGCGAGGAAGGCCCGGCGACCGCTGTCGATCGGTGTCCTCGGCAACGCCGCGGTGATCGTGCCGGAACTGCTGGAGCTCGGCGCTCAGATCGACGTCGTCACCGACCAGACCTCGGCCCACGACCCGCTGATGTACCTGCCGGCCGGGATCGAGTTCGACGACTGGACGACGGCCCGGGAGAAGGACCCGGCCGGGTTCACCGAGCGCGCGCAGGCCTCGATGGCCCGGCACGTGGCCGCGATGGTGGGCTTCCAGGACGCCGGCGCAGAGGTGTTCGACTACGGCAACTCGATCCGCGACGAGGCCCGCAAGGCCGGGTTCACGCGCGCGTTCGACTTTCCGGGCTTCGTCCCGGCGTACATCCGGCCGTTGTTCTGTGAGGGCAAGGGCCCGTTCCGGTGGGCCGCGCTGTCGGGCAACCCGGCCGACATCGCGAGGACCGACCAGGCGATCCTCGACCTGTTCCCGGACAACGAGCACCTGACCCGGTGGATCAGGATGGCCGGTGAGCGGGTCGCGTACCAGGGGCTGCCGGCAAGGATCTGCTGGCTCGGCCAGGGCGAGCGGGACAAGGCCGGCGTCCGGTTCAACGAGCTGGTCGCGTCCGGCGAGCTCGAGGCGCCGATCGTGATCGGCCGGGACCACCTGGACACGGGCAGCGTCGCGTCGCCGTACCGGGAGACCGAAGGCATGCTGGACGGCTCGGACGCGATCGCGGACTGGCCGTTGCTGAACGCGATGGTGAACGTGGCCAGCGGCGCGTCCTGGGTGTCGATCCACCACGGTGGCGGCGTCGGCATGGGCCGGTCCATCCACGCGGGCCAGGTATCGGTTGCCGACGGCACCGACCTGGCGCGGCAGAAGCTGGAGCGGGTACTCAGCAACGACCCGGCGATGGGTGTCATCCGGCACGTCGACGCCGGTTACGACAAGGCAGCAGAGGTTGCCGCCGACCGGGGGGTCCGGGTTCCGATGCAGGAATCCTGACCACTGAGTGCGACCATGGGAATCTCTATCGCTGTGGTGCACTTCCCGCGGAGCGAGAAATCGGGCGATCACGTGGCTTCGGTCTCTCGTTCCGCTAGGGTCGATCGGGCGACCGACGACGAGCGCGAAGGGGCGCCATGATCGAGTTCGAGGACGTCACCAAGCGGTATCCGGACGGCACACTCGCCGTCGACACGCTGTCCCTGCGGATCCCGAGCGGTCAGATCACCGTGTTCGTGGGCCCGTCGGGCTGCGGCAAGACCACGTCGCTGCGGATGATCAACCGCACCATCGAGCGGACCAGCGGGACGATCTCGATCGACGGCGAGGACATCACCAGCAAGGACCCGGTGACGCTGCGGCGCGGGATCGGGTACGTGATCCAGCACGCCGGCCTCTTCCCGCATAAGACCGTGGTCGACAACGTCGCCACTGTGCCGAAGCTGCTCGGCTGGGACAAGCGCAAGACCCGCGACACCGCGATGGAGCTGCTGGAACGCGTCGGCCTCGACCTCAAGCTGGCCGAGCGCTACCCGGCCCAGCTGTCCGGTGGCCAGCAGCAACGAGTCGGGGTCGCCCGCGCGCTCGCGGCCGACCCGGCGATCATGCTGATGGACGAGCCGTTCAGCGCCGTCGACCCGATCGTCCGTCACCAGTTGCAGGAGGAGCTGCTCCGGCTGCAGCGCGACATCGGCAAGACCATCGTGTTCGTCACCCACGACATCGACGAGGCGATCAAGCTCGGCGACAACGTCGCGGTCCTGCGGGTCGGCGGCAAGCTCGCGCAGTTCGCGCCGCCGTCCGAGCTGCTGGCGAATCCGGTCGACGACTTCGTCCGGGGATTCGTCGGCCAGGACCGGGGGTACCGAGCGCTCACGTTCGTGCACCCCCAGGAACTTCCGGTCGAACCGTTGCCGTCCGAGCTCGTGCTCGACGACTCCGGTGCGCCGGTCGGCTGGCGTGCCGACCACGAGCTGCTGCCGATCGGCGCCGTGTTCAAGCAGGGTGACTCGTTGCGGGCCGCGCTGGACGCCGTACTGACCTCTCCGACCGGCCGCGGCATCTGCGTGGACGACAGTGGCAAGGCCCTGGGAGTCTTCGACCAGGCCATCGTCGCAGAGGCGCTCCGGTCATGACTGTGCACCTGGCCACGCCTCCGTCGCGGGGGTCGTGGGGCTTCGACTCCCGATGCCCCCTCGTCGCCCCAGTCGCTACGCTGCCTGCGCTCCTCAGTCCGAACCAGGAGGCCCCATGACCTGGACAGCAGACAACCTCGGGCTGATCTGGGAACAGTTGCGTGAGCACCTCTACCTGGCGATCGTCCCGGTGATCCTCGGACTGCTGATCTCGGTGCCGCTCGGGTACGTCGCCACCCGGTTCTCGTGGCTGGCGAATCCGCTGATCGCCCTCGGCGGCGTGCTGTACTCACTGCCCTCGATCGCGTTGTTCATCGTGCTGCCGGCGATCCTCGGGACCAAGGTGCTGTCGACGGTGAACATCATCGTCGCGCTGACCGTCTACACGGTCTCCCTGCTCATCCGGAACGTGATCGACGGGCTGCGCTCCGTTCCCGCGGAGGTCCGCCAGTCGGCGGTCGCGGTCGGGTACGGCCCGTTGCACCGGCTGTTCGCGGTCGATCTGCCGATCGCCGTACCGGTGATCTTCGCCGGCCTCCGGGTCGTCACCGTCGCGAACATCTCGATGGTGAGCGTCGGTGCGGTGATCGGCATCGGCGGTCTGGGCGAGCTCTTCACCCAGGGCTTCCAGAAGGACTTCCTCACCCCGGTCGTGGTCGGCGTGGTGCTCTCGGTGCTGCTGGCCCTGCTGGCTGACCTGGTGCTGGTCGGACTGCAGCGGATCCTGACTCCCTGGGCGCGCGTGATCGCCGCTCCTCCGGTGGAGGTGGCCTGACATGTGGGAGTACCTGACCGACTCGTTCAACTGGTCCGGCCCGGAAGGGATCTGGGCCCGGATCATCGAGCACATCTGGTACACGTTCGCCGCCCTCGGGATCTCCGCGGCCATCGCGCTGCCGGTCGGCCTGCGGATCGGCCACACCCGGCGCGGGGCCTTCCTGGCGATCAACCTCGGCAACGCGGCCCGCGCCCTGCCGAGCCTCGGGCTGCTGATGCTGGCGGTGCTGCTGACCGACCAGATCGGCTTCCTGCCGGTGCTGATCGCGCTGGTCGCCCTCGGGATCCCGCCGATCCTGGCCTCGACGTACGCCGGCCTGTCCGGTGTCGATCCGGCCACGATCGACGCGGCCCGGGGGATGGGGATGACCGGACGAGAGATCCTGACGAAGGTGGAGATCCCGATCGCGATGCCGCTGATCATCTCCGGTCTGCGCGGCGCGACCCTGCAGATCGTCTCGACCGCGACGATCGCCGCGCTGGTGTCCCTCGGCGGTCTCGGCCGCTACGTGGTCGACGGGTTGAAGCTCCGCGACTTCCCGCAGATGTTCACCGGCGCGCTGCTGGTGGCCCTGCTCGCCATCGGTCTCGACGTGCTGTTCGCCGTCCTCGGCCGCGTCGTCGTCTCGAACGGCCTGAAGGCCGACTGAAGTGTCGGACCGGCCTGATCTGATGAACCTGACGAACCGCCCCATCGAAATATCCACCGGTAACGGCCGGTGGCTGACCAGACACTGGAGGCTCTCGTGTTGAGATCCACACTCGTCCGAACTGCGATCGCCGGGGTGGCGATGCTCGGCCTGGCCGGTTGTGGGGGTGGAGGCGATCAGCTGGGCGACAGTGACGCGGGTTCATCGCCCGCGCCGGACAAGGTCACCAGCATCACCGTCGGCTCGGCGGACTTCTCCGAGAGCCAGCTGCTGGCGGAGATCTACGGTCAGGCGCTGGCCGCGAAGGGCGTCGAGGTCACGCAGAAGCCGAACATCGGCAACCGCGAGACCTACATGGCCGCGATCAAGGACGGCTCGGTGCACCTCCTGCCGGAGTACACCGGTGCCGCGCTGCACTACTTCAAGTCCGACTCCACCGAGACCGAGGAGCAGGCGACGTACGACGCGCTGAAGTCGTCGCTGCCGTCCGGGCTCGAGGTGCTGGAGAAGTCGCCGGCGGCCGACGAGGACACCATCGTGGTGACTAAGGCGACCGCGGACAAGTACGGCCTGAAGACGCTGGCCGACCTGAAGCCGGTCGCGAAGGACATGGCCGCGGGCGGCAGCTCCGAGTTCAAGGTGCGCGACGCCGGGCTGAAGGGGCTGAAGGAGAAGTACGGCGTCGAGTTCGGCAAGGAGTACAAGACGCTCGACGCGGGTGGTCCGCTGAGCCTGAAGGCCCTGCTGGACAACCAGATCCAGGTGTCGAACTTCTTCACCACCCAGGCGCTGATCAAGGACAACAACCTGATCATGCTGGAGGACCCGGAGAACATCCTGCCGCCGAACAACGTCGTTCCGCTGATCCGGACCGACCACAAGTCGGACGACGTCGCCGCGGCGCTGAACGCGGTGTCCGCCAAGCTGACCACGGAGGCGCTGACCGAGATGGTCAAGCGGATCGACGTCGGCAAGGAGTCGCCGAACGCGGTCGCCAAGGACTGGCTGTCGAAGAACCCGCTGTCTTGAGCTTCGAGGACATGTGGGCGGCGCTGGCCGCCGTCGGCCGGGACCCCGACACCGGGGGTTACCGCCGCGGCGGCTGGACGCCGACCGAACGCGAAGCCACCGCCTGGTTCACCGACCAGTGCACCCGCCGGAACCTGACCCTGGAATCCGACGGCATCGGCAACCTCGTCGCCTGGTGGTCTCCGCGTGGCGAGCCGGCTCGCCACGCGGAGCTCGGCATACCGGGTGCTCCATCGAGCACCGGCACCCGGGATTCCGCAACCGCCGCCGGCCGCCGGGGCACGGGCCTGGGCGCTGGGGATGCTGCGGCGTCTCCAGCCAGTCCCGGCTCTGCTGCAACCCCGGCCGGAGGGCCGGCCTCCCGGCCGGGCATCGTCACCGGAAGTCATCTGGATTCGGTGATCGACGGTGGGGCTTTCGATGGGCCGTTGGGGGTGGTTTCGGCTCTGGCGGCGGTGGACCTGTTGCGGGCTGAGGGCTTCGAGCCGTCCGTGCCCATCGGGGTCGGGGCGTTCGTGGAGGAGGAAGGGTCGCGGTTCGGGATGCCTTGCCTGGGGTCTCGGGTGGCGGCGGGAGTCCTGCCTGCGGAGCGGGCGCTGGCGTTGACTGATCGGCAGGGGGTGTCGCTGGCGGCGGCGCTCGAGGCGGCGGGGACGGATCCGGCGGGTGTCGGGCCGTCGCCGTTGCTGGCGAAGATGGGGACGTTCGTCGAGTTGCACGTCGAGCAGGGGCGCGGGCTGACCGCGCCGGTCGGGGTGGCGAGCTCGATCTGGCCGCACGGGCGGTACCGGTTCACCTTCGGCGGCGAGGCCAACCACGCCGGCACGACCCTGATGGAAGACCGCCACGACCCGATGCTCACCTACGCCATGACCGCCCTGGCCGCCAACAAACAGGCCCGCCTCACGGGCGCCCGCGCGACCTTCGGCCGAGTCTCCGTCGAGCCCAACGGCACGAACGCGGTGCCGTTGCAGGTGACCGCCTGGCTGGACGCCCGCGCCGCCGACGAGGCCGCCCTCGAATCGTTGCTTGCAGCAATCACCAGGCAGGCGGCCGAGCGCGCCGAACGCGACGGTACGACGCTCGACGTCGTCCCCGAGTCCGTCTCCCCGAGCGTGGACTTCCCGGCCGGGTTGCGCGACCGCCTGGTCGACGTACTCGACGGCGCGCCGGTGCTCCCGACCGGGGCCGGACACGACGCCGGGGTGTTCTCGGCCGCCGGCGTCCCGACCGCGATGCTGTTCGTGCGGAATCCGACCGGCATCTCGCACTCACCGGCCGAGTTCGCCGAGCCTGACGACTGCCTGGCCGGCGTGGACGCGCTGGCCGCCGTACTGAGGGATCTCGCGAAGTGACGTCGTACTGGTGCTCGAGCGCCCTCCTGCCGACCGGGGTCGCCGAGCGCGTATTGGTGACAATCGCCGACGGACGCTTCGCCGCGGTCGAGACGAACGCCGAGCCCGGCGACGCGATCCGCCTCCGCGGCCTGGTCGTCCCGGGACTGGCGAACTGCCACAGCCACGCCTTCCACCGGGCGCTCCGCGGCCGGGCGCAGACCGGGCGCGGCACGTTCTGGACGTGGCGCGAGCGGATGTACGCGGTCGCGTCGATGCTCACCCCGGAGTCGTATTACCAACTCGCCCGCGCCGTGTACGGCGAGATGGTGCTGGCCGGGATCACCGCGGTCGGCGAGTTCCACTACCTGCATCACGCCCCCGGCGGCCGCCGCTACGACGACCCGAACGCGATGGGTGCCGCATTGATCGCGGCCGCCCGCGACGCCGGCATCCGGATCACCTTGCTGGACACGTGTTACCTCGCCGGCGGGATCGACCAGCCGCTCAACTCCGTGCAGGAGCGGTTCAGTGACGGCGACGCCGCCCGCTGGGCCGCCCGGGTCTCGGCCCTGACCGGCTCCGACGACGTCGTGATCGGCGCGGCCGCGCATTCGGTCCGCGGAGTGCCTCAAGATCAGCTCGGCGCGGTCGCGTCCGCGTTCCCGGACGCGCCGCTGCACATCCACCTGTCCGAGCAGGTCGGCGAGAACGCGGCCTGCCTCGACGCCTACGGTCGTACGCCGGCCCAGGTCCTGGACGAGAGCGGCTTCCTCAGCGGACGGACGAGTGCCGTGCACGCCACGCAGCTCACCGACGTCGACGTGGGTGTGCTCGGCAGCTCGGCGACGTACTCCTGCTTCTGCCCGACGACCGAGCGGGATTTGGCCGACGGCATCGGCCCGTCGGTGGCGCTGCGGGACGCCGGGTCGCCGTTGACCCTCGGGTCGGACAGCCACGCGGTGATCGACCTGTTCGAGGAGATGCGCGCGGTCGAGCTCGACGAGCGGCTCGCCTCGCAGGAACGCGGCCACTGGTCCGCGACCGAGTTGCTCAAGGCGGCGACGGCCGACGGGCACCGGTCGATCGGGTTCGCCGACGCTGGCGTGATCGAGGCCGGTGCTCGTGCCGACCTAGTCGCCCTTCGCCTGGACAGCGTGCGTACGGCGGGGACCGGAGGAACAGTGGAGACCGCCGTGTTCGCGGCGTCGGCCGCCGATGTCACCGACGTGGTCGTCGGCGGACGGCGACTGGTTGCTGATGGCAATCATGTGAAGCTGGACGTGGCGGCGGAGCTGACAGCCTCGATCGGAGTAGTGACCGCGTGACCTCGCTGTTGCTGACGAACATCGGTTCGCTGGTGACCAACGACCCGGCCCGCGGCGAGCCGCTCGGCGAACTCCGGGACGCCGCGCTGGTGGTCGAGGGCAGCAAGGTCGCCTGGGTCGGGCGGCGTCAGGACGCCCCGGCGGCCGACGGGGCTGTGGACCTCGGTGGGCGGGCGGTGATCCCGGGGTTCGTCGACTCGCACGCGCACCTGGTGTTCGCCGGCGACCGCGCCGACGAGTTCGCCGCCCGGATGACCGGTACGCCGTACTCCGCGGGCGGGATCCGGACGACGGTGGCGGCGACCCGGCAGGCCACCGACCAGGCGCTGACCGCGAACGTCGGCCGCCTGGTCACCGAGATGCGCCGGCAGGGGACCACCACGGTCGAGATCAAGTCCGGGTACGGGCTGACGGTCGCCGACGAGGCGCGGGCGCTACGGATCGCGGAGCAGTTCACCGACGAGACCACCTATCTGGGGGCGCACGTCGTACCGGCGGAGTTCGCCGACGACCCGGCGGGCTATGTGTCTGTGGTGACCGGTCCGATGCTCGACGCGGTCGCGGAGCACGCCAAGTGGATCGACGTCTTCGTCGAACGCGGCGCCTTCGACGAGGACCAGGCCCGGGCGATCCTGACCGCCGGGCAGAGGAAGGGCCTGGTCGCCCGGGTGCACGCGAACCAGCTCGGCGAGGGCCCAGGCGTCCAGTTGGCCTGCGCGATCGGGGCGGCCGCGGCCGATCACTGCACCTACCTGTCCGACGCCGACATCGACGCCCTCGCCTCGACCGGCGTGGTCGCGGGGTTGCTGCCCGCGGTCGAGTTCTCGACGCGGTCGCCGTACCCGGATGCCCGGCGGCTGATCGACGCGGGAGTGACGGTCGCCCTGGCCACCGACTGCAACCCGGGCTCCGGCTACTCATCCTCCATGCCGCTGTGCATCGCGCTGGCCGTGCGCGAGATGCACATGACCCCGGCCGAGGCGTTGTGGTCCGCGACCGCGGGCGGTGCGGCGTCGTTGCGGCGTACCGATGTCGGCCGGCTGACCCCGGGGGCCCGGGCCGACCTGGCCGTGCTCGACGCGGCGTCGTACATCCACCTGGCGTACCGTCCCGGCGTCCCCCTGGTCAGCCAGACGTTCACCGGCGGCCGCCCGGTCTAGGGACGGTGGACGCCCACCCCATCACAACCCTCGTAACACACGCCGCCTCCGGCTCCCGCTGACGCTCCCACGCGAATTGTGATGGCCTGGAGATCCGGCGATCGCCTGCCGGATCACCTCCACCACCCATGCTGGGTCGAACATCACGTCCTCCCACGAGAAGCGCAGCAGACGCCAGCCGCGGATGGTGAGGTTGACGTGCCGGCGGCAGTCTCGCGTGAGCGCGATCCGCGTGCCGTGGTGAGCGAAGCTGTCGGCCTCCAACGCGATCAGGAGTTCTGGGTGGCCCAGGTCGACCCGGGCGGAGAAGCCGTGGTCCCGAACCGCCACCTGGGGCTCGAAGCCCTCGATTCGAGCCTCGATCAGGAGGGATCGAAGCGTGGACTCCAATGGCGACTCGGCCCGGCCGTCCGCGGCGGCCGCGACCCGCCGGGCGCGACGAGAACCGGGACCGGTCAGAGCGGTGGCCCCTATCAGCAGCTGCGATCGGTCCACTGCGCCCAGCCGGAGGGCCGAGTCCGCGACAGTGAGCGCCGCCGGGAAGGAGAGAGTGCGCGCACAATCCAGCACTGTTCGGAGCTTGCCGGTGCACCGGCCATCGGACGGGACGCCATCGGCCCAGTGCAGGTCGCAGTCGAGCTGACTCAAGCGGCGGTGCTGCCCGCGCGGCACGGTGACGTGGGGCTTGCCCGGCAGTTCGAGCACTGCGAATCCGTGCAGAACGGCGGCGCTCAGGTGTGAGACCACCCCACCCTGAGCGCGGGCGGCGGCGAGCGCGTCGGTTGCCGGCGGAACGGCGTACACACCCTTCGCGATGCGCCTGATCGTGCCGTCGGCCAAGGCCGTCCGGATGACACGCCCGGAGACGACCGCGCGAAGTTCGGCGAACGTCGCCGTACCCGCGCGACGCTGGAGGACATCGAGAACCTCGGACATGCGCCGATGGTGGCGGAAATCGGCCGGGGTTCGTCGAGTGTTGTCCACAGCCGGACCGCCAGGCCATCACAAGGCGGCGTCAACGCGCGAGGTCACCGCGGTGGCGGGATGCGGTCGACCATTGTGATGGCCTGGCGGTCCGTGCCGACAACCGTCGTACGTCGATCAGGCCTCGGAGCGGCCAGGCACCGTCCACGCACCCGAATCAGGCACGAGCTAGTCGCTGAGCTCCTTCGAGCACAGTGCGGTGGTGGTGCCGTCCGGGCGGCGGAGCTTGCCGACCTCGACGAAGTCGCGGCCGGCGTGGAACGCGAGGCCGGCGACGTCCGGCGGGTCGGAACGGATCCCGCAGACCAGCCGGTCGAATGGCTTGGCGGACCGCTCGACCGCGCGGTACACCGCGGTCGCGATGCCCTGGCGGCGGTGCTCCTCGGCGACCACGATCCGGTCGAGGTGCAGGAACCGGTCGGCGTACGTCTCGGCGAACCACTGGAAGTCGCGTCCGTCGTGCGCGGAGCCGGGTGCGAAGGTCAGCACGAAGGCCGCCACCTCGTCGTCCACCTCGATCACGGCGGCGTGCGCGGCGATCAGCCGGAGCCAGTCGAGCCGGTCCGGACCGAGGGGCTCGACCAGGCCGTCGTCTGCGGCGGCGGCGTTCAGGGCAAGCACCGCCGCTTCGTCGGCAGAGGTCATGGGGCGGAGCTTCACTGTGACACCATCGCACGGTAAGCGTTTGCCCCGGGAGGGGTCTCCTGGACCCACCCCGGCCGACCCCGGAAAATCGGGGGTCCCCTTGGGAATGACCTGACCGATGTGCAATGTTGAGCCTAGTGAACTCAAGTTTGTTCAGTCACGGATTTGAAACCGAGGCGGACGAACGGCAACATTGAGTCTGCATCACTCAACTCTGTGGAGGTAAAAGCATGGCCCGCGCGGTCGGTATCGATCTCGGTACGACGAACTCCGTCATCGCCGTACTGGAAGGTGGCGAGCCCACCGTCATCCCCAACGCCGAGGGAGCGCGCACGACGCCCTCGGTGGTGGCCTTCGCCAAGAACGGCGAGGTCCTGGTCGGCGAGGTGGCGAAGCGCCAGGCCACCACGAACGTCGACCGCACGATCCGGTCCATCAAGCGCCACATGGGCGAGGACTGGAGCACGACGATCGATGGTAAGAAGTTCACCCCCCAGCAGATCAGTGCGTTCGTGCTGCAGAAGCTGAAGCGGGACGCCGAGGCGTACCTCGGGGAGCAGGTCACCGACGCGGTCATCACCGTGCCGGCCTACTTCTCCGACGCGCAGCGCCAGGCGACCAAGGAGGCCGGTGAGATCGCCGGCCTGCAGGTGCACCGGATCGTCAACGAGCCGACCGCGGCCGCGCTCGCGTACGGCCTGGACAAGGGCACCGAGCAGACCATCCTGGTCTTCGACCTCGGTGGTGGCACGTTCGACGTGTCGCTGCTGGAGATCGGCGACGGCGTCTTCGAGGTGAAGGCGACCAGCGGTGACAACCACCTCGGTGGTGACGACTGGGACCAGCGGATCGTCAACTGGCTGGTGACCCAGTTCAAGAACAAGAACGGCACCGACCTGTCCGGCGACAAGATGGCCATGCAGCGGCTGCAGGAGGCCGCCGAGAAGGCCAAGATCGAGCTGTCCGCCGCGGCAGAGACCACCATCCACCTGCCGTACCTGAGCCTGACCGAGTCCGGCCCGCTGCACCTGGAGGAGAAGCTCTCCCGGGCCGAGTTCCAGAAGATGACCAACGACCTGCTGGAGCGCGCCCGCGCCCCGTTCAAGGCGGTCATCAAGGACGCCGGTATCGACGTGGCGAAGATCGACCACGTGATCCTGGTCGGCGGTTCGACCCGGATGCCCGCGGTGGCCGACCTGGTCAAGGAGCTGACCGGTGGCAAGGACCCGAACAAGGGTGTGAACCCGGACGAGGTCGTCGCCGTCGGCGCCTCCCTGCAGGCCGGTGTGCTGAAGGGTGAGGTCAAGGACGTCCTGCTGCTCGACGTGACCCCGCTGAGCCTGGGTATCGAGACCAAGGGCGGCGTGTTCACCAAGATCATCGAGCGCAACACCACGATCCCGACCAAGGGCTCGGAGATCTTCACCACGGCCGAGGACAACCAGCCGTCGGTGATGATCCAGGTCTACCAGGGTGAGCGGGAGATGGCCCGGGACAACAAGTCGCTGGGCAACTTCGAGCTGACCGGCCTGCCGCCGGCGCCGCGCAACGTGCCGCAGATCGAAGTCACCTTCGACATCGACGCGAACGGCATCGTGCACGTCAACGCCAAGGACCTGGCCACCGGCAAGGAGCAGCGGATGACCGTCACCGGCGGTTCCGCGCTGCCGAAGGACGACATCGACAAGATGGTCCGCGACGCCGAGCAGTACGCCGAGGAGGACCGCAAGCGCCGTGAGGCGGTGGAGAACCGCAACCAGGCCGAGGGGCTCGTCTACCAGACCGAGAAGTTCCTGTCCGAGAACGAGGACAAGGTCCCGGACGACGTCAAGACCGAGGTCAAGGACGGTGTCGCCGAGCTGAAGAAGGCGCTCGAGGGTGACGACGCCGACGCGATCAAGGCCGCGTCGGAGAAGCTTGCCCAGTCCAGCCAGAAGATGGGTGCCGCGATGTACGCGAACGCCCAGGCCGCCGGCGACTCCGCTGACGAGAGCACGTCGTCCGACAGCACCTCGAGCACAAGCAGCGACGACGACGTCGTCGACGCCGAGATCGTGGACGAGGACCGGCCGCAGGACAAGACGGAGGACAAGTGACGGATCGACCGACTGGCAGCGAGTTCGGCGACGGCGACCCCGTCGTCCGGGACAAGCGCCGGATCGACCCGGACACCGGCGCGCTGCGGGAGCCGTCCACGTCGGACGCTCCCGCCGCGGGCGCGGCTCCGGGCATGCCGGGCACCCCGGGCGCGCAACCGCCGCGGGACCCGTCGGACCTCATCGGCCCGTCCGCCCAGGAGGCACTGTTGACCGAGGCGCTGGCCGAGCGTACGGCGGACCTGCAGCGACTGCAGGCGGAGTACGTCAATTACAAGCGCCGGGTGGACCGGGACCGGGAGGCGTCCCGGGAGCTCGTCATCGGCTCGGTGCTCACCGAGCTGCTCGGGACCCTGGACGACATCGGCCGGGCCCGCGAGGCCGGTGAGCTGGAGGGCGCGTTCAAGGCGGTCTCGGAGTCGCTCGAACGGGTCACCGAAAAGCTCGGTCTGGTGAGGTACGGCGAGCCGGGCGACCCGTTCGACCCGCGGATCCACGAGGCCCTGCTGCACAACTACTCCGACGAGGTGGACGGCCCGACCGCGACCATGGTCATGCAGCCGGGGTACCGCCTCGGCGAGCGGGTCCTGCGGGCCGCCCGGGTGGCGGTGTCGGAACCGACTGAGCAACTGCCGGCCGAGGCCGCGAAGGCCGACGGACCGGTGGAGAGCACAGATGACGACCAGCCCGCAGACAAGTCTGCGGAGTAACAGCGACGGCGGGAGAGGAGGCGTCGGATGAGCACGAAGGACTGGCTCGAGAAGGACTTCTACAAGGTTCTCGGCGTCTCCAAGTCCGCCGATGCCGACGAGATCAAGAAGGCCTATCGCAAGCTGGCGCGCAAGTACCACCCGGACTCCAACGCCGGGGACGCCGGCGCGGAGGCGAAGTTCAAGGAGGTCTCCGAGGCGTACGACGTCGTTGGCGACCCGAAGAAGCGCAAGGAGTACGACGAGGCCCGCCGGCTGTTCGGCAGCGGGGGCTTCCGGATGCCGAGTGGCAGTGGTACCGGCGGCGGCTTCAACTTCGACGTCGGTGACCTGTTCAACCGCGGCGGTGCCGGTAGCGCCGGCGGCGGTCTCGGCGACATCCTGGGCGGCATGTTCGGTGGCGGCCGGACCACGACCACCACGTCGACGGCGCGGCCGCGGCGCGGTGCCGACATCGAGACCGAGGCGACGATCGAGTTCGCCGAGGCCGTCAACGGTGTCACCGTCGGGCTCCGGATGACCAGCGACGAGCCGTGCAAGACGTGCCGCGGCACGGGTGCGAAGTACGGCACGGTGCCGAAGGTCTGCCTGAAGTGCGAGGGCACGGGCATGCAGACCTCGGTCCAGGGCGGCGTGTTCGCCATGACCGAGCCGTGCACCGAGTGCAGGGGGCGCGGCCTGGTCGTCGACCAGCCGTGCGAGACCTGCCACGGCTCCGGCCGCGGGCAGTCGAGCAAGACCATGCAGGTCCGCATCCCGGCGGGTGTGCAGGACAACCAGCGGATCCGGCTCAAGGGCAAGGGCGCGGCCGGCGAACGAGGTGGCCCCGCGGGCGACCTCTACGTCACCGTGCACGTCAAGCCGCACCGGATCTTCGGCCGTCAGGGCGAGCACCTGACGCTGAACGTCCCGGTGAGCTTCACCGAGGCGGCGCTGGGCGCGGAGATCAAGGTTCCGACCCTGGACGGCCTGCCCGTCACGGTCCGGATCCCGGCCGGTACGGCGAACGGCAGCAAGCTGCGCGTCCGCGGCAAGGGATCGGTCCGCCGGGACGGCACCAAGGGCGATCTGCTGCTCACCCTCGAGGTGCAGGTCCCGCACGAGCTGAGCGAGGAGCAGCGCGCCAAGCTGCAGGAGTTCAGTTCCGCGTCGGATCAGCCTGACCTGCGGGCCGGGTTGTTCGGGAGCCCGTGATGGGCATCCCGTTCAGCCAGGTGCCGACCTGGGACGACCGCACCCCGATCTACGTGATCTCGGTGGCCGCCCAGCTGGCCGGCATGCATCCGCAGACCCTGCGCCAGTACGACCGGCTCGGCCTCGTGGTGCCGAGCCGGGCGTCCGGCCGCGGCCGGCGGTACTCGGCGTATGACGTGGCGAAGCTGAGGTACGTGCAGCACCTGTCCCAGGACGAAGGCGTCAACCTGGCGGGCATCCGGCACATCCTCGCGCTGCAGTCCGAGGTGGAGGGTCTGCGCAGGCGGGTCAACCAGCTGCTGGCCGAGGTCCAGCGCGGTGTCGGTGCGTCCAGGCAGAGCACCGGCAGCCGGGTCTTCTCGGCCGGTCCGGCCGGCGACGTGATCGCCATGGGCCGGCAGCAGACCACGGCCCGCTGGATCCGGACGCGGCCCCTGGAGCTGGGTCCCCGCTGACAGCGGCCGGCCTGCGCCCTGATCCGGGCGCAGGGCCGGCCGAGACCGGCTCGGCGATGCACCGAGCCCGGTACCGTTCGCCCGATGCGCCGAGCGTTCGAGACCGCTCGGCCGATGCGTCGAGCCTTTGACCCCGGAGGCGTCCGCCCCCCTCGGACCCTCCGGCTGGTGGAGGCTGTCGTCCCCC